>JADZAF010000163.1 GCA_020852755.1 Bryobacterales bacterium
AGGGTGGCAGCGCCGCAAAAGCCGGATGCGGCGTCTGCCGGATACGGGGATCCGGCACATCAAAGGGAGCAGGGATGTGAACAGAAGAACTATCTCGCTGCTGATTTCACTGTGTGTTTTCGCCGCTCTACTCGGCGCACAGACGACCTCAACCGAAGTCCTGGGGACCGTAACGGACGCTTCCGGGGCCGTTGTCCCCAACGCCAACATAACCCTGTTGCGCGTGCTGACCGGCGAAAAGCGCCAGACCACCACCGACAGCACGGGCAACTACTCCTTCCCGTTGATCGAGACGGGAGATTACCAGGTAACGGCGGAAGTGACCGGATTCAAGAGCCAGACCAAGACCGGAATCTCCGTCGCTTTACAGCAAAAGGCGCGCGTCAACTTCACCCTCGAAGTCGGCGCCACCTCCGAACGGATCGAGGTGAGCGCGATCGGCGTGGAGATGAAGACCGACGACGCGGTGATCGGAGCGACCATCGATCAGAAACGGGTCACCGAGATCCCTATCCTGAACCGGAACTTCGCCGGCCTCGTGATTCTGACGCCGGGCGTGCAGTACGGCAACCGGATGGGGCGGGACCCGCTGGCGGGCGGAGCGTTTCCCTTCCCGGGAGCCGCCACCACGGTGAGCGCCAACGGCCAGCGCGACGCCAATCAGCGCGTGACCATGGATGGTGTGGTCGCCACCGAGCCGCTGGTCAACCAGGTGATGTTCAACCCCTCGATCGACGCCATCGAGGAAGTCAAGGTCTCAACCGGCTCCTATTCGGCCGAATACGGAATGAACAACGGCGCCAACGTGCAGATCGCGTTGAAGTCCGGCACCAACGAGTTTCACGGCACCTTCTACGAATTCCTGCGCAATGACGCCTTGGACGCCAAGAACTACTTCCTGAACTTCCAGTTGCCGCCCGGAGCGGCCCAGGCCAAGAAGAACCGCCTGCGCCGCAACCAGTTCGGCACCTGGCTGGCAGGGCCGGTGCTGATTCCAGGATACAAAGGCCGCGACCGCACGTTCTGGAGCTTCAACTACGAAGGCACCAAGGAGACCCAGGAGTCGGTCGGGCAGGCCCACTGGTTTGTTCAGCCCTTCCGCGACGGCGACTTCTCCGCTTTGCTGACTCCGCTCATCCGGAACGGCGTGCCGGTGCGGAGCCCCACGATCATTTACGACCCTGTGACCGGCGAGCCTTTCCGCGATAACAACGGGAGGATCACCAACATCGTGCCGGCCAGCCGGATCAACAAGAACGCGCAGAACTTCGTCAACAAGTACCTGCCATTACCGGACTTCCAGCCGGAAGACATCCTGGATACCAACGTGATCCGCACGGTTCCGCTGGTGTTGGACCAGCACCAGTTCTTCGGCCGCGTGGATCACAACTTCAGCACATCGGACCGGATCTTCGGCCGCTACGCGACCCAGTTTTCGGATTACAAGCAGAACCAGTTGAACCCGAATTTCCCCAACTACTTCCACGTGCGGGCCTACAACATCGCTTTCCAGCACCTGCACATCTTCAATCCGCGCATCCTGAATGAATTCCGCTTCGGTTTCAACAAGACCAACCACGACCAGGTCAACGCCCGGACCGACACGGATTTCGATTCCGATTCGCTCGGCATCGGCAAGTTCCGGGTGGCCACGGACAACAACCGCAAGTTCACCAGTTTCGAGACCGGGATCCCGCCCACGGGTATCGTCGGCGGAGACTCCGCCGCCCGGCGGGATCTCAACGGCATCTACCAGTTCTCCGACAACTTCTCGTCGATCCAGGGCTCCCACAGCTTCAAGATGGGCATGGAGTACCTGCGCTACGGCCTGGACCGGGCCGCGGCCAATGTGGGGCTGGGCAACCTGGGCTGCTGCGCGGGCAGCTACAACCTGGCGGGCTGGCTGATGGGCTACCCCAGTTCGAGTTCCACTGCGGAAGGCCTGGTTTGGACGGCGCCGCGGCAAAACCGCTGGGGCGCCTACTTCCAGGATGAATGGAGGGCCACGCGCAGGATGACGATCAACATGGGCCTGCGCTGGGACTTCTTTTCGGTTCCCCACGACACCCTGAAGAAGTGGCGCTCGCTGCGGCTCGACATCCTGAGCACCGGGGCCGACGGGAAGCAGTATCCCACCATCGTGCCGACACCCGGTGAAGACTTCGATTTCTACGGGACCGACAACCGCTACTTCATGCCCCGCGTCGGCATCGCCTACCGGGTCAGCGACAAATGGGTGATCCGCGCCGGATCCGGCTGGTACGTCAACGTGCAGCAGTTGAACAACATGACGATTCTGGCCCTGCTGCCCCCGTTCTCGGGAACCTACGGCTGGACCCAGGTGACCGATCTCGCCCAGATTCTCCAGTACACGTATGGAGGTCAGACGTACAACATCCAGACCCGCAAGTTCCGCCCTGGCTCGCAAATCCTGACCTTGGACGATCCGTTCCCCGGCCAGGGCACCACGGCGGCGCGAACCAACATCTCCGCCTTCACCCCGGACAACAAGGCCAGCACTTCGGTCCAGTGGAGCTTCGACATCCAGCGGTCTTTGCCGTCCAGGATCTTCCTGACGGTGGGGTATGTCGGCAGCCAGACGAGCCACCTGGACAACACCTGGCCGAACTTCAACAGCCCCGACCCCAAGTTCGGAGACACCGACGTCAACTCACGGCGGCCCTACCAGGCCTATGTGAGCCAGGGCGAGGGCAACGCCGTGCGCCTGATCAACACGATCCGCTACCTGGACAGCTTCGCCAGCGCGAACTACCACGCCCTGCAGGTCCAGGCCGAAAAGCGCTACAGCGCCGGGTTGACCGTCGGGCTCGCCTACACCTACGGCAAGGCTCGCGGGGAAGGCTACGGCCGCAATGATCCCGCCGGCGACGTCAATACGACCTATCAGGACCCGCGCAACCGGCGCGCCGACCGCCAGCGCTACGGCTTCGACGTGACCCACAACGCGGTCATCAACTACGTCTACGACCTGCCGGTCTTCCGCAACTCCAAGGGTGTTGTGCGCGCGGTTCTGGGCGGCTGGCAGTCCAGCGGCGTCATCACGCTGCGGACCGGTTATCCGTTCACCCTGTACGGCGGAACCCTCAACACGGGTTCCAACAGCTACCCGGACCGGGTGGCCGACGGACGCCTGGGCAGCAAGGCCACGCGCCAGTTGTGGTACGACCCGACCGCTTTCCGGCGCACCGACTGCAACATCCCGAATCACCCGGAACTGTGCCACTTCGGCAACGCCGCTCCGGACGCTCTGATTTCGCCGGGCGCCCACGTCTTCGACCTGTCGCTGGGAAAGAACTGGACCATCCCCCAATTCGGCGAGCGGGGAAGGCTCCAATTCCGGGCGGAAGCTTTCAACACGTTCAACACGCCGCAGTTCGCAGTGCCGAACGGCCTGTCTTAC
The DNA here is from genome assembly GCA_020852755.1 of Bryobacterales bacterium. GTDB lineage: Bacteria > Acidobacteriota > Terriglobia > Bryobacterales > Bryobacteraceae > JADZAF01. The sequence goes on from JADZAF010000163.1 coordinate 3,422, forward strand.
CTCAGCCTCGATTCATTGATTCCGGATGGTCCGCGGGTTGGCGAAATCCGCAGCCTGCGGCAATCCATGCGGATCTACCAGATGGGGTTGAAACTGTATTTCTGAGCGCGGGGCGGCCGGAAAGGGATCCCGCAGGTCCGTTTCCGGCCGGCGCCGCGCGAGTATCAGACTGCCGCTGCGTATCGGGGGCGGGCCGCCCCGCTCCCGAGCGGCCTGGAAACTTCCGCCGCCGTGGCGACGAGATCGGCGCCCAATTCGGACGCCTTGCGAGGGTCGATCTGCGCGGTGGTTCCCATCAGGCTGACAGCGGCGATGGGCTCCCCCGCGGACCCCAGAACCGGCGCGGCCACGCAGCGATACCCGATCAGGTCCTCTTCGTCGTCGACGGCATAGCCCCGCTGCCGCGTGAGCGCCAGTTCTTCCACGATCTCCCGCTCTGAAACGATGGTGTTGTGGTTGTGGCGCGGCAGGCCGTGCGCCTGGATCAACTCCGTGAGTTGCCGCGGGGCGAAATGCGCCGCCAGGGCCTTACCCAGGGCCGTGCAGTGCCAGTCCAGCCGCTGGCCGATCCAGGTGGCCGGCTTGGGAGCCGCGGCGGGAGCAAATTGGGCAATCAGTGTCACCTGCCCTTGCAGGAACAGCGCCATCTGAACGGGCAGGCGGCGCCGCGCCATCAGGGAGACCAGGTGCGGGCGGGCGATTTCCGCCAGGGCGGTTCCTTCAGCGGCCTTCTCGCAGAGGCTGAAGATCTTCTTTCCCGGCAGATAAGGCCCGCGAGCCGTGCGGCGCTGCACGTACCCGTTCCGCTCCAGGCTCAGCAGCAGGCAGTACACGGTGCTGCGGGGAAAACCCAGGCGCTCGGCCAGTTGCGTTAAGGTGAGACCCCGCTGGGATTCGGCGATCGCCTCGAGAACCCTCAAGGTCCGGTCCACCGACGGCAACGAAGCTGTCTTGAATTGCCGCACCCCCTCCGCCCTCCGGCCGTGCAGCAATTATACACCGGGCAAAGGGCGTCCGCGGGGCGCGCCTCGCGCGAACCTCCGCTCACCACTCGAAACGCAGGTGCAACTGCATCTCGCGCGGGATGGCGGTGTCGAACTTGGCGTTGCGATCGGTAGTGGCGAAGATCCGGGCCGTGCGTCCGGTGCTGGTAACGTTGAGCTCCGGATCGCCCCAATTGGGATGGTTCAGCGTGTTGGTGGCCAGCACTTCCACCCGCATCACCACCCGCTCGCGAATGGGGAAGTCCTTGGCGATGGCGTTGTGCATGACCTGGGTTCCGGGGCCGACGATGACGCCCTTGGCGGAAGTGCCGAAGCGGCCGACGGGCGGTCCCGCGAAGGCCGAAGGGTCGAACCAGCCGTCCACACCCGGGCTCTCGATATTCGGATTCCGCAATGCATCCGGGCGCAAGGTCACGTTCGGCCGCGTGGCGCTGGTGGTGTAACGTGTGCCGGTGGGGTCGGGCCCCGTCCAGGCCGGGGTCAGCGCACGCCCGCTCTCGAGCGCCACGATGGTGGAGAGCCGCCAGCCTCCGACCAGACCGTTGAGGATGCGGCCTGCGCCGGCGGCGAAAGGCTTGCCGTGCCCGAACGGCAGTTCGTAGACGCAGTTGGCCGAGAAGCGGTGCATGGCCAGGCGCTCCCACCAGGCCCGCTCGCGCGCCCGGTCGTAAGCGTTTTCCGGGCTCTGGCCGTCTTCCAGGTCGCCGATGTCCTTGGCCCAGGTGTAGAAGACCTGGTAGTAGAGCCCGCTCTTGGGCCTGCGCAGGGCCTGAACGGTCACTCCGTGGTACTGGTGCCCGGCGCCGTTATCCGCGTAGAAGATGTCCGGATAGCGCGAAAACCGGCGGTCCTTTTCGACAAACAGCCGCGAATCGGCCAGCGGCTGGTTGATGTTGTAAGTGTAGATTCCCTGCCGGGTCCCGGTGCCCACGTAGGAGAGCGAGAAGCCCGTGTCCCAGCGCTGGTGCTCGATGGTGGCGGAGTATTGTATGACCCGGGGCATCCGCAGGTCGCGGCGCAGCGCGCTGGGCAGACTCACCACCGAGGGCCCGCTGCCTCCGGCCGCCGGGAAGACCCAGGGCCACACCAGCGGATTCTGCGTGGGGTTAGTGTAGTCCGGCTCATTGATGACGAAGGGGATGCCGGTGTTGGTGACACCCCTCGGGGTGATGTTGTACGCCAGCCCGAAGCCGGCGCGGAAGACGGTGTTGTTGCCCCAGGGCCGGTAGGCCACGCCCACCCGCGGCTGCCAGTTGTTGCGGTCGGCACTGATCAGCTTGGAGGACCAGCCGGCTTGCGAAGCCTCCACGACGTCCACGTAGCCGCGCGGCATCAACGGACTCACCAGGTCCATGCTGCCGTCGGGGATCACGATCCGCCCGCCGTTGATGTCGAACGCAGCCATACGGCCGTTGGTCTCGCTCCAGGGCAGCTGCGCATCCCAGCGCAAGCCGAGGTTCAGGGTCAGCTTCGGAGTTGGCTTCCAGGTGTCGTTCACGTAGAAGCCGAGACTCCAGCGCTGGATGTCCTGCTGGATAGCGGGGAAATTCCGCCGCAGCGTGGTGCCGTAGCCCAGCATGAAATCGGCGTAGGGATGCCCCGTGAAACGGTTCGAAAAGGTGGTCTGGCCGAGCAATGCCGCGCCCTGCCGCAGCGTCGTCCAGGTGGACAGGCGGACATTGGCGCCGAACTTCCAGTTGTGTTTGCCGCGGAACCAGCTCACGTCGTTGAGGAACGAGTGGACCGCGTCCTGATTGCAGGGCTCGCATGAGTCGCGGGTCGAGATGGCATCCAGGCCGACACCGGAAAAATCCACCCGGTGGATGCCGGTTACGTCCGGGATGTTCGGCGCCAGCCCCTGCAGTCCTCCCAAATATTCCAGTTCCGCTTTGGCGTTCCAGGCAGACTGGCTGGGGAAGCGCTGCAGCCCGAGACCGTAGCGGAACTCGTTCAACAGTGTGGGCGTAAACGAGTAGGTGTGAGCCAGCGTCAGGGCGTCCATGTTCCGCTGGTTGGTCGATTTCGGGGTCAATTGGGGGAAGGCAGTCTCGGGCTGGTCGAAGTTCCAACGCACTGAGGTGATCCGCCCGTACAGGAACTGCTTCTCCGAGAACCGGTGGTCGATGCGATGCGTCATCGTCGGCTGGTGCACGAAGGGAAACCCGGGGTAGACCGCGCGATAGTTGGGCGGGGCCAGTACGTCGGTGCTTCCGTAGTTGGCCTGGGGAATGTAGCGTTCCTGGTACTTCAGCGACACCGGGTTGAGCCGGGTTGTGGGGATGCGATTACCCGGAAAGGGCAGGTTGTCCAGCGGGTCCCGGACCGGTGTGGTCAGATTGGTGAAGTCGCCGTTGCGCCAGGAGGGCAGCGGGACAGAGCGGTTCACCTGGATGATGCCGCGCGAGCCGAAGGCGATCTCCAGAGTCGAGAAGAAGAAACTCTTGTTGCGGCCGTCATAGATCCTGGGAAGGTAGATGGGGCCGCCCGCCGAGAAGATCAGTTGGTGAGCGCCCCCCTTGCCTTTGGTCAGATTGAAGGGATTCCGGGAATTCAGCACCGCGTTGCTGTAATAGTCGGCCGCCGTGCCATGGAAGTCGTTCGTCCCCGAGCGGCTGACCAGCGCGACCTGCCCCATGGTGGAGTGCTCGGCGGTGGACTGGGCCACATCGATGCGCATCTCCTGGACCAGTTCGGTCCGGTCCATCAACGGCCCGATCGGACCGCCGAACGCCGTCGCGAGCGTGGTGCCGTCGAGAGTGGCTTCGCCCTGGTTGTTTCCGGTGCCCGAGAACCGGATCGACCAGCCCGAAGTGCGCTCTATGGTGGGAGTCATGGTGAAGTAGTCCCAGGCGCGCCGCAGAGTCAACGGCAGGGCTCGCATGATCTCGCGCTCCTTGGTGCCCGCGATTCGCGCCGTCTCCGTCTCAATCAGGGTGGCCCCGCCGGTAACCTCGACCACCGTGCCGACCGCTCCGACGGTGAGCGACGCATCCACGCGGCGGATGTCCCGGGCGCTGAGGATGATGTTGTCCACCTTGTGTTCCTGGAAGCCGGACGCCTTCACTGTCAGGGTGTAGGTGCCTTCCACCAGGTTGGCCAGCGTGTACTGGCCGTCTTCATTGGACAACGTCTGGTGACGGAAATTCCTTTCGATCTGAGTCGCCTCGATAACAGCCTTCGGGACCACCGCCCCGCTGGGATCCCTGACGACTCCGGTGATGGTTGCGAACGTGCCCTGGCCCCGGGCGAGGTCACTCAGGACGCAACAGGCCAGGACCGACAGCAAGCCCTGTAGCGAGACTCGGGTAAAGGACATACCTTGCCTCCTCTGGTCTTGCCCATATTCTAATCGCGGCGCCGCCGGACGCAGCCAGGGCGGCAAGGTAATTCCAATAGGCTGGAGTTAATCCGGCGGAGTGAGTTCCCGCTTAACCCTCGGCCGGCCGTATGTTCTGGTTCAACCGGAAGATATTCCCGGGATCGTACTTCCGCTTGATGGCGCGGAGGCGCTCGTATTTTTCGGACCCGAAGGCCGCGGCCAGGCGCTCGGCCGATGGATCGGCGTCGTAGTTGGGATAGAACCCGCCGGCGGAGAAGGGCTGCATGGCCTCGAAGAGCTCGCGCACCCAGCGGATCTGCTTCTCGTCTTCGGCCGGGTCCTGCCACATGCCGATGACGATCAGCGCGTGGCGGGCGTCTCGGGAAGCGACGGCTGTCTCGTCGTCGGGCACCCGGGCGGGGGCGCCGCCCAAAGTGTAGACCACAACGTGAGAGTGGGGCGCGGGAACGCGGCTGTAACCCTCCGTCAGAATGCCGATGGCTTCGTCGCTCAGCTCACGCAGGTAGAGTGTCTTCCAGTAATTCCGGAAACCGCGCGGATTGGACTGCTCGATGATGCTCTGGACGGCCGTGTAGGGCATCGGCTGGATCTGGTCGGCCAGGGGCGCCGCGCAGGAACGCAGCGGGCGCAGCACTCGCTCGCCCTCATCCAGCGCTCCCGCATAACAGGCAGGCAGGATCACCGCCTTGGTACCATCGGGCAAAGTGCCGAGCACGGCGATGACGCCCAGCTCGTCCGGCGCCTGGGTGCTGTACCCGTCGTAGAACTTCAGCACGCCGTGCGCTTCCTGGAACGGGTAGACCAGCAGGCCGCCCAGGATGGGGCCGACCGGGTGCAAACGGTATTCGAACGACGTGACGATGCCGAAATTCCCTCCCCCGCCCCGCAAGGCCCAGAACAAATCGGGGTTCTCCGACGCGCTGGCTTTCAGGAAGCGGCCGTCGGCAGTGACGACGTCGGCCGAGAGCAGGTTGTCGCAGGCCAGGCCGAACTTGCGCATCAGGAAGCCGTGGCCGCCGGCCAGGGTGAGGCCGGCGATTCCGGTACTGCGCACCAGGCCTCCCGTGGTGGCGAGGCCGAACGCCTGCGTCTCGTCGTCGAACTGTCCCCAATTGGCGCCGCCTTCGGCACGCGCGGTACGTCCCTGGGGATCGACGCGGATGCCGGCCATGGAGGACAAATCGATCATGACGCCGCCCTCACAGACGGCGAAACCCGGCACGCCGTGGCCCCCACAGCGGATGGAGACCGGCAGGTCATGGGTGACCCCGAAGTCCAGCGCGCGCCGGACGTCGGCCACCCCGGCGCATCGCACGATCGCGGCGGGGCGCCGGTCGATCATGCTGTTGAAAACCGAACGCGCGGCATCATATCCTTCGTCGCCCGGACAAAGGACCCCGCCGCGCGCGGCGGAGCGAAGCTCATCGATTGCCTGCGCGCCGATCTCCCGGCGCGCGGCTTGCGGCTGTGCCATGGGAAGTCCCCCTCTATGGATAGAGACATCCTAGCACGCCGGCGGCAGCAGCGCCGCCGCGGCACGTTGAGAACCGTCGAGAACGTGCGTCAAAACGAACAGCCGTCGGCGGCGCACGTCCTCTACCACTTCAACGCCAGGTCCGCCTCCCACCTCTCGCTGGACGCCATCATCTCTTCCCAGGTAACCGTGCGCTCCTGGTAAGCGGCCATGCGGCCCAGAATGCCGGTCAGGTTGCTCTCCACCGCCACGGCGGCATTGTTGACCGGCTTGCGGTCCCGGATGCTTTGAACGAAGTTCTGAACGTTGGTGACGCAGCCGCCTTTGAAAGTGTCGTCCTTTTCCGCGCCCAGCCAGGCGTTCTCCTTGCGGTCGCTCACGATTCGGACCAGCCCGCCGTAATGCGTGTCGGCGCAGCCGTGCACGCCGAAGCACCGCACGCAGAGGTCCGGGAAGCTGTTGGTCAACTGGTTCGAGCTGAAACTGGCGTGGACTCCGTCGGGGTACCAGAAGGTGAGGGCGAAGTGATCCCACGCATCGCCGGTATCGTTGCGGGTGCCCGCCCAATTCGTCCGCCCGCCCGTGCCGTTGGCCTTGAGCGGATGCCCGCCCAGGTACCAGTTGGCCATGTCGATGACATGAATGTTCTGCTCCACGATGATGTCGCCGCTCAGCACCTTGTCGCCGAACCAGTTGATGATGCGCCGGTAACCGGGATCCATCCCGGGCGTGGAGCGGTCCACCCAGGGACGGCCCGCGTAGTACAGGATCTGGGCCAGGGCCGGCTTGCCGATGTCGCCCCGCTGAATGCGCCGGACCGCCTCCTGGAAGACCGGGCGGGCGCGGCTCTGGAAATCCACCCAGAAACTCAGGTTCCTGGCGCGGGCCCGCTCGCCGGCAGCCAGGAATTCCTTGCTGGTGGCAACGTCCACCGCGATGGGCTTGGCGCAGAAGACGTGCTTGCCGGCATCCACGGCCGCGGCGGCCTGCACGGGATGAAAGTACGTGGGGGTCTCGATAACCACGGCGTCGAGGTTCGAGTTGGCCAGTTCCCGGTGGCCGTCCGGCCCGTAATAGGCGCGTCCGGCGCCGATCTGCAACTTCTCGCGGGTCGAGTCCAGGCGGCTTTTGATCACGTCCGCCAGCGCCACCACCCGCGCGCCGGCATACTCCGGAAAAAAGGGAGCGATCCAATTGCCCCGTCCTCCGCAGCCTACGATCCCCACCTCGACGGCGGAGTTGGCCTGGGAGCCGAAAACGGTCTCCGGTTTCAGAATCAGCACTCCGCCCGCGGCGGCTTTGAGAAAATCGCGGCGTTCGCTGCCGGCAGTTTGATCCGACACGGTTCCTCCCTCGGTGATTTCGCCTATGAACCGGGCCCCGGTTCCGGCGCCCGGCAGAGCCTCAGTATACTGCAGGCCACACACCCGGCTGTGGCAACCGGAGTGCTTGCTCAGGGGCGATGCCGGGAAGGGTTCCACGGCCGCCGAACGTAAGCCCGGCGCAGTTTCCGGCGCTGACGGGAGTGCGGTTCCCGCTCTGTCTCTGGGTGATCGTGCATCATATGACGGGTCCCGGACGGATGCTGGGCGCCTGGCCGGAGGCCTTGCCGCAGGCCGCCCGGCACTTCATGGAAATGGCGTACGTGGCGGTGGGAACATTCTTTGTGCTGTCCGGCTTCCTGCTGGCCCGCGGGTATGCCTCCACGGTCTGGGATCGCCGCACCCTGCTGCGCTACGGCATCGCGCGCTGGGCGCGGCTGTACCCGGTCTATTTCCTGAGCCTGCTGGCGATTGCCCCGCTGGTACTGTTCGAGCCCGGACCGGGCAACGCCGGCCGCCAGGCCGGGTACCTGCTCCATTACTCGCTGGTGCTGGAAGGCTGGAGACCGCTGCCGGTGGACTGGAACTCCCCGGCCTGGTCGCTCTCCTGCGAAGTGTTTTTCTACCTGTGCCTGCCGGCCGCGCTGGTTCCGCTGCGCCGGATCACCACCCTGCGTCTTCTGGCCGCCGCCGCGCCGGCCCTCGCCATTCCGCCGCTGGCCCGCGCTCTGGTTCCGGGATGCAAGCCTCTGCTGCACCTGGGCGATTTTCTGATCGGGATTGCGGCGGCCGGGCTCTATGAGATCCTGACGCGGCGGGGGGCCGGCCTCGCCGGGAGGGGCCATCGCCTGTACGCGCCCGCCATCCTGCTGGCCTCGGCCGTGATCGCGGCCGGTCCCGCCAGCGCTCCCTGGCCGTTGCTCGACACGGCACTCCGCCTGGCCAACGCGGGACTTGTGCTTGGCCTGGCTTTGGGCGGCGGCCGCCTCGCCCGGGCGCTCTCCGGCCGCACGGCGCTGCTGGGCGGCACGGCCAGTTACGCGATGTACATCCTGCACGTCCCCCTGCTGTGGTGGTACAAGCGCTCGGCGCTATCGAGCGCGCTGGGCGGGACCGCCGCGGCGGCGGCATTCTTCCTCGCCGGCTTGGTCCTCGTGGCCGCTCTCGTCTACCGGTTCCTGGAAGAGCCGGCCAACCGGTGGCTCCGCCGGCGTCTGGACGGCCGGCTCTCACGCACCGGGGAGCCGCCCGAAAAGGCCGCCATGGCGCGGATTCCGTTACACTGTTAATTTCGGATTCCCGCTTATGAGCCTCTCTCGTCGCCAGTTGCTGCGGGGCGCGGGCTATGCCGCCACGTCCCTTACGGCCGCCTCCTACGCCCGGGTGATGGGCGCCAACGACCGTCTCCGCCTCGGTCTGATCGGCTGCGGCGGCCGGGGCGTCGGCGTCATGCGTCTCTTTCAGAAGGAGCCGGTGATCACGGTGACGGCGGTCTGCGATGTCTACGGCGTTCGCGCCGATAAAGCCGCCACACTGGCCCCCGGCGCCCGGAGTTTCGCCGACCACCGCAGGTTTCTGGAGCACAAAGACCTGGATGTGGTTTTGATCGCCACCCCGGATCACTGGCACGCTGCCTGTACCATCGATGCACTGAACGCCGGCAAAGACGTCTACGTCGAAAAGCCCCTCACCCTCACCATCGAGGAGGGGCCCCAGATCGTTCGCGCGGCGCGAGTCAACAACCGCATCTGCCAGGTGGGCATGCAGCAGCGGTCCGGCAAGCACTACCTGCGCGCCAAGCAGGAGTACTTCGACACCGGAAAACTGGGCAAGATCACCCTGGCGCGCACCTGGTGGCACGGAAACGGAGCGCACCTGATGAAGGCGCCGCCGGAACTGGCGAAACAGCCTTCCAACCTGGACTGGGCGCGCTACCTCGGGCCGGTCAAGTGGCGCGAATGGGATCCCCAGCAGTATTGGAATTTCCGCGCCTATCTCGATTTCGGAGGCGGTCAGGTGACCGACCTGTTCACACACTGGATCGACGTGGTCCACATGTTCGTGGGTCAGGAGATTCCGACTTCGGCGGTGGCGGCCGGCGGCATCTATCATTACAAGGACGGGCGAACGGCGCCGGACACCATCACCGTCCTGTTGGAGTATCCGGGTGAATGGTCGGCCACTTTCGAAGCCACCCTGTCGCCCGGCGCGCGAGGCGCGGGCGTCGAGATCTGCGGCACCGAGGGCCGGCTGTTCATCGATCGCGGGCGCTACGAATTTCAAGCCGCGGGACGGTCGGCGCAGCCGGTAGTGGTGAAGGCCGAAGGCGAGATCACGATCGACCACATCCGGAACTTCATCGATTGTGTCGGCTCGCGGAAACTGCCCAACGGCGACGTGCTGATCGGACATCGTTCGGCGCAGGCCTCGCACCTGGGCAATATCGCCTGGGTGCAGAAGCGGCGCATCAAGTTCGATCCGGTGCGGGAAGAGATCCTGCCGCTGTAACCGGCGGCGACCGCCGTCTTCAGCGCCCCGGAGGGCGGTGCACGAAACGGGGCGGTTTGTCATGGATTTCGATCAGCTCCATACTTTTCTCGAGATCGTCCGGCTGAAAAGCTTCTCCAAGGCCGCGGTGACGTGCTTCCGGACCCAGCCGGCCATCAGCGCACAGGTCCGCCAGATGGAGCAGGAACTCAACGCCGCCCTCTTCGAGCGTTTCGGAAGCCGCATCTCTCTGACGGCCGCGGGCAGGATCTTCGCCCAGTACGCCGAGCAGCTGCTCGACCTCCGGCGCCAGGCTCAGGATGCGATCAACGAGCTGGAGCGGGTGCCGCGGGGCGAGCTGGTGATCGCGGCCAACGAAGCCACCTGCATCTACGTTCTGCCCGAGGTCTTTGCCGTTTACAAGGAGCGCTTTCCCGGCGTGCAATTGCACGTGGACCGCTCCTACGGCTCGCGCGTCGTGGAGGCGGTGATGGACAATCTGGCCGATTTCGGGTTGACCCAGCTTCCCGTCGCCGAACGGCGCCTCCAGGTCGTCAAGGTTCACACTGATGAAATACGGCTCATCGTCCCGCCCGACCACCCGCTGGCCCCTCGCCAATCCGCGGCTTGTCAGGATGTGCTCGACTATCCCCTGCTGCTTCCCAAGTACGGCGTCACGCGCGCGCGTTTGAACGCCTGGCTGGAACCGGTCGAGGACGACGTCCGCATTTCGATGGAACTGGACTCCACCGAGATGATGAAGCGTTTCGTCATGGCCGGACTGGGTATCGCTTTCCTGGCTGCTTCCAACTGCCGGGAAGAAGCGGCTGCCGGCCGGCTTCGAACCGTCTCGCTGGGGCCCGAGCCCATGATCCGGCGGCTGGGCTTGATCTACCGGAAGGACAAGGCCCTGTCGAAAGCGGCGCTGGGCTTCATCGAGGTCGTGCTGGACAACGTGGCCGGCCGGGAGGCCAAGGTGCGGCAGGCGCAGATCGTACCCTGAACCGTGCGGGCGGCGTCGTACAATGGAGGCGGGTTATGGTCTGCCAAACTTGCCGGCGGGAGTTCGACGAGGCCCGATTTCGCAGGTGCCCTTTCTGCGGCCCGGTGAAGCCCGGGGCGGTATCGGGCGCCATCAAGAAGTCCATCGTAATGATCGCAGCCGGCAGAAAGAAGGCAGTCTACGGTTCTGTCGACGAAGTGCCGGACGACTTGCGCCAGACCCTGCTGAAATCGACCCGGGGGCTCAACTCCGCCACCATCCTGATCGCCGACCGGCATGGCCGGGAGCGGATCAAGCGGGCTATACGAGACCTGCCCGTGGGAGCGCAGAGCCGCTTCTCGCGTCTCATGCCGGGCGCGGTGGCGGAAGAGGACCCGCTGACGCGGTCGAAAGTCTGGGCATGGACGGTGCGGGTGTCCGCCCTCACTTTGGCCGGCATGGCCGCGGCCCTGCTGTGGTTCGTGGCCACCCTCCGAGGTTGAGGGTTTGGATGACAGTCGCCGTGACCCCCAGTCTAAAGCTCCCTGCCGCGGCAGCCGATCCCCGCATTGTGGACGAACGAGGCCAACTGCGCATCTTTGCCAACCAGCCGGCGTCCGTTACCGTCCTGGGCGAGCCGGAGCGGGTGATTCGGGGAAGAATCGTCGATCACAGCCCCCAGGGACTGGGCTTGGACCTGGAGGGTCCTGTGCCGTATGGCGCCGCGGTGAAAATCAGTTGGGAGAACCGGATTCTCCTGGGCGAGGTCTGTTACTGCCGCACCGGGCGGCACGGCTGCCGCGCAGGAATTCGGGTGAAACACGTCCTGCTGGATACGAACGAACTGGCGCGGTTGCGGCGGCGGATCCTGGGCGAGGATCCGTTGCTCCGGACGGCCCCGGTCAGGCCGGCAGGGACTTGACGCCGCTCACCAGCGAGACGAACAGTATCGCCAGCAGCCCGATCAGAAGGAGCAGGGCGGCGCTATTGGCCAGGCGGCCTCTGCGAAACTCCCTCTGAAGGATGACGAACATTTTCTCCCCTCCCAAGAACTATACTCCGAATGTTTCAATTTGGTTACAGGGATTTTTCCCGATTTTACGGTTTTCGTAAGCAGTAGTACTCTAACTAAAACCAAGGATACTTGAAATCTCTGAGGACGGGAGCTGTCAGCGATCATCGGTCAGCGTTCAGCTTTTGAAGCAACCGGCCAATCCCAAGGGCTTGTAGGCTGACCGCTGAACGCTGATCGCTGACAGCTTGCGGCCGTTACGGTTACGGCGGAACTCGAAATCCGAGGGACAAATTCTCAGATTTTCAGCGCTGGAATCTAACCCTGGGGGACAGGTCCGAACTGCCCGTCGGGAACGCGCGTTCAGCGCCGCCTTTTCCTTTGAGGTGTGGCCTTTCTCGACGCCCGGCTTTTCTTGGCGGAGGGACGTACCGATTTTCTGACCGGTTCCGGCGCGGTTACCGCCCGCTTGGAGGCGGGGCCGTACAACTGCCGGTACAAGGCCGCGTTTCGAAGCACCGCTTGCACGTACTCGCGCGTCTCGGTAAACGGGATGGTCTCCACGAACTCGGCCGGTTCGCGATAGTCGCCCCAAGTCAGCCACTCCTCCACCCTCGACTTTCCCGCGTTGTAGGAAGCCAGGGTGTGCTCCCACTTTCCGCGCCACTGAGTTAACAGGTGGTGCAGGTAGGAGATGCCCAACCGGAGGTTGAGTTCCGGCTGGAACAGCATATTGGTGCGAAACCGCCGGATTCCACTCTGCCGCGCCATGGACCGGCCGGTCGAGGGCAGCAACTGGGTCAGCCCGTAAGCCCGGGAGCGGGACACCGCCCGGGGATTGAATTCCGATTCCTGGCGGATCAGGCCCGCCACGATGTAGGGGTCCAGGTCGCGCCGCTGGGACTGGCTCATCAGTACCTGGCGGTAAGGCAGCGGGAACAGGAACTGCCAGAAGCGGGCGGGCGCCTCACCGATCTCGACTGAAAGGTAGTCGGGGCTGATCTTCTTGATCACCTGGATGCGCTCGTGCGTGGCGGAGCGGCTGCCGGCCAGTTCGACCGCCAGAAGAGACGGCTGCCCGTCGGTTCGAGCCCCAAATCGCAGCTCGGCTTCGGCCCAATCGGAGAAGCCCGCCGAGGAAAGCAGCCGGGCGCGATTGATGCGGCGCCGCGTGGCCGCGCTCGGCCGCATGCCGGCGGATGCAGCTTTCTTTTCGGAAAGGCCCAGCCCCTCGAGGAAGGCTTTCGTTTCAGCCGACTCGGCCGCCTGGGCGAGCGGAGCGCGCTCGAGGCGTTCTCGAGCCAGCAGACCGTAGTAGTAATTCGGAAAGCGCTTCAGGATCGTCCGGTAGAAAGCAGCAGCGGCCGGGAGGCTTCCCTCCTGTTCAGCGGAACGCCCGAGGAAATACATCGCCGCCGGCGCCTGGCTCGATTCGGGGAACCGTACCAGATGGTCGCGGAGCAGGTCCACGGCGTCGGACCGCCGGCGCAGGTAGGCATTCCAGGCCACCTTCCACTGCGAATAGGCCGCGTCCGGTTCGGAAGGAAAACTCCGGGCCGCCTCGCGGAACAGCGGCTCGTACTGCTCGGGGCGGTTAAGAAGCAGGTAGCGATTGCCCGCCAGCACCAGGGCCTTGAGACGCCACGCCGAGCCGGGGTAGGAGGTTCCCAGGCTCTCCACGGCTCGCAGCATTTCGGCATCATCGTCGAGTCTGCGCGCCGCCAGGGCGATGTAATAGAGGCGCTCGGCGCCGGCCTCGGGCGAGGAGACGTTCAGGGACTGCAGCTTGCGCAACCCGGCCGACGGGCTGTTGCGCAATACCAGGACCGCGCCGGACCGAACCTGGGCCAGTTCTCCCTCCGGACCCTGCGCCAGTCCGGCCAGGGTCGTCAGTTCCTGTTCGGCTCGTCCGTACTCCCGCACGGCGATCCACCGCTCAATGCGCTCCAGCATCAATTGCGGAGAGGCGTTGGGATAGCCATCGCCCAGGCTCTGTCGCAGCCTGGCAAGCGCCTCGGAGGCGGCAGCAGCCTCCTCGCGATCCGGATACCGGTAGTAGACCTGCTGATAGGAGCGCACCGCCTGAGCCAGGTCGCCGGCAGCCTCGTAAGCTTTCCCTGACAGCAGGCCCGCCTCGGGTTGGGGGAGCGTGGAGTCGCGTGAAGCGAGCAGTTGGGCGGCCTCGGCCGGCCTGCCGGATTCCAGCATCGCCCCTGCCCGTAACAGAACGGCCTTCTCCGACAGGGGCGACGGCGCCGGCAGCGACTGGAACGGCGCCAGGTCTCGCTCCAGCCCCGATATATCCTTGGCCGCCAGGCGCGAGGCGGCAATGTAATAGGCGATGTAGTCGCCCAGAGCCGGAAGGCCGGGTTTGGCCAGTTCCAGATTCTCGACCGCGGAAGCGTAATCCTGCTCGGAGTGAGCGATGATTCCGAGGGCAAACCGGGCCAGCGCACCGTTCTCCGTGCGGTTTTGGGCAGCGGCGTACTGCAGCAAGGCCCGGCGGCGGGCGGGCGAAGGCGAATCCCGGTAGGCCTGAACCAGCGCATCGACGGAGGGGGCCGCCAGCAGCGGCCCGGCCCCGAACGCCAGCACGATCAGCCGGGCCAGCCGTCCTGCTTTTCCAGGACGGGCCATCCGGGCGCTATCCCACCGGCCGCAAGGGGCCTGGATATGATGAGCCGAGCAATCGAGCATCGCCATTCGTCAGACTGCGCACCAGTTCCAGGTGCAGGTAATCGATCATGGACGCACAACCGCCCATGCATTCCCGGCGGTAGGTCTCCCGGGCGTCATCTATTTCCTGGCGCAATACCGAGTAGAGGTCGCGCCGGGCCCGTCCGGAACGAACCGCGTCAGGCCGGTTCAGCCGGATCTCCGCCGCCAGCACGCGAGCCAGCCGCTGAGCCCGCAGGTGCGGTTCCTGCTCCGAGGGCGACAACGTTTCCCAGTCCGGGGCCCGTACGCCCGCGGGCGGCGCCTCCACGCGGATGGAAACCAGCCCGGGCTCGGACTTCACCGGGGCTGCCGCCTCGGAAGGAAGCAGGGAGTCGAGGGCGGCGGCGGCCGCCAGCGAGAGCAGTTCCAGCGCCGCAATCTCCACTTCGCGGCTTTCCGACGCCACGTACAGGACACCCGCCACAGAGTGCCGCGAGAGCACCGGGAACAGATACACGCGGTCGTCGGCGGGATGGCCGAACAGGTCCAGGTTGACGGCGCCGACTTCGGAGGCCGAGGCCAGCGCCACCAGCGGCTCCAGGGTCTCGACGACGCCGGCGAAAGCGCCCGCCTCCTCGATGAGGAAAACGGATTCACGCAGGCGTTCGGAACTCCGGGGATCGAGCCCGCGAACACTCTCTCCGCGCAGCGTGCCTCCACTCACCGAGTAAACCGCGGCCCGGTCGCAGAGCGGAGCGGTCGAGGCGGCCAGCGCCTCCCACACCTCGGCGATCTCCCTGCACTCCCTCAGCCGCCGCAGAGCCTGGTTCAGTTCCTCGGCCAGTTCCCGGCGCGCCGCCGCGCGCGCCAGGGCGGCCGCGCGGTCGGCGGCCTCGCCGGCCCGGGCGGCAATCTGGGACTGCACTTCGACGCGGGCCTGCTCCGAAATTTGCTTCAGCGCTCGGGACAGCAGATCCTGGAATGCCGGGCTCAGCTCCACATCGGTCAGGGAGAGGGCATTCTGCGGTGCGCCTGTGGAACGCATGATATCGCGGCTTACTTCGATTCTATCAGAGCCCCGTTTCAAGCCCGCCGCCGGCGGCCGGGTCCCGCTACCATCGGATCATGCAGAACAAGTTCCTGAGCGGAAAATTTGCAGTCGTTACGGGAGGCACCCGGGGCATCGGGAGGGCGATCGTCGAGCGCCTTCTTCAGGAAGGAGCGGCGGTGGCGCTCTGCGGGCGCAACCCGGAAAACGTCGCCCGCGCGGCGCGCGAACTCAAGGGCCAAGCCCAAGGCGAGGTGCTGGCGGAAACCGCGGATGTATCGCGGCTAGAGGAAGTTGAACGCTTGTTTCGCGTGGTCGAAAGCCGCTTCGGCGCGCTCGACATCCTGGTGAACAATGCGGGCCTGGGCGTCTTCCGCGGCATCGGCGAGATGACCCCGGACGAATGGCATGCCATGATCGACCTGAACCTCAACGGGGTCTTCTACTGTTCCCGCGCCGCGATCCCCCTCATGAAACGCCGTGGTGCGGGGTACGTCATCAATATCAGCAGCCTCGCGGGCAAGAATCCATTCTCCGGCGGCGCCGGTTACAATGCCTCGAAATTCGGATTGAACGGATTCAGCGAGGCGATGATGATGGATCTGCGCTACCAGAACATACGAGTGAGTTACATCATGCCCGGGAGCGTGGACACGGAATTCGGCGGCCGCGGCGCCCGGACGGACTGGAAGATCGCCCCCGAAGACATAGCGGAAATCGCGGTCGCGCTGCTGCGCATGCCGGCCCGGACGCTGGTGAGCCGGGTGGAGGTGCGGCCCTCCCAGCCGAAGAAATAGGAACGGCGGGCGGGCGCAGGCAAGTCCGCCCGGGAGCGGAGTGAGGGGAATTGCACGCGAGGCGGCCAGGCCCGGCGGGCGGGTTGCGGCGCACCTTTCCAGCAACCGCTCGTTGGGTAAATGATTTCGCATTTCAGCCGATTACAGGAATGGCAAGCGGCTTGCTTAGTCCCTTGTGACAGCGGCTGAAGACGGCCGGACAGGGGGGAAGGAATCATGGTTCGGTTGAACAGGATGCTCGACCCGAGACAAACCGGGCGGGAGGCCGAGAAATTCGAAGCCAATCTGCGCAGGAACATCGTCGGCCAGGACGACGCGGTCCAGCAGATCGTGAATATCTACCAGACCTACCTGGCGGGCATGACCGGTCCCGGCCGGCCTATCGGGAATTTCCTGTTCCTTGGCCCCACCGGTTCCGGAAAGACGCGAACGGTCGAAGTGGTGGCGGAGACCCTCGTGGGCGACGTCCGGGCGGTGGCGAAGATCGATTGCGCGGAGTTCCAGCACAGCCACGAAATCGCCAAGCTGATCGGCTCGCCTCCGGGCTACCTGGGGCACCGGGAAACTCATCCTCTGCTCAGCCAGGAAGTGCTGAACCAGTACCACACCGAGAAGGTGAAGTTGAGCTTCGTCCTTTTCGATGAGATCGAGAAAGCCAGCGATGCTCTCTGGAACCTGCTGCTGGGCATCCTGGACAAAGCCACGCTCACGCTGGGCGATAACCGCCGCGTAGATTTTTCCCGCGCCATGATCTTCATGACCAGCAACCTCGGCGCGAGCGAGATGAGTTCCATTTTGAGACCCAACCTGGGATTCGCGGCCTGTGAAGCCGAGCGGCAGATCCGCCAGGGCGTGCTGGGCGAGAGCCTGAATGAGAAGATCCACCGCGCCGCCGTGGAGGCTGCCCGCCACAAGTTCACCCCGGAGTTCATGAACCGCATCGATAAGACGGTGGTCTTCCGGCCGCTGGGCGTCCCCGAATTGAGGCGTATTCTCGAACTGGAGCTGAACATGGTGCAGCAGCGGATCTTCAACTCGCCCACCGGCTCTCCTTTCGTGTTCACGCTGACGGATCCCGCCAAGGAGCATCTGCTCGCCGAAGGCACGGACGTGAAGTACGGCGCCCGGCACCTGAAGCGCGCGATCGAGCGGGCGCTGGTGCATCCGCTGTCGAACCTGATCGCCACCGAGCAGGTGCGCACCGGCGATCTGATCCGCGTGGATTTCGATCCGATCGAGAGCCAGTTGACGTTCTACAAGGAGGCCGAGGACATGCCGGCCTACGCCATGGCCCAGATGGTCGACTACCCGGTCACCAGCCCGGTGGGCGCCGTCGCCAGCGGGATCGGGCTGGAGCCTCCGCGGGTGATCAACGCCCGCTCCTCCCGAAGGTCGTAAGGAGAACCACCCCGCCGGCCGCCGGGCCATCGCAACGGCTCGCGGCCGGCGGTTTCCGGCTCCCTGCGGCATGGTAAAATTCCCCCTTGCCGCTGCCTCCTGAAAAAGAAGATCCCGGCCTCATGCGGGCCATGTTCAGCACCATCGCGCCGCGCTACGATTTCATCACCCGCGCCTTCTCCTTCGGCATGGACTCGCGCTGGAAACGGCTGGGAGTCCGGGATGCGCGCCTCGAGCCCGGCGCGCGTGTTCTCGACCTGGCGTGCGGAACCGGCGACTTCTCCAGACTGGTGGCAGGCAGCGTGGACGGGGCCATTGCAGTGGCGGCGGATCTGACACCCGGCATGCTGCGGCGCGCCCGGGAACGGGGTGTCCCCCGCGGGGTCTGCGCCGACGCGCTGCGCCTTCCTTTCCCCGACGCCACCTTCGACTGCGTCTTCGTGGGTTACGGGTTGCGCAACTTTCCGGGCCTTACCGCGGCCGTGGATGAGATCCGCCGGGTCACCAAACCGGGAGGCCGGCTGGTGAGCCTCGATTTCTTTCTCCCGCGCAGCGCCGTGCTGCGCAAAATCTACCTCGGTTATCTCTATCTGCAAGGCGCCTTGTGGGGCGCCCTGCTGCACGGCAGGCCGCGCGTCTACACTTACATACCGGACTCGCTGCGCGGCTTCGTTTCGATCGAGGAACTGTCGTCCCTGCTGCTCAGCAACGGTTACCAGAGCGTGCAGGCGCGTGCCTTCATCCTGGGCGGAATCGGCCTGCACGGCGCCGTGAACGCGCCCTATGGCCCGGGCACGACGTTGCCGTCGGGGTCGATGAAGCGGATCTCGCCGTAGTCCAGCTCGCGGATGCCCGCCTCGATCTTCGAGCGGTCGCCCACCACCACCCAGATCAGATTGCCGGGCCGGACCAGTTTGCCCGCGGCGGCAGCCAGGTCCCGGGTAGTAAGCTTTCGGACCTTGCCTGAGTAGGTCTCGTAATAGTCGTCGGGCAGGCCGAACTGCACCTGGTTCACGATCGACCCGGCCACCTGTCCGGTGGTCTCGCGGGAGCCGGGCAGGCTGAGCGTGAGGTTGTCCTGGGCGGTCTCGAGCTCCTCGGCCGTAGCCGGACGGCTGCCGGTAACCGACTCGAGCTCCTGTTTCAACTCGATCATCGTCTCCTTGGTCTTGTCCGATTGAACCGGGGCGTAGGCGAAAAACGGGCGCTGGCCGCGCGCGTCCCACAGAGCCGTCCCGGCGCCGTACGTCCAGTGCTTGTCCTCGCGCAGGTTCATGTTGATGCGGGAAATGAACATGCCGCCCAGCAGGGTGTTCAGAGTCTCCAGGGCGATCTCGTCGGGATTGGCCTTCGGAGGCGCCACGTGCCCGCCGAAAACGATGCTCTGGATCGAACCGGGCTTGTCCATCAGGTACACTACCGGCTTGGTCTCCGGGGCCGGGGTGAGGGCCTTCTGCTTGTCCGGCGCCTCACCCGGCTTCCAGTTCTGGAACAGCCGCTCCAGTTTGGCGGTGACTTCCGGCAGCGTCGTATCGCCCACCACGATGACCGTCGCATTGTTGGGCTTGAACCAGGACTGGTGAAACCGCACCAGCGCCTCGCGGGTAAGGGAACTGACCGACGCTTCGGTGCCCGAACCCGTCAACGGGTTGCCGTAGGGGTGCCCCTTGCCGTACAGCAGCGCCGGCATCACCCGCAGCGCCATGGTCATGGGCTGCACCTTTTCCCGCTGGATGGCGGCCAGGCTGAGCTTCTGCTCGCGGCGAAAGTCCGCTTCCGGAAACGACGGGTTCAGGATGACATCGGCGAAGAGTTCGAGGGCAGGATCCAGCCTGGTCTTCAGCGCCGATAGAGACACGAACGACAGGTCCAGGTTCGAGTACGCGCGCAACTGCGCCCCGAGCGCCTCAAGTTGCTCGCTGATCTGGAGCGAGTTGCGGGTTCGCGTGCCTTCGTCCAGCATGTTCATGGCGAGAGCCGCTACACCCGGCGCGCTGTTGAAGTCGGACGCATAGCCGGCGTCCACCGCCAGGGTGAACTGCAGCAAGGGCAACTCGTGGCGCTCGGCCAGGATCACTTTCAATTTGTTGGAGAGGGTGGCTCTCTGAAGCTTGGGCAGCTTCAGTTGTGGAGGCGTGCCCGGCTCGGGCATCTTGGAGCGGTCCGCCGCCGCTGCGCCAGCCTTCAGATTCGGAAAGGGATGCACCTCCAGCGCGAAGACGCCGTCGGAAAGCCAGCGCTGCGCCGCCCCTTTGACCTGCTCGGGAGTGGCGCCCTGAATTACAGCCAGTTCTTCTTTGTACGCCTCCGGATTGCCGGTGAAGACCTGGCCCCGGGCCAGTACATCCGACTTGCCGCCGAAGCCGCCGATGCGCTCCAGGCCCCGGAGAAACCCCGCCACGGTCCGGGTCTTCACCCGCTCCAGTTCCTCGGCTGTGGGACCGGACGCCAGGAACCGGGCCAGTTCCTCGTCCAGAGCCCCTTCCACCTTGGCCAGGTCTCCGCCCGGGCGGGCGGTGGCCTGAATCATGAACTGGCCGGCGATCTCCCGGGCTGAAGCGTAAGCCACGGCGTCGGTGGCGATCTGCTCGTCGTAGACCAGGCGCTTGTAGAGGCGGGAAGTCTTTCCCTGCCCCAGAACCGCTCCCGCCAGTTCCAGCAGGGCGGCGTCCCGGGTATTGTCCTCCGGAGTGTTCCAGACCTTATATATACGGGCTTGCGGCACGCGATCCTGGAGCGTGGCCCGGTGGCTGCCCTGGCGCCTGGCGACCCAGGAGGCCTGCTTCTGCACCGGCGGCCCCGGCGGAATGTGCCCGAAGTACTTCTCCACTTTTTCCCGCGCGGTCTTCGCGTCGATGTCGCCGGCCAAAACCAGGGTGGTGTTGGAGGGCCCGTAATAGGTCTTGAACCACTCCTGCACGTCGGCCAGGCTGGCGGCGTTGAGGTCCTCCATGGATCCGATAACGGTCCAGGAATAGGGATGCCCGGCCGGATAGGTGTTTTCGGTAATCAGGTTATAGACCAGCCCGTACGGCTGGTTCTCGCCCTGCCGCTTCTCGTTCTGCACCACGCCGCGCTGTTCGTCGAGCTTGGCCTGGTTGATAGCGCCGAGCAGGTGTCCCATGCGGTCCGATTCGAGCCACAGAACGGTATCCAGAGCCGAGGTGGGCACATTCTGGAAGTAGTTCGTGCGGTCGTTGCTGGTCGTGCCGTTCAGGTCGGTAGCGCCCAGTTTCTCGAGCACCTTGAAGTAGTCCTGGTTGAAATGCTCGCTGCCGTTGAACATCAGATGCTCGAACAGGTGCGCGAAGCCGGTCTTGCCCCTCTTCTCGTTCTTGGACCCCACGTGGTACCAAAGGTTGACCGCCACGATGGGCGCCTTGCGGTCCTCGTGAACAATGACGGTGAGACCGTTGGGGAGCACGAATTTCTGGTACGGAATGTCGATCCGGACTTCCTGGGCCGCCAGCGACGAAACCACCACGGCGGCCAGCAACCCGCCCGCCGGAATCCACCTGCCTGTCTGCATACTGAAACTCCTCTTCAGAGAGACGTCAGTTGCCAGAATAGCATCGGCCGTGCCGGCCGCCGCCGGCTGAGTCGCGATCGGATGGGAGCGGGTTTGGGAGCGACCTATGGGAACATGCAACCGCTCCGCGCGGCCGCGGCTGGAAACCGCGCTCCCCTGAGTTGCACCACCGTTGAAAGTCAGCTTACGGCCGGGGCCGGCGGCCTCAGCGCCCTGCGGCCCCGGTACTCGTCAGGGCGCGCGGCGAACCAGGACAGCGGAGCCGGAGGCGGGCAGGCCGTCCTCCGCTCCGCCGGCCATCCAGGCCAGTTTCAGCGAGCCGTCCGGGAGCAGGGTCAGGCGCACCTCTCCCACGGACTCTCCGCCGTCCACCCAAGGCAGCCGCGCCTGGTTTCCCTCAGGCCTGCCCTCGAAACGGAGGAAGACTTCGCGCGGTACGGAGCCGCCGGCGGCCTGCCGGAGAGTCCGGTAGTGCCCTTGCAGCCAGCCGTCCTGTTCGGCGATGACCGCCTCGGCCGTCTCGTCTCCGGGTGGGACCCAGGCGCCGGCGAAGGCCGGGACCGCGGGCGGCGCCCCGGCCGGAAGCCTGATCGCCTGGCCGTCCGCCTTCGGGGGAGTCAGATACCACGCCAGGCCGGCGATGCCGGCGGCCGCGGCCGCCAGCCAGACCAGGCCGCCCAGGAGACCGACGCGCCGCCCGCCGGATGCGCCGCGCTCACCCGCACGGGTCCCGCACCCCTCGAGCGCCGGCCGCCCGTCGTAGCGCCGCCGCCGCTCCGGATCGGCCAGCACAGCGTACAGTTCGTTGAGCCGGCGCATCTGAATCCGGGCTAAAGCGCGGGTGCGGGCGTCGTGCAGGGCGGGCTCCGGATGCAGCAGCCGGGCGAGCGAGTGGTAGGCCTCCCGGATCTCCTCCGGCGAGGCCGTGCGCTGCAGACCCAACTCCTCGTAATAGTCCATCCAGAACCAGCCCGGAGTGCCATTATGCCACGCTCTGCTCCGCCTTCCGGATCGAGTGAAAGCAAGCGGACACCGCCTTGACATCAAGGCCCGGAATTGGCACGCTAGGGTATTGGGTGTATTCCCTTAAGGACTTATCGCGCACTGCGCCGGTCGAAGCAGAATAAGCGGTTCTTGTTTCTCCTTCGTTCCTTCCAGCGAGGCCATTGTGCTTTTAAACCTGTTGATTCAGGCAAACGCTCCGAACTCTTTATTGGGGTTCCTCCCCATCCTCCTGATTTTCGCGATCTTCTACTTCCTGCTGTTCCTCCCCATGCAGCGGCAGAAGAAGCAGCAGCAGAAAATGCTGCGCGAGCTTCAGAACGGCCAGGTCGTGCTCACCAGCGGCGGCGTCATCGGAACCATCATCGCGATCAACGAAGACGACACCCTGGTGCTGCGGGTGCGGCCGGACAACGTCAAGCTGCAAGTGGCCCGCAGCGCCGTGTCGAGCCTGATTTCGGGCGAGGCCAAGAAGTAGGAATGGAGTTTAAGATCATCGCATGCGAAAGAACCTGACCACCAAGTGGGTCATCATCATCCTTACCGTTCTCCTGAGCATCTACGGCATCATCGGCCTGCCCAAGTCCATGACGGAACTGAAGCAGAACATGGCCCGCAATATCAAGCTGGGCCTGGATCTGCGCGGCGGCAGCCACATGATCCTGCAGGTGCAGGTACAGGACGCCCTGAAATCGGAAGCCGACCAGACCATGGAGCGGATCCGGGAGGAATTGCGCAAGGCCAACATCGAGTACTCCGTCCTGGACCGTAACGATCCGGCGACGATCGACCAGGCCGACTCCATCCAGATCAACATTCGCGGCGTGCCCGCGCAGAAGTCGTCCGACCTCCGCGGCATCGTTTCCGACCGCTTCGCCAACTGGGTGCTGACCCCGGTCAGTTCCAGCGACTACCGCCTGACCCTGCGTCCCACCGAGTTGATGGCCATCAAGCGGGACACCGTGGAGCGCTCCATCCGCACTATCGAGAACCGCATCAACGCCCTGGGCCTCACGGAACCGGTGGTGCAGCAGCACGGCCGCGCGGATGCCGAGTACGAGATCCTGGTGCAGTTGCCGGGCGTGGACGACCCGGCCCGGGTGAAGCAGATCATGGGCACGGCGGCGGTGCTGGAGATTCAGGAAGTAAAGGACGGGCCGTTCTCCAGCCGGGAGCAGGCCCTGGCCAAGCATGGCGGCGTGCTGCCGCTGAACACCAAGCTGGCCCAGATGGCCCCCAGCCGGGAAGGCGGCGAGGGCTGGTACCTGCTGACGCGCTCCGCGGTGATCACCGGCACGGCGCTGCGTAACGCCCGCCCCGGCCGCGACGAATTCGGCAAGTGGGAGGCGGGCTTCACGCTCACCCAGGATGGCGGGCGCCGGTTCGGCCGGTTTACGGAACAGAACATCGGGAACCGCCTGGCGGTGGTGTTGGATAACCGGATATTCAGCGTGGCCACCATTCAGTCGCGGATTGAGGACAGCGGCCGCATCACCGGCCTGACCAGCGAGCAGGAGGCCTCGGACCTGGCCCTGGTGCTGCGGTCCGGCTCACTTCCGGCCGGAGTCGTCTACCTGGAGGAACGTACCGTCGGCCC
>JADZAF010000164.1 GCA_020852755.1 Bryobacterales bacterium
ACGACGACCGGCTGTTCCAGGAGGTGACGCAGGGGCGCTACCCGGTGCAGAAGGAGGGGCAGGTGAGCCTGCCGCAGGGGCCGGGACTGGGGATCGAGGTGGATTTCGCGCAACTGGTGAAGCGGTACCCGTACCAGCGGAAGTTGTAGGCGGCGGCAGGAGCGCCGCCGCTGCACGCTGGAGCGTGCGCCAGGGGTTATAGCGACACGGGCCAGCCGCGGCCGGCCGGTTCGCCGGGCTGGGCGTAGGCGGGCGGCAGGAAATCGTAGGTGGCGTGCATCCAGGCGCTGAGGCGGCGCTTGAGGTCTTCGAGGGTGGCGGCGTGCGCCGGGTCGGTGGCCAGGTTGCGGAATTCGTCCGGATCGGACTCCAGGTCGTACAACTCGAGCAGGGGGCGGGAAGGTTCGAGCATGGACAGGTGCTCGGGCTTCAGCTCGCCGCGCCGGCCCAGGCGCTGGATGGCGGCCCAGGTGGGGGAGTCGGCCAGGTCCCAGGCGGGACGGTAGGGGAAGTGGGGGGCGGCGTTGAAGATCAGCTTGTGGCGGCGGGTGCGAACCGAGCGGATGGGGTCGAAATTGTCGTGCCAGTTGCGCTCGGAGAAGACCGCGTCGCGGGGCTGGAAGGAGCGGCCGAGCAGCAGGTCGAGGAAGCCGCGGCCCTGCATCTTGGGCGGCTTCTCCACTCCGGCGGCCTGCAGCCAGGTGACGGGCAGATCGACGTGGGCGATCAGCTCGTCGCGGACCGAGCCGGGGGCGATGCGGCCGGGCCACCGGGCCAGCAGAGGGACGCGGATGCCGGGGTCGTAGCAGGCGCCTTTGGCGCGGGGGAAGGGCATGCCGTTGTCGCCGGTGAAAACCACCAGGGTGTTGCCGGCCAGGTTGCGGGCTTGCAGCAGATCGAGCAGGCGGCCGCACTCGGAATCCAGGCGGGCGATGGCGTCGTAGTAGTGGGCCAGGTCCTGCCGGACCTCGGGCGTGCCGGGGAGGAAGGGAGGCACGCGCAGCGAGCGCGGATCGTGCGGAGGCGAGAAGGCGCCGGGCCGGTAGGGGCGGTGCGGGTCGGTGGAGCCGAACTGGAGGAAAAAGGGCCGGCCGGCGGGGAGAGCGTCGAAGAAGTTCTCGAAAGGCACGGAGGGGCCGCCATAGAAGTCCCAGCGGCGGTCGAACTGCGCGCCCTGGTGGACCTTGCGGAAAGCGCCGGTGAAGTAGCCGCGCTCCTTGAGCGGTTCCAGGAAGGTGGGCTCCCAGGCGGGCAGGGGAGTGTGGAGGCGCGAGGTGGCGGTAGTGTGCGGAGAGCAGCCGGTGAAGAGCGAGGAGCGGTTGGGACTGCACTGCGGCGAGGAGACGAAGCAGTGGTTGAAACGCATGCCCTCGCGGGCCAGGCGATCGAGGCGGGGAGTGCGCACGTGCGGGTTGCCGTAGCAGCCCAGGCCGTCCCAGCTATGGTCGTCGGAGATCAGGAAGACGAGGTTGGGGAGAGCGGGACGGGTTTGGGCGAGAGCGGGAGCGGACGACGCGGACTGCAGCATGCGCCGGCGCGAGAGTTGGAAAGCGCTCATGGCTTCCACTCTACGGCGTTGAGCAGGATCCGGGCGTAGACGGGGTGGTCGAAATCGCGGGCCTGGTGGCCGGGCTGGAAGTAGAACACGTGCCCGCGGCCGGCGGGCATGAGCCAGCCGGCGCGGTCCTGCATATAGATCCGGCCGCCGACTTCGGCCTTGAAGCCGAACAGCACGGTCTTGGCGCGGCCGTCGGTGAAGATCTGGTTGAGGAAAATCTCGGTGCCGGGGATGCGTATGGAGGGGAGGTTCTGTTCGGCGGAGGGGGCGTCGGAAGGCGTGTAGGCGACGGTTTCGGGGTAGCGCACCTGGTGGGCAGTCACGTAGTGCCCGGGGTTCAAGTTCACCAGGTGAAAGTCGCCGCGCAGGACAGCCCACTGGTTGGGGTCCGGCGCGGTGACGATACGAACCCCGAGGAAGGGCATCCAGCGCCGGCTGCGCATTTTGCCGGAGGCCATGCCGTGGTGGAGCACGATGAGGCGGCCGCCGCGCTGCGCGTATTCGATGAGGTAATCCTCGATGTCGGTGTCGAAATCGCCGTGGACGTACATGAAGACCGCTTCCGGCCGGAGGGAGCGCATGTGGCGTTTGAAGGCGGGCTGGTCCTCCGCCGAGGCCGGGTGGCCGCTGCGCGTGAGGTAGGCGGCCAGGCGCTCCATGGGAGCGGCCTCGTCATGCACCAGGTAGACCTTGGTCGCCGCGCCGGCGGCGAGCGCGAAAGCGAAGAGGAGCGGCAGGGTTCTCATGGACTTGTTTTGGGAAGAGTGAACAGAAAAGTGGAGCCGCGGCCCGGCTGGCTTTCGACCCAGATCCGCCCGCCGTGGTGCTCCACGATACGGCGGCAGGTGGGCAGGCCGATGCCGGTTCCGGCGATCTCGGCGCCATGCAGGCGCTTCAGGGGCTGGAAGATGGCTTCGTGCTGGTCGGACGGGATGCCCATGCCGTTGTCGTCCACGCGGATCAGCCAGTGGTCGCGCCGCTCGGCGGAGGAGACGCGAATGCGCGGAGGGACCTCCGGCCGGCGGTACTTGAGGGCATTGCCGATCAGGTTCTGAAACACCTGGAGAAGCTGGTGCGGATACCCCGGCACGGCGGGCAGGGGATCCACGGCGACTTCGGCTCCGGCGGCGCGCAGGTCTTCGGCCAGGTTGGCCAGGGCGGCGTCCAGGCTGGCGCGCAGGTCCACCCGGGACTCCGCGCCGGCCTCGGCGTTGGTGGCCGTGGCGTACCGCAGCAGCCCGGCGATCAACTCCTCCTGGCGCCTGGCGCCTTCGACCATGTAGCCGATGAACTCTCTGGCCGTCTCATCCAGGCGGCCGGCATAGCGCCGGGCCAGCAGCTCGGCGTAACTGCGCACGGTGCGGACCGGCGCGCGGAGGTCGTGAGCGGCGACGTGAGCGAAGCGGGCGAGTTCCTCGTTGGACCGGCGCAGATAGCTTTCGGCCCGGCGGCGATCGGTGATGTCGTTGTTGACCTCGACGACCTCGGAGGGCTCCCCGGCGAGGTTGCGGTGCAGGACCCAGTAGCTGGCTACGAACAGCTCGCGGCCGTCCTTGTGGATGTGGCGCAGCTCGCCCTGCCAGCGGCCGGAGCGCAGCAACTCCCGCATGGCCGCTTCGAGCCCGCCGGTGACCCGGGTCTGGAGCAGCTCATGGATGTTGCGGCCGGCGGCCTCTTCCGGAGTCCAGCCGTAGAACTCTTCGGCCCCCCCGGTCCAGAGGCGGATGGTTCCGTCCAGGCGCCAGATGACCGCGTTGGTCAGCTGCAGAGCCTCGGCCAGCTCGATGAGTTCCCGGTTGGCGCGTTCGAGATCATCGCGGACCTGCCGGCGCTCGGAAATGTCTTCGAAGACGCTGACGGCGGCGACCACCTGCCCGTGGCGGTCGCGGACGGGAGCCGCGGTGATGGAGAGCACGGTGAGAGAGCCATCCCCGCGGCGGTAGGGGACCTCCGCGGCGACCGGTTCCCCGGAGGCGGCGGCGCGGAAGAGGGGATACTCTTCGGAAGAGTAGAGAGAGCCGTCGGCGTGCAGGGCGCCGAAGCGGCTCTCGGGCCGGAAGCGGGTGGAGTCCCCGGGCTCGTGGCGCAGCAGGGCGGTGGCCGCCGCATTGAACAGTTCCAGCCGTCCGGTCAGACGGTTCAGGATCATGACCCCGACCGGGAGCTGTTCGAGGATAGCCCGCAGCCAGGCGCGTTCCTGCTCCAGGGTGCGGCGGAGCTGCTCGCCTTCTTCCGCGGCGCGTTTCCAGGCGGTGGCGTCGCGCATGACCTTGGCGAAGGCCGCGAGCGTACCGGTTTCATCGCGGACCGCGGTGACCACGCCCTGGCAGAAGAACCGGGCGCCGTCCTTGCGCAGGTGCCAGCGCTCGTCGGGCGCGCGGCCCTGGGCGGCGGCGCGAAGCAGTTCGGCCCGCGGCGCCCCGGCCTGGCGATCCTCGGGAGTAAACAGGATCTCGCCCGGCTGGCCGATGAACTCCTCGCGCTCGAAGCCCAGGATGCGCCGGACCCCTTCGTTCCAGCTGGTGATGCGGCCCTCGGGATCCAGCATGAAGACCGCGTAGTCGGCCAGCTCCCGGATCAGCAGGGCGTAGAGATTCTCGTAGTCGGTGCTCGGCAATTTCCCGTGAACCGGTTCCCTCTTCGGTGTCACTTCCCCTCGCTCCCATTATCTCGCGAGGGGGCATGGCATGATGGGACTATTGGCTCAACTTCCGGTTCCCCGTGAACATGGTGCGTGGTCGATGCTGCTGACGCCCCTGCTGGCCGCGGTGATTACGGCCCGTGGTGTGTCGTTGCCGCTGCTGCCGGCGGCCCTGGCGGCGCTGGGGGCCTTCCTGATCCGCGAACCGCTGGTGGTGCTGGCCCGGCAGGCATGGGTATGGAAGGAGCGGCATCCGGAGGCCGCGCAGGCGGCGCGCTGGTTCACGGCGGAGGCGTTGCTGCTGGCGGTGTGCGGGGCATGGCTGGCGGTGGCCGTGCCGTGGCGCTTCCTGGCGCCTCTGGGCGCGGCGGCGGCACTGCTGACGGCGGCGGCGGTGTGGATGATCGTGCGCAACCGGCGGCGCTCGATGGCGTTTCAGGCCGCGAGCTCGGCGGGGCTGAGCGCCTCGGCGCTCTTGGCCGCGCTGGCGATCGAAGGCCGCATTGACGGCTGGGCCTGGTGGTTGTGGGCGCTTTCGTCGGCACACAGCGTGGCGGCGGTGGTGGTGGTGCATGCGCGGCTGGAGACGCGCGTGGCCGGGCGCAGCCACAAGCCGGGGCTGGAGAAGAGCGCCGCGCGGTTCCGCCGCCGGGCGATGCTGGTTCCGGCGGCGCTGCTGGCGTCGTCGCTGCCGGCGGCCGGCGCGGGGCGGTGGTGGCTGGCGGCCGCGCTGGCCTTTTCCGCGGTGGTGCATGCCGCGGAGTTGCGGCTGCTGGAGAATCCGGCCAGCCTGCAGACCCCGCTGCGGCGCATCGGCTTCCGCACGCTGGCGGTTTCGCTGCTCTTCACCGGCCTGGTGATCGCCGGGCTGTGGTGACCTCTCAGGCCTTGCGGAAGTCGAAGCGCACGTCCTTGACCGGCGTGCCGCGTACTTCGATCTGATCCAGCCGGCAGGCGCCCAGGCCGTGGGCTTCGCCGAGCAGCATGGTGTTGTCGCACTTTTCGAACGGCGGGGTTCCGCGGGTGGCGGACGGGTCGAAGCCCATGATGGCGGCGGCGACGGCGTCGGTGCTGACGCAGTTGGTTCCGGCCACCAGCACGCCGGGATGCACGAACCGGGAGCCCTTGATCCAGGGGCCTTCGCCGCCGGCCATGGTATCGATGCCGTCGATCAGGGCCAGGTGAATGGGCCGGGCGGCGCAGAGGTCGGCCACGATGCGGGGCAGACGGTAGCCGTCCTCGCGGGGCGTACCGGGGTCGTTCTCGGGCGGGGCGCTGGCGGGAGGCTGCCGCTGGCCGCGATGCAGCATGCCGCGGCCGCCCCTCGGCCGGTCGCCGGGGCGGTCCTGCGGAGAGCCATCGCCGTAGATGGTCAGCGGGGTGATGCCGAATACGTTCTTCATGGAGAGGGTGATGCCGGCGTGGTAGTGCTCCTTAAGCTTGGTGAGGGAGACGAAGACATCGCACTCTTCATAGGCGGGGTTGAGATCGAAGGCCGGGAAGACATGGCCGCGGCCGGGGACCTTCAGCCTGGTGTAGCGCGCGCGGCTGCCCAGCCAGGTGGTGTTTTCGAACTCGACGCCGGAAGCCGCGGAGGCGAAGTCTTCCGGTACCCAGCCGGCCTGGAGGACGTGCTCGGGAAGGGGTTCAACCGTGGCGGGGCTTTCCAGCAGGCGTATGCGCCGCGCGCCGGCCCGGCCCAGGTGATAGAGGGTGGCGGCGATCATGCGATCGTGCACCCAGTGGGTGGAGCCCACGGGAGACCGGCCCAAACGCTGGGAGGGCGGTCCGGTCAGGTTGAGCTTGATGGCAACGGTCTTGTTCCTGACCAGGCGGCCGAGACCGCCCAGCTGATCGAACATCCGGCCGAGTACGGGTTCGAGTTCCTTTTCATAGCTGTTGCACCGGGCCACCGCTACCGGGGCGGAGGGCGCCGCGCGGGCCGTCAGCGGGAGAGCCGCCGCTCCGCAAATCCATTCCCGTCGAGTAAGGGTCATGACACTGGCCATTGTGGAGGGGGAATGCGGGATAACGCAAGGGCCTGCGGTTCGGCGGCGCGGTACAAACCGCTCTTCAGTTGCGGCCCGGAAACGGGACAGGGTGCATACCGGGCCGCGACCGAAGGTTGTACCCCGGGCCGGCCGGGGTGGGGCAACGGTGCTGCCAGCCCGGGGAAGATAGTACCCTGCGGTTATGAGGCCAACTTGTCCATTGCTTGACCGGAGCGGGAAGGTGCTGCTGGGCGCGATCGCCCTATGCCTGGCCGTGATTGCGTTTCGTCCTTACGAGGCGCCTCCCGCGGCGCGCGCGCAGGAGAATACGCGGCGGTTCTACATCGAGCCGGGCGCCCTGATGCTGCGAAAACCCGGAGGGGACCTGCGGGTGTACGGAAAGATGGTGGTGGATCTGGAGACCGGACACATCTGGGGCTTCCCGACGGGAATGAATTCGCCGTATCCGGTGGATCCGACCTCGGACGTGCCGCCGGTTTCCAAGCCGATTTACCTGGGCCAGTTCGACTTCAGCACTGCGCGGAAGTGAAGCGGGCGACGCCGGTTAATTCCCTCTGTCCCCTTTATTGGCCAGGCGGCGGCGGAGGTAGTCCTCGTATTCCTTCTTGAGGGCGGGGTCGGCCGGGTTGGGGTAGAGATCGCTGGGCTTGTACTTGCCGGTCTTCATCTTCATCTGGGTCCAGTCGTCCTTGATGTGGGTGACCTCGCCGGTCCGCACGATCTCCTCCATGAAGTGGGGCGGGATGAAGTAGATGCCTTCGCGATCGCCGAAGACGATGTCTCCGGGCATCACGGTGACGCCGCCGATGCGCACCGGGATGTTATAGCCGACGGCCATCACGTTGTTGACGGCGGCCGGATGCGCGGCGCGGCAGAAGACGGGCATCGGGAGGCGGGCGATGCCTTCGAGGTCGCGCACGGCGCCGTCCACCACGAGGCCGGCC
Source organism: Bryobacterales bacterium (assembly GCA_020852755.1). Lineage (GTDB taxonomy): Bacteria > Acidobacteriota > Terriglobia > Bryobacterales > Bryobacteraceae > JADZAF01. The sequence goes on from JADZAF010000164.1 coordinate 7,156, forward strand.
TTGCCGAAGGTGTAGATGCCGGTGGCCAGGTTGTCGCCGATGGGCCCTCCGGCATCCAGGTTGCCGAAGATGTCGATCACCAGCACATCGCCGGGCTGCAGCTTATCGACCGACCAGCGGTGCGCGCCGCGGGCGAGGCCCCTGGCGGCGGCATCGGCGTCGACGACCTCGGAGACATCGGGGCGGGCGGGCACGTATTGCAGGGTGACGGCACGGCCGATCATCTTCATCTCCGGGCGCACGGCCAGCCACTTGCCCTCGTACTGGTTGCGGTACTCGGTGTTCCGCAGAACGCCGTAAACATCTTCGAGGGTGAGGCCCTGCATCCTCTTCAGGAGGTCGTCCGGGACTTTGGGCCGGCCGTCCTCAAAGCGGGGGAAGGGGTTCCTGGGGGTGACGCGGATCAACTGGTCGCGGGACAGGGTCAGGATCTGGCCGTTCAGGCAGACGGCGAAGAGAATGGCGGTACAGGCGGCTGGAAGGATTCTCATGGAGTGCCTCCGGGCATGGCCCTATTGTGCCCGATCCGAGGGGAGGACGCTGCCGCTGGCGGCGCGCAGGCTGCGAGTGCGCCCCACTCAACGGGCGGCGCTTTCCTCCTTGCCGAGCCGAATCGCCGCAAAGGGCGCCTTCTGGTTCTCGTACTGCGCTTTGAGCCAGTCCGCGCTCCGCGCGACCGCGGAAACGCGCACCTCATCCACCGCTCCGGCGAAACCGCCCGCGCCTCCGGGAATCCGCCCGACCGCAACCGAGGCGCCGCCGGATAGAACGGCGCCGGCGGCCGGTTGTTCCGCGGCAAGCTCGCCGTCGACGTACAGCCGCACCGCCTTGCCGTCGTATACGCCGGCGAGGTCATGCCATCCCCGCGGCAGGCTGCGATTCGCCCGCGCGCCCCGGGCGCCTCGATCCGTGTTCACCAGGAAGGAGGGACCCGGCAGCGCCGCTCCCAATCCGCCATTGTGGCCGTAGTCGGAATAGCGCAGGCTGAACGACCCGCCTGCGCCCACGGTGTCGTAACGGAGCACACGGCCGTGCGGCACGATGTCCATGATGCCGCCGGGTCCGGCCTGCTCGCGCCAGGGCGCGAAGTAGAGATAACGCCCGTCAAACGCGCCGGCGTTGAATCCGATCGTCTTCAGGCCCGAGGTCAGCCCGGCATCGCGCGCCGCCCAGCTGCCCGGCGATTTGAAATCGCCCTGAGTGTCATAGCGCAGCACGACGCCGTGGAACTGCCGCCCCTGCGGCGCTTTCGGGTCCCAGAACGGCACGAAATACATGTAGCGGCCGTCGAAGGCGCCGCCGTCGTATCCGTTGCGCTTCGAAACCGGAGGGTAGGTGAAACCCGACCACGCGGCGCGGCTGGTAAAGGGAGCGGTGGTGTCGAACCGCACCACCACGTTGTTCTCCCCGTACGGGACATAGTACACGTAGCGGCCGTCGAACACGGCGCCGACGCAGGTGTTCACGTTCATCAGCCCGCTGTCGAACGCTTCCCAACTCGCGCTGTCAGTGAACTCCTTCGAGGTGTCGTACCGGATGGGAATGTTGCTCAGGGGACTGAGATAGATATAGCGTCCATCGAAAACGCCGCCGTCGTAATCCGTGGTTTCCAGGCCGGAGGTCCGCGAGGCGTCGTAGGTGGCGTAGCTGCTCCGTTCGTGAAAGGGCGCCCGGGTATCGTAGCGGAGCACCTTGCCGCTCTTGCCCTTGCCTTCCGAGCCGGGCAGGAAGTAGACGTAGCGCCCGTCGAAGACCGCGCCCTGGTGCGACACGGGATCTCCCGCGTCGTGGGCCTCCCAACTCCGGGCCGAGGTGAACTCGCCGCGCGTGTCATAGCGCAGCACCCGGCTGTGCGGGCCTTTGGAATCCAGCCGGGGCGAGAAGTAGACGTAGCGGCCGTCGAACGCCCCGCCATAGTAGCCTTTCGTATTCATCCCGCCGGTGTTCCCGGCATCGTAGGCGCTCCAGCTTGCGGCTGCATGGAATGGCCCGTGCGTGTCGTAGCGGAGGAACTTGCCATGGCGCTCCCTGCCGTCATACTGGGCGACGAAGTAGACGTAGCGGCCGTCAAACACGGCGCCGAAAAACCCGATGGTGTCCAGGCCCGAGGTGCGGCCCGCGTCATAGGCCTCGAAGCGGTCCATCGTTTCCCGGGGGGACCACCGCGAAACAATGGACTGAATGCCCTCCGTGCGTCCGGACGCGCTGTTCACCCACGCTTCGACGGTGAGGGCGGACTGTGTGTGGAGGGCCGCGGCGGGAGCGATCTCGATCGACCCGCGGCGCCCGTCCAACTCCGCCGCCGCGCCGATGATTCCATCCCCGGCACGCACGCCTGCCTGCCCGGACTTGATAGCGTTAGGGCGGGCCGTCGAGTCCAGGTATGCGCCCTGGTTCCGCGCCAGGTGCAGCACCAGCCGGAACCCGGAATCCCACACCGCCTTCGGTTCCTGCCTGGGGGCCGCGGAGCCGCCGTAGCGGAGATGCAGCACCGTATCGGCCGATGAGGACAAACGGGGAATGCGCACCCAGGCGGTGAGCGTGCCCCCGGCCGGATCGTAGTCCTCGATCTCGCGGTGGAGAACCGTCTTCCCGTCCGCGGCCGTGAAGAAGACATCCCCGGCGTGCGGCTGCGCGACATGGCCGCCGTGTGCCGTCGATCGCAGGCCGGGATCGGAGAACGAAACCAGCAGCGGGAAGTCCGTGAGGTCCGCGCGGGTGATCGTGTGGCTGACGGTAACCGTCCGGCGGTACCGCCAGCCGGCGGCGTTCCGCTCGGCGCCGTAGTGAACCGCAATGCCTGCGAGCGCCGCGAACGCGGCAGCGGGAATCCAATGTCGTGGTTCCATGCGAGTGTCTCCCTTGTGCGTCAGCCCCGCGGCTTCGAAAAGCAGCATCCGGAGCGCCTCGATCGCCGCTCCCGAAATGTACCACTTGCGCGGACCGGCCGGCCGGGCGGGAAAGCCCCGAATGCCCGAGTGCTCGACCCCTTCCCGCCGGCGAAAACCGGGACTAGAATACAGGTGGAGGCTGCCATGCATCCCCTCTGGGTTCTGTTGGCCTACGGTTCCTCCGCCGGCCTGGCGCTTCTGCTGGTGTACTACTTTGCCGTGCGCTGGTACTGGCACCTGGCGAGCGCCGGACTGGCGTTCGTGATCGGGCTGGTTCCGCTTCCCCTGGAGTGGCGATCCCCGCAGTTGGACCTGGCGGTCGGCTGGGTGTTCGTCTTCCTGTTCATCTGGGGAGTGGCGGAGCCGCTGTTCACCACGCACCACCATCACCCGCGCCACGCCTGACGGCGCGGAAAGGGCGAGCCGATGACGGC
>JADZAF010000165.1 GCA_020852755.1 Bryobacterales bacterium
AGTTGTTTCCGTGAACCGCGCGACGGCCCCGGAGATCGTTTTCGTCAAGGGCCAGGGCGCCTATCTGTGGGATGCGGAGGGCAACCGCTACCTGGATTACCATGCCGCATTCGCGCCTCACTTCCTGGGCCATAACGACCCCTACGTGAACGATGCGGTCGTCCGCACCCTGAGTGAAGGCGCCAGCCTGTACGGCTCGGGGACCACGGAACTGGAAGGCCGGCTGGCGGAACTGATGTGCCGTCACGTTCCGCCCGTGGAGTCGGTGCAGTTTCTCAACACCGGCAGCGAGGCGACGGCACAGGCCATCCGCCTGGCGCGGGCGGTGACGGAACGGGACCACATCATCGTGATGCAGGGCGGCTACAACGGCTGGCACGATGACGTGGCCTGCAACCTGATGACGCCGCTGGAGCGGGTGGGGCGCCGCCTTTCTCCGGGCGAATACCCTTACGTCGCGATCAGCGCGGGCATCCCCGAAGGGCACCGCACCTACGTACACCCGGTGAACTTCAACGACCTGGCTTCGGTGGAGTACGTGTGCGAGCGCTACCCGCTGGCGGCATTGATCACCGAACCCATCCTGCAAAACGTGGGCATCATTCACCCCCGGCCCGGCTACCTGGAAGGGCTGCGCAGCCTGGCGGACCGCTACAAGTTCATCCTCATCTTCGATGAAGTGAAGACGGGTTTCCGGCACGCGCTGGGCGGATACAGCAGCCTGGCGGGCGTGCGTCCCGACCTGTTGGTGTACGGCAAGGCCATGGCCAACGGCTACCCCATCGCGGCGCTGGGAGGGCGGCGCGAGCTGATGGATTACTTCGTGCATCCCGATCCGGCCCGCCGTGCGCTGCTGGCGGGAACGTACAACGCCCACCCGGTTCCGGTAGCCGCCGCCATCGCCACCATCGAGCGGCTCCTGCAGGACGGCGGCGAGGTCTACCGCCGCGTGGAAGCCCTGGGCGCGCGCGTCGAGGCGGGCATCCGGCAGATCACCGCGGAGCTGGGATTGACCGCCACGCTGGCCCGCCAGGGCTCGGCCTTCTGCCTGTATTTCATGGACCACGCCCCGGTGGACTGGCACGACCTGGCCGCCTGCCACGATTTCGCCTTCGACGAGCGCTTCCGGCGCGAGATGATCGGGCGGGGCGTCTACTACTTCCCGCTGGCCACCAAGCAGTGCTCCATCTCCGCCGCCCACACGGAAGCGGACATCGACTGCACTCTGGAGGCGATCCGGCAGTCGCTCAGTCCAGCGTGACGACCAGCTTGCCGATGCCGTCCTCGTAGCGTTCCAGCTTGCCGAAGGCCTCGCCGATCTCTTCGATGGGCCGGGTGTGGGTGATGATGGGGGCGAAGCGATCGGGGTGGCGCACCAGCAGGCCGAGCGCCACCTGCGATTCATGGCAGGAGCGGCGGACATTGTAGAGCGCCAGTTCCTTGCGGCGCATGCTGTGGAAATCGAGAGGGACCTGGATCTCCGAGGGGATCCCGGTGACCACGATGCGGCCGGCATGGCGCGTGGCGTGGATGCAGGCGTTGACCGATCCGGCCTTGGCCGCGCAATCGATGGACACGTCCACGCCGCGCCTGCCGGTCTCCTTCCAGATGTGGGCGGCAGGGTCCACCGACGCGGGGTCCGCCACCGCATCCGCCCCCAGCAGCCGGGCCAGTTCCCTGCGGTGCGGCACCGGCTCCACCGCCCAGATGCGGCTGGCGCCGGAGAGCTTCAGCAGGGCGATGGTGAACAGGCCGATGGGCCCGGCGCCGAAGACCGCGGCGGTCTCCCCGGCTGCGAGGGCCGCGAACTTCATGGAATGCACCACGACGGCCAGCGGCTCGATCATGGTCGCGTCCCGCAGGCTCAAGCCGGAGGGCAGGGGCAGCAGGTTGTGCGCGGGGAGGTTCACGAAATCGCGGAAGAAGCCGGGGTCCCCGGGCTGGCTGAGAAAGCGCAGCCGGGCACATACGTTGTGATGGCCGGCGAGACAGAACTCGCAGTGGTAGCAGTAGATTGCGGGTTCGAACGCGGCCCGCATACCCGGCTCCCATCCGGAGACTCCCGGCCCGGTACTCACCACGGCGCCGGCGGGCTCGTGCCCAAGCACCATGGGGTAACGGCAGGGCACGTCGCCCACGGAACCTTCCAGGTAGGAATGCAGGTCGGAGCCGCAGATCCCCACGGCGGACACCCGCACCTGCACCTCGCCCGGGCCGGGCCCGGGAATGGAGCCCTGCACCAGGCGGAACTTCTTCGGTTCGTACAATTCGGCGACGCGCAAGAGAAACCTCACTGTGAGGCTGCCGGGCGGCGCTTCGCTCCGTCGGAGAAGAACGCAACCGCCAGGCCCACCGCCACCACCACCACGCAGCCAATCACGTTGTACCAAAGAAACGAAATACCGGTGAAGAGGAAGGCCGCCAGGATGGCCGCCTCCCCGGCCAGCATCCCGACGAACGCGCCGTTGCCGCCCACCCGCCGCATGAAGAACGCCAGCACGAAGACGCCCAGCAGCGTTCCGTAGAACAGCGAGCCCAGCATGTTGACCGCTTCAATGAGCGAGCCGAGCTTCCGGCCATAGCCCGCAAAGGACATGGCGTACAGACCCCAGAAGACGGTGGCCAGGCGCGAGGCCCACAGGTAGTGGCGGTCGGAGGCGTCCTTGCGCACATGGCGGCGGTAGACGTCGATGATGCTCACAGTGGCCAGCGAATTGATCTCGGCCGAGATGGTGGACATGGCGGCGGCGAAGATCACGGCGATGATGAGGCCCACGAAACCGGCCGGCAGGTAGCGGGTGACAAACGACAGGAAGATGTAATTCGTGTCGTTGAAACCCTGTTCGCCGCCGCTCTCCTGTACCAGACGCGCGCCGTCCGCGCGGGCCGCGTCCAGTTCCTGCTGGGCCTGCCGGAAGCGGGCCAGGGAGCGGGCCTGCCCGTCCGGGCTGTCGCGGCGGTGGGCATCAATCCAGTCGGAGGCGGCCTGGCGGCGGTTTTCAAATGCCGCGCTGTAGCGCGTTTCCACCGGCCGGTGCCGAGGCCCGTCGGCTTCGATGCGGCTGAGGGCGGCGGGAGCGAACAGCAGCGGGGGCTTCTCGAAGATGTAGAAGACGAAGACCATGGCGCCCACGAAGAGGATGAAGAACTGCATGGGCACCTTGGCCATGGCGTTGAACAGCAGGCTGAGCTTGCTCTGCGCGATGGAGCGCCCGGTCAGATAGCGCTGCACCTGGGACTGGTCGCATCCGAAATAGGAGAGCGCCAGGAACATTCCGCCGATCAGTCCGCTCCACAAGGTGTAGCGGTCGTTCCAGTCGAAGCTCGTGGATACGACGTTGAGCCGGCCCGCCGCCCCGGCCAGGTGCATTGCGTCCAGCAGGGAGACATCCGCGGGCAGGAGCAGCACCACCATGATCATCGAGACGATCAGGCCGAGAAAAATCACCAGCATCTGCTGCACGTCGGTCCAGGTGACCGCCTGGATGCCGCCGATCACGGTGTAGGTGATGACCAGGGTCCCCATGATGACCGTGGTCCATTGATCCGGCCAGCCGAAGATCACGGCCAGGACGATGGCCGGAGCGTACAGCGAGAGGCCCACGGAAAAGCCGCGCTGCAGAAGGAAGATGAGGCTGCCCAGGGCTCGCGTCTTGGCGTCGAAGCGCTGCTCCAGGTACTCATAGGCCGTGTAGACGTTGGCGCGGTGAAAGATGGGCACCGCCGTGGCCGACAGGATCACCATGGCCAGGGGCAGCCCGAAGTAGAACTGCACGAAGCGCATGCCGTCCACGTAGGACTGTCCGGTGGTGGAGATGAAAGTGATGGCGCTGGCCTGGGTGGCCATGATGGAAAGCGCCATGGCGTACCAGGGCATGGTCTTTCCAGCCAGCAGGTAGCGGTTGACGGTGTTGCTGCCGCGGCTTCGATAGAGGCCGTAGGCAATGATGAAGACGAGCGAGCCGGCCAGCACCAGCCAGTCGAGCGCTCTCATGAGGAGAAGGCCTTCATGAAGAGATAGAAGAGCACGATCAGCACACCCAGGTAGAAGATGACGGCAAAGTACACGCGCCGCCAGGTGCCCAGGAAGGGCGGCGGCTCATCGGGCATTTCCGGGCGGGCCGGTTCCGGTGCGCGATCGCTCATTGAACGGTCTTCCCCGCGCTGAGGAGATTGGCGAAGATGCGATAGGCGCCGGGGACGCCCGCGGGCAGCTGCCGGAACCAGGAGTAGGCGCTGAAGACGTAAACGCCTTTGCCGTAACGAAGGTAAAGCATGCCGCCGGCCTGGGGCGCTTCACCCGGGTCGTGGGTTTCGAGCACCGTCTGGTAGGCGGGGTCCCACTGCGAGGCGAAGTACAGCCCGCGTTCCTGCACCCATCCCTCGAAATCGGCCGGAGTAATGCGGTTGGGGGCGTTGAGCAGCGGGCTGCCGGGCGACGTGAAAGTGACGGGCGCCTCCTCCACGCTCACCCGGGCGCGCCCGATGCGCAGCGGCGCCGGCCCGATCTTCTGGAGCGCGCCCGTCTCGCGGCTGCCCGGCCCTCCCTCGGCCACGTTGTACTGAATTACCAGGGTCCCTCCGCCGCGCACGTATTCGAGGAGGCGGTCCTGGTTGGCGCGCAGGTCCGGCCGAACGTTGTAGGCGCGCACGCCGGTGACAATGGCATTGAAACGGCTCAGGTCGCCGGAGGCGAGGTCCTGGGGCGAGAGCAAGGCAACGTCGCAACCCAACTGGCGCAGCGCGCCGGGGACCTCGTCCCCCGCTCCCATGATGTAGCCGACCGTGCGGGCCAGCACCTTCACGTCCGTGCGGACAAGCCTGGCTTCGGACGGCGGAAACACCGTCTGGGGCGTGATGTGCGGATAGGCGACGGTGTCCATCCCGCAGGCTATGTCGCGGCCGCCCACCGAAGCGACGGCGCGGGCAGACCCATTACCGGCAGCGGGGGGAGGCAGAACCTGGAAGCTCAGGGCCGCCTCGTCGCCCTGATTGGCGAGGCTGAAGGGCTGCGAGGCGGGTTCCGCCGTCCAGCCCGGAGGCAGTTCCAGACGAAGGCCGCCCGACTGGCCGGGGGCGTTCGCCCTCAACTGCACCTGCAGCTTTCGCGGCCTGGTGTCCGGGAACACAAAGACCCGCTCCGGCAGGTTCACGGCGACGGCGGGTACGACGTCCAGCGGCCGGGTCAGCTCGCCGCGGGCCGGATCGGCGTAGCGGTAATGTACCGGCCGGGTGAAGCCAAGTATTTGGTCCTGCGCCTGCAGTTCGAAGCGCACGGTCAGCACGGGCGGCCGGTCGGGCTGCCCGATGAGGTTCGGGTCGTCGATCGCATAGCGTGCGCCCCGGAGCGGCTTCCGCAGCCAGAACGGCTGCGAGTAGGGTTCACTTGCCGGCAGGTTCCACTTCAGCGTGTTCACCCGCACCTGGTTGTAGCCGAGTTCCGACGGCCCGGGACCCGCGGGGGAGGAATCCAGGGAGACGTTCGCGAGAGAGAACGGGAAGGCCGAACGGTTGATGACCGTGGCGTTGACCGGGAGGGTGGATCCCGGCAGGGCGGCGTACCTGCCGGCCGGCGCATCCAGCCACAGGCCCGCGCACAGCGCCACGGCCTCTTCGATCTCGGCTGCCTTGATCCGCGCCCAGGGATGCCGGATCGCGGCCGCCCTGCGACGGGCCTCCAGCAGCCGGGGAACGGTCTTCTCGGGATGCTCGGGGACAAAGGTATCGGCGGCTTCCCGCAGGATCCGGCCGATCTCCGCGCCGCCCGGCACGCGTTTCCAGCTCGTGTCGATCCCGTCGAAGGCGCCGGCGGAGGCGGGAGTCCCTTCGATCAGCAGCAGGTAGTTTTTCGACGGGCCGCGCCGTTCCATCGACCCGAAGGCCTGGCTGCGATGCATGCTGCGGCTCATGCCCGCGATCTCGGTGTAGGAATAGCCAAGCAGCGGATGGTAATCGCCGGTCTCGATCTCGATGCGGTTGGGGATGGCGGCGGCGGAGCGCGCCTGCTCGGCCGTGAAGGCGAAGACATTGAAGAACAGGCGGGCCGGCTTCCAGGGTTCGACGTGTTTCAGCTGCTCGGGAAACCGGCTCGGGTCCCCTGCCGCCAAAAAGGCTTCCTTCCCCAGGATCGCGGAGGCCTGATGATGGCCGTGCCCATCGCGGTTGGTGCCGGAAAAGCGCAGGATGACGATGTCGGGGCGAAAACGGCGGATCACCCACACCATGTCGCTCAAGGTCTCCTCGCGGCCCCACTTCGCCATGGTCTCCTCGGCGCTTTTCGAGAAACCGAAATCGACGGCCCGGGTGAAAAACTGCTCGGCTCCGTCGATGCGGCGGGCTGCCAGCAGCTCCTGGGTGCGGAGAATGCCGAGCATTTCGCCCTGCTCGGGGCCGATCAGGTTCTGCCCGCCCTCGCCGCGGGTGGCTGAGAGATACGCGGTGCGGAGGTGGCGCCCCCGCGCGAAGTAAGCCAGCAGCGCGTTGTTTTCGTCATCCGGGTGGGCGGCGATCATCAGTACGCTGCCCAACACATTCAGCCGCTCCAGGGCCAGCTTGAGGCGCGGCGTTCCGGCCAGATTCGGCTGGGCGTGCAAGGGGCTCAAAAGGACGAAGACCAGCAGGGTTCCCAGTAACCGCAGGCGAAGAAGACACATCGAAACTTATGGTAGACCACTCAGGGGTGTGTGCGGGGGGAGGACGATGAAGGGCACTGGCGGGCTCATTCGAGGCGGCCGGGCGGTGGGCGGCTGGTTGGGACGCGTATCCCGGTTCCGAAAGCCGCAGGCTCAGGCTTCGCCAGCGTCAGGGGAGCCGCGCATCGGCCTGGCGCTGGGGGGCGGCTTCGCCCGAGGCATCGCTCACGCCGGCGTGCTCCGGGCATTCGAACAGCACGGCATTCCGATCTACGCCATCGCCGGCGTCAGTTCCGGCGCCATGGTAGCGGCGGCCTACGCCAGCGGAACGTCGCCCGGCGAGATCCAGCGCGCGGGGTGTTCCATGCGATTCAACGACGTGGCCCGCTGGACCATCTCGCGCATGGGACTGGCGGCCAGCGAGCGCATGGAGCCTTTCCTGCTGAAGCTGCTCAAGAAGTACCGCTTCGAAGAGATGCGCATCCCCCTGGCCATCGTGGCTACCGACCTGGCATCGGGCCAGCCGGCCGTATTCCACGGCTCGGGCGACGTGCTGATGCCCATCCGGGCCAGCTGCGCCTACCCCGGCCTGTACCAGCCGGTGCGCAACAACGGTTCTTTCCTGGTGGACGGGGCCATGGCCATGGAAATCCCCGCGCGGGCGGTGCGGGAACTGGGCGCCACCCATGTCGTCTCGGTACACATTCCCATGCCCTGCCTGGTCTCGACGCCCCGCAACCTGTTTCACGTGGTGAACCGCTGCTTCCAGATCCTGCAGTCCCGCACGGAGCCTTCCTGGAGGGAGTGTTCGGACATAGTGATCGAACCGGACTTGCAGGGCATGAGCTGGGACGCTTTCGACTGCGGCGACCAGATGGTGGCCGCGGGCGAGGCGGCGGCGCTGGCCGTCCTGCCCCGCATCCGCCGGTGGCTGGAAGACGCGCCGTCTGCGAAGGTCACCTTGCCGGCCGAAACGCTGCGCGTCACGGGCTGAGACGCAACTTCAGAACCCGAGACGGTAGAGCAGCCAGCTTACGGCCCGGTTGGCGGCCGACGGGTTCTCTCCGGTGCGTACGAAGAAGGTGCGCCGCAGCGGGACGGTCATCTCTCGCAGCCACCGAATCGGGGCGGACTGGCTCTTGTGCGTGAAGTGCGTCTCGTCCATCTGCGCCGAGACCGAATACAGCAGGTTGCCGAAGTGATAGTCGGCGTCCATGCCCTTATGCGTCAGGACGGTCAGGACCGGGGGCACGTTGACCCAGGGGCGATAGGGATTGCCGTCGCCGATGAACCGGATTTCGGGTTTCCCGAAACGCTCTACCGCAAGCTGCATGTAAGGGCTGATGCACGGGTCGATGCCCATTTTCCCCGCGGCGACCCAATCCACCGCCACCAGATCCGCCCCACCGATGACCGTATGGGTCATGTTGGGCGCAGGGTCGGCGAAAACGCCGAAGGGCCCGTCGGCGCTCGACCAGGCGTCCACCAGGCCGAAGTCCACCGGAAACGCCGCCAGGTATTCCATGGTGGTGTGATAGATGTCGCGCCCCATGTGATACTCCTTGAATTTGTTCGCCAGGGGCAGCGCGCCGTAGATGTTCTTCAGAGTCAGTGAGTAGTACGCGTAGGCGTGAGTTTTGTTCTTGGCGAAGGAAACGCGGAAGCAGGCGTCGCGCCAGGCCTCCGAGACCGGGTGCATGCCCAGGTGAGGACCCAGGTCGCGGCGTTCCCTGGCGTCCTCGGTCATATCGACGATTTCGTACCCTGCGCTGCCGTCATAGCCCA
>JADZAF010000166.1 GCA_020852755.1 Bryobacterales bacterium
GCAGCCTCGACGGCCTCGACGGCCTTGCCGGCGCGATTCGCGAGCTGCACCGCCACCGCATCACCGTCAATTACTTCAGCGCCCAGGACGAACCCCTCATCCGCAGGCTGGCCGAAGCGGGCGTGGACTACATCCTCACCGACGACCTCGACCTCTGCCTCTCCGTCCTGGCCCGCTACGGCGTGCGGCCGGTGCGGTGAGCCCGGACCTTCGTCCTTTCCGCGAAGTGGCCGCCTCGCTGATGTAAATCTCTACGGTCGCAGAGCATCGCGAAATCTAACTGCTTCCTCTTCCGCCCCTTGCATCCCGAGGCCCCTCACGGCCCCGCATTGTCGTGCTAAACCGGTAGGGGTGCCGCCCTCGCCTGTGGAGCAAGGCGGAGTCCGGCGGTCTTTGAAAACTGAACCGGGCGGGCCCGTCCGTCCTACGGTCCCGGTCTGCGGAGAGCCGGTGTCTGGGAGGCCGGCCAGCGGTGCGGACCGCGCCCCTGCAAAACGAACCCAGGAAGTTGTTGAAAACAAAGGAAAGCCGGGAAAGCCAGGCAGAATCACAACGCCTTTACGGCACACCCCGGCCAGGGGTGGAAAGTCTGAGAAATATGGCGGGGACGACGGGGCTCGAACCCGCGACCTCCGACGTGACAGGCCGGCGTTCTAACCAGCTGAACTACGTCCCCGCAATTTCGGTGGGTTCTCAAGAATGGTAGCACGCCGGGCCTCCCGCCGCCAAATTCCTCCGTCCGTTCGATTCCATACTCCGCCCGGCGCAGCGGCCCGTTCACCCGCAAGCGCCTGATTCCCCCTGCGATACACTGGGAAGCAATCGCTGGCTGGGATCGTCTTCGCGCGACCCGCAAACGCTGGTTCGACGCTCACATTCGAGCGCCCGGCGCGCGATCCGCGGGGAGCATGGCGGCCCGGCGAGCCCGGCCTTCATCCATCCAGAAAAGGAAACCCAGACCGGCCGCGAAGAACGGGATCAGGGAGAGAACGGCCATGCGCTGGCTGCCGGTCCACAGCGATACCGAGCCGAACAGCAGCGGCCCGAACATGGAGGCGAACTTGCCGCTCAACGCGTAGAAGCCGAAGAACTCCGCTTCCCGCGAAGGCGGCGTGATCTGCGCCATGAACGAACGTCCCACCGCCTGGGTACTCCCCATTCCCAGGGCGGCGCCGGACGCCATCAGCCAGAAGACCGGCTTGCTCTCGGCGGCCGCGCCCAGCACCACCACGCCGATCCACAGGAACAGGGTCAGGATCAGCGTGCGCTTGCCGCCGATCGAGTCGGCCAGGTATCCGGCGATCAGGGATCCGGGGAAGGCGATCACGTTCATCACCAGGAACAGGATGGTCATTTCATGCGTGGAAAACCCGCCGGTGGTGGTGGCGTAGATGCCCGCGAAGCTGACCACGGTGGTGATGCCGTCGGTGTAGAACAGCGAAGCCAGGATGAACTTGGCGGTCTCGCGGTAGTGCCGGAGATGGGAGACCGTGTCCCGGACGCGGCGGAAGCCCATCGCGGTGTACCGGCTCCAGCGCAGCGTGCCGCCCTGCGGGGGGCTCTCTTTCAGCCAGAAGAAGGCCGGCAGCGCGAACACGATGTAGAAAGCCGCCACCAGCAGGAAGGACCACTGGTAGGCCGATACCCCGGCGGGATCGATCCGGCCGGCCGCGTCCCTGAGCGGCTGCCCGATGAGCGGCAGGCAGGCGGCCGTGCAGGCCAGCCCGCCGATGTACCCGATGGCCCAGGCCCAGCCGGAGATCCGTCCCATGGTGGCGGGCGTCGATACTTCCGGCAGAAAGGCGTTATAAAACACATAGCCCAGCTCGAAGCAGGCCAGCCCGGCGATATAGAGCAGCATGGCGGCGCGAATGTCCCCGCTGCCGGTCAGCGACAGCAGCGCCGTGGCCATGACCGTCACCAGGGTGGTCAGGACGAGGAACCGCTTCTTAAGCCCCGAGAAATCCGCCACCGCTCCCACCACCGGCGAGACGGCCGCCACGATCAGCATGCCCAGAAAGTTGGCGGCGCCCCACAACTGGTCGCCCCGGTTGTCCCCGGCGTTCACCACTACCTCGCGAAAATAGACCGCGAAGGCCACCGTGATGATCAGGGTGGTGAACGACGAGTTTGCGAAATCGAACAGGCACCAGGCCAGCGTGGCGCGACGCCGCATGGCCACAATGTTATCCCATCCTCCCGGCCATCCCATCCTCGCGGGTGTTCCTTGATGTAGAATCGGCCCATGACCAGAATTTCGCTCGTATTGGTACTGTTGATTGCAGGAGGATTATTGATGACGGCTTCGGGCGAGACCACCAAACAAGGCGTGGGTTTCGTATGGCGCGGCGATCCGGCCATGGATCAGATCGTATCCAGGGACGTCCAGATCGAGAAACTGGGCGGCGGCTTCACCTTCACCGAGGGCCCGGTCTGGTTTAAGGAAGGCTATCTTCTTTTCAGCGACATCGTCGACAACGTGATCCGCAAGTGGACTCCGGACGGCAAGGTGGTCGAATTCCGGCGGCCCAGCGGCTATGACGGGACCGACGCTCCGGCCGGAGCTTTCATCGGCTCCAACGGACTGACTATCGACAAGGAAGGCCGGCTGCTGATCTGCGAGCACGGCAATCGCCGCATCACGCGCCTGGAGAAGGACGGCAAGCTCACCGTGGTGGTCGACAAGTACAACGGAAAGAGACTGAACAGCCCGAATGACCAGGTCTTCAAGTCGGATGGGACGCTGTACTTCAGCGATCCTCCCTACGGTTTGACCGGGCAGGACAAGGATCCCAAGAAGGAGTTACCCTTCAACGGACTCTTCCGGCTGAAGAACGGCAAGGTCGACTTACTGTACAAGGAACTCACCCGGCCGAACGGCCTGGCTTTCTCACCCGACGAGAAGTTCCTGTATGTGTGTAACTCGGATCCGGCGCGCAAGATCTGGATGCGCTTCCCGGTAAAGCCGGATGGAACGCTCGGGACGGGCAAAGTGTTCTACGATGTCACCGGCCAGAAAGAAGACGGTCTTCCGGACGGCATGAAGATCGACAGCAAGGGCTACCTGTATTGCACCGGCCCGGGCGGCATCTGGGTGTTCTCTCCGGAAGGGAAGCACCTGGGAACCATTCAGCCTCCGGAGACTGCGGCCAATTGCGCCTTTGGCGACGAAGACGGCCGGACCTTGTACATTACCGCGCGCACCGGGCTGTACCGCGTGAAAGTGAACACTCCCGGCATCCGTGCCCAGTAAGTTCAGCAGAACTAACGGGGGGATGAAGGAAACTGTCCCCCCGTTTCCTTTCGCCGGTAGATCAGGGTCATAGCCGAATGGGTCTCCAGCCGGTACCCGGCCAGCCAGTCCCTCAAGTCCGGGTAACTCGATAGCGCCAGGCGCGGATTGTACGCCCCCAACCCGTCCAGGACCCAGTCCGGGCTCGATTGCCGCAGCGCTCTCCGGTTGGCGGCCGCCAGTTCGGGCGCCAGCGGCTCGGACTGCCTCAGGTGCCGGTCCGCGGGAACTCCGGTCAGGGGCTGCGAATCGAGGAACCGGGTGGCGGCCGGAAGCCCGCAGTAGACGTAGATTTCGGGGCGGAATCCCCAAACGAAGACGGTATCGCCCGGACGCGCCCGGGATCGCACCAGGGCGGCGGCCGCCCGGCTGTCGCGGTCCATCGCCACGTCGGCCCACTCGTGCGGCCTGTTGTGGATCAGTTCGCCGGCCAGCAGCGCGTAGCGCGGCCCGAAGCGGACCAGGGGGATCAACAGCAGCGCCAGGGCGGCCGCGCGGCGGTTGCCCAGCAGCACCATCCCGCGCGAAGCGGCCAGCACCAGCACGGGCAGTAACTGGAAGTAGTAGCGCGGAAAGAACCGCCAGCCGGCCGCCACCGCGGCAAAGGAAATCAGCCCCCAGGCGAGGACCCGCCGGCGCCCGGAGTCCAGGCCGGGCTTGAGAAGCAGCGCCGCGGCCGCCGCGGCCGCCAGCGCGGCATGGAAACCGAGCCAGTTGGCCGTGCGCGTCAGGCCGTTGAGCAGAGGGCGGTCCACGAAAGTCCCTCCCGCGTAGACGCTGCCCCACTTCCATACCTGGTCCAGGTATGCGGGCCAGGCGCCCGCGGCCCACAGCCAGGCGCCCGCGGCCAGGTTCGGCAGGGCGAATCCGGCCAGCAGCAGGGGCAGGGATCGCCCGGTCCACAGGGCGCAGGCGGCCAGGACGAAGAGGGCTTTCGAACTGACCAGGAAGGCAACGCCCGCCGCCAGGCCGCTCCACAGCGGCCGCCTGCGCCAGGCGAGGTGGACGGCGGCCAGGTGCGGGGCCAGCATCAACAGGTCCGAGGCCAGCGGCACCACCGCCGAGGCGGTATAGAAGGTGAGGA
>JADZAF010000167.1 GCA_020852755.1 Bryobacterales bacterium
CGAAGAAGATGGCATTGGAACTCTTCAAGCCGTTCATCTTCGAGCGGCTGGAAAAGATGGGCATTACCAGCACCATCAAGGCTGCGAAGAAGGAAGTTGAAGCCGAAACGCCGGTGGTCTGGGACATTCTCGAAGAGGTCATCAAGGACCATCCCATCCTGCTGAACCGCGCCCCCACCCTGCACCGCCTGGGCATCCAGGCCTTCGAGCCCGTGCTGGTGGAAGGCAAGGCCATCAAGATTCACCCCCTGGTCTGCACGGCGTTCAACGCCGACTTCGACGGCGACCAGATGGCCGTGCACATCCCGCTCTCTCCCGAGGCGCAGATCGAGGCCGCCATCCTGATGCTCTCGGCCAACAACATCCTGTCGCCCGCGCACGGCTCGCCCATCGCCGTCCCCACCCAGGACATGGTGCTGGGCATCTACTACCTCACCAAGGCGCGCCCGGGCACCAAGGGCGAGGGCCGCACGTTCGCTTCCACCGAGGAAGTGCTCATCGCGCTGGAGATGGGCGAGGTCGAAACCCTCACTCCCATCAAGCTGCGCTACACCGGCAGGGTCATCGACCTGGTGCACGCCTTTGACAACCAGAACGTGCTCCACACCGAGCCCATCGAGTTCAACAAGCAGTACATGGAGACCACCGTGGGCCGGGTGATCTTCAACGACCAGCTGCCCGAGGACATGCCTTTCGTCAACGGCCTGCTCAAGAAGAAAGGCCTCGGCCAGCTCGTGCAGTACTGCTACCTGAAGTTCGGTCTGCGGACCACCGTGCAGATGCTGGACGAGGTCAAGAACCTGGGCTTCCTCTACGCCACCCGGGCGGGCATCTCCATCGGCATCGACGACATGGTCGTGCCGTCCGAGAAAGCCGACCTGGTGCGCGACGCCGAGAAGCAGGTGGTGGAGGTCGAGCAGCAGTATCAGGAAGGCGCCATCACCCACGGCGAGCGCTACAACAAGATCATCGAGATCTGGTCCAAGGTCACCGAGAAGGTTTCCGACGAAATGTTCCAGGCCATGGAGGAGGACGACCGCACCGGCCGCTACCTCAACCCGATCTACATCATGGCCGACTCCGGCGCGCGCGGTTCCAAACAGCAGATCCGCCAGCTCTCCGGCATGCGCGGCCTCATGGCCAAGCCTTCCGGCGAGATTATCGAAACCCCCATCACGGCCAACTTCCGCGAAGGCCTCAATGTGCTGCAGTACTTCATCTCGACCCACGGCGCGCGCAAGGGCCTGGCGGACACGGCTTTGAAGACCGCCGACTCCGGCTACCTCACCCGCCGCCTGGTGGACGTCTCCCAGGACGTGATCGTGGCCGAGCGGGATTGCGGCACCTCGGAGGGCATCTTCGTGGAGGCCATCATCGAATCCGGCGAAGTGATCGAGCCGCTGCGCGACCGCATCGTGGGCCGCGTGGCTCTGGAAGACCAGCACGACTACGAAGGCAACATCATCGTCGGCGTCAACCAGGAGATTACCGAGGAACTGGCCGCCGCCATCCAGGCCGCCGGCATCGAGCGGGTGAAGATCCGCTCCGTGCTGACCTGCGAGTCCAAGCGCGGGGTGTGCGTGGCCTGCTACGGCCGCAACCTGGCCACCGGCCGCATGGTCGAGATGGGCGAAGCCGTGGGCGTCATCGCGGCGCAGTCCATCGGCGAGCCCGGCACGCAGTTGACCATGCGTACGTTCCACATCGGTGGAACGGCCACCCGGGCCGCCGAGCAGTCCACCCAGGACGCCAAGTCCGACGGTTTCGCCAAGTACATCAACATCGTGTCCGTTCGCAACAAGCAGGAAGAGCGGATCGCGATGAACCGCAACGGCTATCTGGCCGTGCTGGACGAGAAGGGCCGGGAGAAGGAGCGCTACCCGGTGGTGTACGGCGCCCGTATCCTGGTCGAGGACAACGCCCCCATCAGGGCCAACCAGATCCTGCTCGAGTGGGACCCCTACACCTTCTCGATCCTCACCGAAGTCGGCGGCGCGGTGCATTACAAGGACCTGCTCGAAGGCGTGACCATGCAGGAGCAGGTGGACGAAATCACCGGCATGGCCCAGCTGGTGGTGGTGGATTCGCCGGATGAGAAGCGGCAGCCCACCATCGTGGTCCGCCCGGAGGCCGGCGCCCGCTCCGAGACCAAGCGCTACCTGATGCCCACCAAGGCCCACCTGATGGTCCGGGAAGGGGACGAAGTGGACGCCGGCGACGTGCTGGCCAAGATCCCCCGCGAAACCACCAAGACCAAGGACATCACGGGCGGCCTGCCGCGCGTTGTGGAACTGTTCGAAGCCCGCAAGCCGCGCGAGACGGCGGTCATCTCCGAGATCAACGGCGTGGTCAAGTACGGCGAGATCAGCAAGGGCCAGCGCCACATCTTCGTGGTCGGCGACGACGGCCAGCAGCGCGAGTATTCCATCCCCCGGGGCGTCCACATCAACGTTCAGGAGGGCGAGCGCGTCAAGGCCGGCGAGCCCCTGATGGACGGCCCCCGCAACCCGCACGATATCCTCCGCGTGCTGGGCGAGAAGGAACTGCAGAAGTACCTCGTGAACGAGATTCAGGAGGTCTACCGCCTGCAGGGCGTCAACATCAACGACAAGCACCTGGAAGTCATCGTTCGCCAGATGATGCGCTGGGTCAAAGTGGACGATATCGGCGACAGCGAGTTCCTGCCCGAGGAGGTGGTCGACAAGTTCAAGTTCCGGGCTGAGAACGATCGGGTCATGCAGGCCGACGGCCGTCCGGCGGCCGGTTCCCCCGTGCTGCTCGGCATCACCAAGGCTTCGCTTTCCACCGATTCGTTCATCTCCGCGGCCTCCTTCCAGGAGACCACCCGCGTGCTCACCGAAGCCGCCATCAACGGCAAGGTGGACTACCTGCGGGGCCTGAAGGAGAACGTCATCATGGGCCGGCTGGTGCCCGCCGGAACGGGCATGGAACACTACCGGCAGGTGAAGATCGCGGGCGAGGACGTGGTCGAAGAACCCGCCGCCGAGCCCGCCCTGCCAGAGGGCATTCCGGGTTACGAAGAGGAGGCCCGGGTGCAGTATGCCGGCGGCCTGACTGAGGAATCCGGGGAAGAGACACTGGCCGAATAGACACAGAACACAGAGGTACGGAGGCACAGGGAATCTTCACTGTTCGTTCACTGTGTGCCTCCGTACCTCGGAAGTCACCCTCCCTCCATTCATTAAAAGACCTTAAGATCTCCTCTCTGCGCTTGCACATTCCCTTCTGACGAAATATACTTGTCAGCCGAAGCAGAAGAGAGTGGCCTGCCCTGTTATCGCGGGGGCCCTCCGTCCTCAGTCGCGGGGACCCAGGACGACTGCGCAAACGCTTCAGGGGCAGTCCGACTTAGTAATCACAACTGAATATCGTAAGGAGTGAGTGAAGGTATGAAGCACCACCATTGGGGGTTGCCGGCATTCCTTCTCCTGATCGTAAGCACGTCTTTGATGGCGCAAAGCTATCGCGGTCGTGTGCAGGGTATTGTCACCGACCAGACCCAGGCCGTCATCGCCGGCGCCAGCGTCACGCTGTTGAACGTGGCCACCGGCGTGAAGGTCGTTCGCCAGTCCAGCGACACGGGCCTGTACGTGTTTGACCTGGTAGACCCCGGAACGTACTCCGTCACAGTGGAGGCGACCGGGTTCAACCGCTTCATTCAGGAGAACATTTCGGTCCAGATGCGCGGAGACGTCACCGTCAACGCTACTCTGCGGCCTGGCGCGGTTCAGGAAAGCATTACCGTGACCGAGGCTCCGGTCTCGGTGCAGTTCAACTCGAGCAACAAGGACTTCACGCTCGATTCCAAAATGGCGGAAGAGATTCCGCGCATCGACCGCAATCCGTTCAAGCTCACCCTGCTGGCGCCCTCGGCCATCAACACCCGGAGTGAAATGCAGCCGTACCACTCCTGGGCCGCCAACAGCGTAGACCTCGGAGGAGGCACCAACCTGAAGAACGACCTCCAGGTGGACGGCAGCGCCATCGGTCTGGGCCACAAGAACAGCTATCCGCCCAACACGGACGCCGTGCAGGAGGTCGTGGTTTCGCAGAACAGCGTGGACGCCGAGACCGGCCACACGGCGGGCGGCCTGATCAGTATGACGCTCAAGTCCGGGACCAACGAGTGGCACGGCAGCGCCTTCTACCTGGGCCGCTATCCCTGGCTGAACGCCCAGGCGGACCGCACGCGCTTTACCAAGAACGCCACCCGCCAGCACATGTACGGCGGCACTCTTGGCAACGCCATCATCAAGAACAAGCTGTTCAACTTCTTCTCGCTGGAGCGCTGGAACGTCGGCTATCCGGGCAGCTACGTCAGCACCGTGCCGTCGGCTCTGGAGCGTGGCGGCGATTTCTCGCAGTCCTACAACATCGACGGCGGGATCATGACCGTCTGGGATCCCTGGACCACCAAGATGGACCCGGCCACCGGCAAGTTCTTCCGGACGCCTTTCGCCGGAAACAAAGTCCCGCAGTCCCGCTTCGATCCCCTGTCCGCGTCGCTGGTGAAGGACTTCTGGGACGGCAACATGCCGGGCGACAACATCACCCGGGTGAACAACTTCAAAGTCGGCTACATCGAGAAGTACAACTACTACAACTTCTCCGAACGCGTGGACTACAACGCCACCGACAACTGGAAGCTGTACGGGCGGGTCAGCCGCTACTACACCGACGATCTGGCGCCCAACGCCACGCCCAACCAGTCCCAGTTGTTCGTGCCCACCGGAACCGAGCGCGCGGCCAACCAGGTGTCGGCCGACGCGATCTGGACGGTGAATCCGAGCACCGTGGTGAACTTCCGCGGCGCCTGGCACAAGGTGATCGACGCCTACGTATCCAAGTCGCTGGGACCGGAAGGCTGGGGCTCGATCTGGCCCAGCAACTCCTGGTACAAGTCTTATCAGGACGCCAGCCCGGGCGTGCCGGTCTACTTCCCGCTGTTCAGCATCGGCGGCACCAGCTTTGGCGGCCGCGGCTTCTATTGGGATCAGAAGCCGGAGGGCATGTCCTACAACGCCAAGATCTCCAAGCAGAAGGGCTCGCACTACCTGAAGGCCGGTATCGAGCACCGGCGCGGCTACGGCGTCACTTTCGTGGGGAACACCTCCCAGTTCTTCTTCCCCCAGGCGCTGACCGCCGAGACCTTCGTGAGTCCCGACACCAAGCACAACGGCCACGGTTTCGCCACCTTCCTGCTGGGCGCCCTGGACGGATCGTCCCAGATGATCGGCGGGCCCGCTCCCGATCCGCACGTCCAGTTCTGGGGTATGTTCTTCCAGGACGACTGGAAGGTGAACCGCTGGCTCACCCTCAA
Source organism: Bryobacterales bacterium (assembly GCA_020852755.1). Classification (GTDB taxonomy): domain Bacteria; phylum Acidobacteriota; class Terriglobia; order Bryobacterales; family Bryobacteraceae; genus JADZAF01. The sequence continues at coordinate 5,342 of JADZAF010000167.1, forward strand.
TATGGGGATTCGCAACGAGTATGAATCGGCCTGGTGGGACCCCCTGCACATGACCTCACGGGGCCTGAATGTCGACCAGCCGGTCCCCGAGATGCAGGCCAGCCCGCCCCAGATGCCGGCCCAGGCGCTGGCCCTCATGGGCAGCAGCGCCTACAAGTGGAACGGCATGTGGGAGTGGACCAGCGACGAGCAGCCGGGCATGTGGGATCCCCAGAAGCTCGCCCTGGCGCCGCGCCTGGGCGCCGCCATCAAGATCGACGACCGTACCGCCCTGCGGCTGGGCTATGCCCGCTACCTGCTGCCGTACGAGATGATCCTGAGCCAGGCGCCGGTCTCCGGCTTTGAAACCGTCAGCTTCCTGGAGCCGCCTTTCTTCGGGGCCAAGGCCTACCAGAATACGGCGGGATTGCTGCAAGGCGTTCCGCAGCAGACCATTTCGAATCCTTACCCGAGCGGCGTCAACCCGCTGATTCCTCCCAACGGCAAGGCCGCGGGAACGGCCGTGGGCCGTGGAGGAACGGCCCTGCTGCGCTATCCGGAGAAGACCCAGAAGGCGCGCAATGACCGCTTCAACGTGAACTTCCAGCGGCAGCTGCCCGGCCAGATCGTGGGCTCCTTCACCTGGTTCTTCAACGTCGGAAACCAGACTTACTCCCATGCGCTGAACAACCGCGACCCGCGCATCGACGTGGCCCAGCAGAACGCCATCAACGTCAGCGTGGACAACCCCTTCTACGGCTACCTGACGCCGGCGGTGTTCCCCGGGCCCCAGCGCAACCAGAGAACTGTCTCGCTGGCCTCCCTGCTGACCCAGTACCCGCACTACGGCGGCCTGTATGAAGTCGGCAGACTGGGGGCGGCGGAGCGCTATCACTCCCTCGAGTTCAAAGCCCAGAAGGCCTTCAGCCGGGGCTGGAACTTCCTGGCCGCCTACGTCTATATCCGCGAGAAGGTGGAGCGCACCGACCAGAACGAACTCGACACCTACCTGAACACGCTGCGCTACCTGAACAGCAACCAGCCCCGTCACCGCCTGACCATGGCGGGTACCTGGGAGCTGCCGTTCGGCATCGGCAAGACTTTCGGCCACGACATGCCCCGGGCGGTCGATGCTTTCGTGGGCGGATGGAAGGTCACCGGCATGGGTACCTACATGTCGGGTTCTATCCTGCGCTTCGGCAAGATGAACTACCTGGGCGGCGAGGTCACTGTATCCGACCCTTCGCCCTCGAAATGGTTCAACACCTCCGCCTTTTCACAGATCGCCGCCAACACCTACGTCATTCGCTCGAACCCGATGCAGTTCGACAACCTGACCGGTCCGAAATATGTCATGCTCGACGCCTCCCTCACCAAATCCTTCCGGATTACCGAGAGGATCAGGACCGAGATGGAACTGCGGGCTTTCAATGCCCTCAACCGGCTGAACCTCGGGAACCCGAACATGAGCGTCACCAGTTCGCAGTTCGGACAGGCGCTCTACCAGGGCACTCCCTCGGCACAAATGGGTCCGCAGACCATGGAGTTGGGGAACGTCAGCGGGCGCCAGGTGGAGTTGGGCCTGAAGATCATCTTCTAGGCTCCGGCGCCTCAAACCAGCAGTTGCTTCAACCCCAGCCGCGCGGGGGCCGGGGGCCCGAAAGGACCTCCGGCCCCCGTGTGGTTCTGTCCGCGGCGCCGGGCCGCTATACTGAAACCTTGGATCCCTGCCGGCCATGGCATTCTTCACCCGCCGCGGTCTCCTCAGTCTTCTAGCGGTTCCCGCCGCACGCCTGTTTGCCCAAAAGCAACAGGGCATGGCTTCCCGAGGGGTGAAGCCGGCTCCGCGCGGCAAGCCCTCAGGCCTTCCTTTCCACGCCCGTTTCTCGGACATCGCCGCGCAGGCGGGCCTGCAACGCCCGGTTGTGGCCGGGCACGCGGACCGCGCCGACTACATCAATGAGGTCATGAGTTGCGGCGCGGCCTTTTTCGACTACGACAACGACGGCTGGCTCGATATCCTGCTGCTCACCGGCTCGCGCTTCGGCGATCCGCCCGCCGATGCCTCCAACCGCCTTTACAGGAACAACCGCGACGGCACGTTCACCGACGTGACCGAAAAGGCCGGGCTGTTCCGCACCGGCTACTGGTACGGAGTGACCGCCGGCGACTTCGACAACGACGGTTTCGAAGACCTGTTTCTCACCGGCTGGCCCCAGAACGCTCTCTACCACAACAACGGCGACGGCACCTTCACCGACATCACCAGGACGGCCGGGCTCCTGAATGCCAGGCCCCGCTTCGGCTCCGGCTGCGCCTTCGTGGACTACGACCGCGACGGCAAGCTCGACCTGTTCGTCTCCAACTACGTGGATTTCGATCCCAAGGCCATCCCGCGCGCCGGCGGCCCCGGAAGCTGCGACTACTACGGCGTGCCGGTGAACTGCGGGCCGCGCGGCTTGCCCTACGGCTACCATTCCCTCTACCGCAACAACGGCGACGGCAGCTTCACCGACGTCACCGCCGCTTCGGGCATCGGGAAGGCTGACGGCGGCTTCGGGCTCACCGTGGTGGCGGCCGACTTCGACAACGACGGCTGGCCCGACATCTACGTAGCCTGCGACTCCACTCCCAGCCTGCTGTTCCTCAACAACCGCGATGGAACGTTCACCGAACAGGGTCTGGAGCGCGGCGTGGCTTTGAGCGAGGACGGCATGGAGCAAGCCGGCATGGGCCTGGGAGTCGGCGATTTCCGCCTGGACGGCAGCCTGCACATCGTCAAAACCCACTTCCGCGAAGACACCCCGGTGCTTTACGTGAACAACGGCAAGGGGAATTTCCGCGACGAGACCATCCGTTCCGGTCTGGCCGTCGAGACCCGCTTCGTCTGCTGGGGGGTGGGCGTCTCCGACCTGGACAACGACGGCAACCCCGACATCCTCTGGGCCACCGGCAACATCTATCCCGAAGTGGAGAAGAAGCTGCCCCAGATTCCTCATAAGACGCCGCGCGTCATCTTCCGCAACCTGGGCAAGGGGCGCTTCGAGGAACTGATCGCCGAGGCCGGCCCGGGCATCGAGGCCTCCCACTCCAGCCGCGGGGTGGCGTTCGGCGATTTCGACAACGACGGCGATGTGGACGTCCTCATCGTCAACCAGAACGAGCCGCCCTCGCTGCTGCGCAACGACCTTGCGGGCGGCGCCCACTGGCTCAAGGTCAAGGTAACGGGCGTCAAATCCAACCGCAGCGCCATCGGGGCCCGGGTCACGGTGCGCTACGGCGGCCAGGTCCAGACCCAGGAGGTGCTGAGCCAGTCCTCCTACCTCTCGGTCAGCGACAAGCGGCTGCACTTCGGGCTCGGTGCGGCCACCGTAGCCGATATCGAGATCCGCTGGCCCCTGGGGCCGGTAGAAAGGTTCGAGCAGGTGCCGGCCGATCACCTGATCCACGTCACCGAAGGTTCCGGCATCACCCGCCGCGAGCGGTTGGGTCCCCGCAAGGAGCCCGCGGGATGAGAGCCCTCGCTCTGCTCGCTGCCTGTGCCGCTCTGCTCGTGGGGCAGCGGCCCCCCGTCGAAGAGGCCTGGGACCTGCTGGCCAGGGGCGAGCGCGACCAGGCTGTGCGCCTGCTCGAGAAGATCGTCAAATCCAGCCCGCGCGACGCGGACGCCCGCCTGCTGCTGGGCAGCATCCTGGCCGAGCAGGGCGACCGCGCCGGAGCCATCCTGCATCTCACGGAGGGAGTGCGGCTGCGGCCCCAGTCCGCCGAAGCACAGAACGCGCTGGGCGAAGCGTACAAGACATTCGGTGATTGGAAAGCGGCCCGCGGGCCTTTCGAAAAGGCCGCGGCGCTGGACCCCAAGTTCGCCCAGGCGCGCGTGAACCTCAGCCAGGTTCTGTTGGAGGACGGCGATTTTGAGGCCGCTTCCTCCCATCTCGACCGCGCCCTGCAACTCCTGGGAAACGATCCCGAAGCCGCTTTCCCCCTGTACCTTCGCGCCAAGGTCTACACCGAACGGAACGAGATGGAGAAGGCCATGCAGGACCTCGAACGCGCCGTCACACTCCAATCCGAGTTCCCCGAGGCATGGTCGGACCTGGGGCAGGCGCGCAAGAACCTGCTCGACGACGACGGCGCGTTCGCGGCCTTCAAACGGTCGGTGGAGCAGGACCCGGAGAACGCCGTGGCGCAGTACCGGCTGGGTGCCGAGTACCTGCGCCAGGGCAAGGCCGCGGAGGCCGTCACCCACCTCGAAAAATCAATGACCCTGAGCCCCCGCAATCAATCGACGCTCTACAGCCTGCAGCTCGCCCTGCGCCAGGTCGGCCAGGTGGAACGAGCCGCCGAGATCCGCAAGCGCATCAATGCCATGCTGCGCGAGCGCGACCAGGAAAGCCAGAACGCGCTGATCGCGGTGCAGATCAATAACCAGGGCGCGGATCTCGAAAAGGCGGGCAAGCTGCGAGAGGCGCTCGAAAAGTACCGCGCGGCCGTGAAGCTCGACCCCGAGCACCCCGGCATCCGCACCAATTTCGCAGCCGCGCTTCTGAAACTGGGCCAGTGGAAAGAAGGCATCGCCGAGCTGCGCGAAGCGCTGCGCCGCGATCCCGAGAACGCGCAACTCCAGGAGGCCTTGCGGCAGGCCCTGGCTCACGCCCCGGGTGAAGCCCAAAGGTAGCGCGAACAGGTTGGTTTGCCGCGGCGAGCCCCGGCTCTGCGTGTTTTCACGACACCGTCCAGGGCCGCTTGGCCCGGTAATCCGCCACGCGTTCGGGCAGCCATCCGGCGAGCGCCGGAGCCAGGTAGAAGCGCGGATGCAGCAGATCTTCGTCCGCGCCGATCAGCCCCTGGGCCGCCGCGGTTCGCGCCAGCGGGGTTTCCGGATAGATCCGCAGCCCCACGCTGACTTTCAGTGCATCGGGATACACGGAATCCGCGAAGGCCAGGCTCTCCTCCACCGTATCCCGCGTCTCGCCCGGCCCGCCCAGCAGCAGGAACGCGCGCCGCTCCACCCCCGCCTCGCGGAACCAACGCGCGGTTTCCCGGACTTCCCCCGGGCGGAACCGCTTGTTGAGTTCGTGCAGCACCGGCTCGGACCCGCTCTCGAAACCCAGGCTCACGGAAGTGCAGCCGGCCGCTGCCATCAGTTCCACCAGTTCGGGATCGATCCACTTGGGGTAGACAATCGCCCACCAGTCCATGTCCAGTCCGGCATCGATCATCTTGCGGCACAACGCCCGGGCATAGGAGGGCGGCAGGTTGAAGGTGTTATCGACGAAATACAGGCGCCGGACGCCGGCCTCCGCCAGGTGCGACAGCCAGCGGATCACCGCCTCCACGGAGCGCCGCCGGACCGGCCGCCCTTCGATGGCGCTGGTCGAGCAGTAGCTGCAATCCAAAGGGCAGCCGCGCCGGGTCTGGACCGGGACACGCAACTCCGTCCGGCCGGGACCACCGGGGATCCAGCGGTCGGGCTCCGGCAAGGGGAAATCGTCCAGCCGCGCGGGGGCCGGCGGCCGGCCCGCCAGCAGGGCTGGAAAACGCTCCTCGCCCTCGCCGGCGATGCCCCGGTCCACTCCCAGGTATTCCCGCACGGCTTCGGGAAAAATACTGAAACCGGCCCCGCCGGCGATCACCGGGGCCGTGGAATACCGGCGGCAGAAGGCCACGGTCTCCTTCACGGGGGGCAGCAGGAACCGGGGCGCCTGCATGTTCTGATCGTCGATGTTCCTCACCGACAGGCCGATGACGTCCGGCCGGTAGTCCTCGAGCGACTCTCGCAACGCGCTCTCCGGACCGCCGGAGAACATCAGGTTGAGCAGCCGGGCTTCGTATCCTGCTCTGTCCAGCGCGGCGGCGACGCAGGCCGCCCCCAGCGGCAGGGGCGGCATCTGGATCGCCTCGGCGTTGGCCGAGATCAGCAGCACCCGCATGCCGGTCCTCCCCGCAGCACCCGGGCGGCGCCGCGCTACCGCCGGCGGGGATAGGTGGAGCGCACCGCCAGGATCCGGGCGCTGGCGCCCGGGACGTCGCGGTTGTAGAAACCGACCGTGGTGTTCAGCCGGTAGCAGTAGGCATCGCCGGGCCTGGCGGGGCGGCGGTTCTCGACGCCGTCCACGCCTCCGCCGGCCACCATCTCCCCTTCGCCGTCCAGCAGCAGGTAGATCTCCTCTTCACTGTCGTGCGCGTGCGGGAAATTGGTTCCCCCCGGCGAGAAGGTCATGACGAACAGGCTCGTCACCACCCGGCCTGCCGCGATCCTGTCGCGCTTGCTGTTCACGTCGCCGATCATCAACTGGAACAGCGTCGAAGGCGGATGGCCGCCCACCACTTCCTTCTTCACCTCGCCGAGATTGGCGATCTGCAGCTTGGAAGGCGGCGTCCTGTCGGCGTCGCGGGGGAGGCGGAATCCCATGACGATAAACCGGCACTTCGATCCCGAGGTCTCCACGCCGTGCCGGATGCCCGCCGGAAGATACATGAAATCTTCCTTCCGGATGGGGTGCTTCTCGTCGCCGTACAGCAGCGTTCCGCCGCCTTCGAGGACCACGTAGATCTGCTCTTCGCCTTCATAGGACACCGGCTTGCAGGCGCCGTTGGGGTCCACCTCGACTTCCCCGTAGCGGACTACGCCGCGCACGATCGGCCGGGCCGTGTCCCCCAGCCCGAAGATCGCCTTGTAACGGCAGGTATCCGTGGTGACGTCCGACGGCGTGGGCTGGATCGACGGAACGTGCCGGTAAAGAAAGGTCGGGGCCACTTCGCGTTCCGCCCCGGCCGCAAACGAGACAGCTAACAGAAAAAGCGGCAATACTCTCATGGCCATATCCCTCAATACGTCATCCGGGTCGTCCACTTCCCGTCTTCGTCGTAGTGCGGCCAGCCGCCCACACGCCGGAAACCGGAGACGATGAAATCATCGTACATCGGCGTCGGTTCGAAATAACCGGGGTAGCGCAGATGCTGCTTCACGACCTCTTCGTTCAACTCAACCCCCAGCCCCGGAGTGTCCGGAACCGGAATGTAGCCGTTCTGGATGATCGGCTTCTTCGGTCCGGTCACCAGGTCCTGCCACCAGGGCATATCCACCGCGTGGTTCTCCATACACACGAAGTTGCGCAGCGTGCAGGCCATGTGAACGCTGGCCATGCAACCGACCGGCGATCCGGCAAAATGAAGCACGGTGGGAATGCCGTGCTTGTCGGCATAATCCCCGATCCGTTTGGTTTCCTTCAAAGCACCGGAGGTCTCCGGGTCGGGCTGTATGATGTCGATCGCCTCGTTGTCGATCAGGTCCTGGAAGCCCTCCTCCAGCCCGAAGGCGTCCTCGCCGGTCAGGATTGGAGTCGTAGTGGCATCGCAGATCTTCTTGTACCCGCGCCAGTCCTGCCAGGGGATGAAGTCTTCGGCCCAGGCCAGCTGGTAAGGTTCGAACGCCTTGGCGTAGCGGATGGAATCGTTCACCGACAGCCGGCCGAAATGATCGGCGCCCAGGGGCGCGTCCCAGCCGATGGCGTCGCGCACGGCGGCGATGTACTCGCACAGGTATCCGAGGCCCTTCTCGGTCGCGGCGCCGTTCTCGTGGATGGCGCCCGGGCGGCCCCCCACCAGGCTCGTGTACAGGTCCATCTTGAAGAAGGTGAAGCCCTCCTTCTTGCGGACCGCCATGCGCTGCCCGTAGATCTTGGGATCCTTGTGCCCGGTGGTGTCGCAATAAATGCGGATACGGTCGCGGACCTTGTTGCCCACCAACCGCCAGGCGGGCACGCCGTACACCTTGCCCGCGATGTCGTGCAGGGCCATGTCCACGGCGCTGTAGCCGCCGCCCATGCGCCCCTGACCGGCGAACGGCCGGATCGTGCGCAGGATATTGTCGATTTGCAGCGGGTTCCTTCCCAGGATGTGGGCTTTCAGGATGAGAGCGATCCCTTTGACGCCCGCGTCGCGGACTTCGCCCAGCCCGTACACTCCTTCATTGGTATCGATGCGGATGATGGGGTAATCGTAGTTGGCGGCCACCGTGCAAGCCCGCATGTCGGTGATCTTCAGCTTGCTGGGGGCCGAGAATTTATTCACGCCCGGCGCGGTTTGCGCGCTGGATACACTGGAGGCGGCCGTGCCCGCCGCGAGACCCTGAAGCAATTTCCGGCGGCTGACCGCCGATCTGGAAGGCATTTTTTCTCCTTTCGGTCAAATCAATTCAAGATAACTTGATCCCGAAAGGATATCAGAGTAGCAGGAGCGCTGTTTCTTAGCCGCGACATCCGAACCGCCGACATCCGAGCCGCCGACATCCGGGCCGCGACATCCGAGCCCCGACATCCGAACCGCCGACATCCGGGCCGCGACATCCGAGCCGCCGACATCCGAGCCGCGACATCCGAACCGCGACATCCGAACCGCCGACATCCGAGCCGCGACATCCGGGCCGCGACATCCGAGCCGCCGACATCCGAGCCGCGACCAACGGAAGCGGTTGGATGTTCCCTCGCGGCCTTCACCCGGCCTTCTCCTGCTCATACTCCTTCAGCCGGTATTGCAGCGTGCGCAGGCTGATTCCCAGCTGCTTCGCGGCCAGCGTGCGGTTGCCGTTGTTCATCCGCAGCGCCTCTTCGATTGCCTGCCGCTCGATCTCGTGCCAGCTCACCGGCCGGGAGGCCTCCTGACGGGTGATCGGCAGATCGTCCGCCTTCACCACCCGGTCGCAGAGAATCGTCATGCGCTCCATCAGGTTCTCCAGTTCGCGCACATTTCCGGGCCAGCCATACGAAATCAGGACCTTGAGCGCCTCCGGGCTCAGCTCCGGCGCCGGCTTGCCCAGGTTCCGCGCCGCGCGTCCCAGAAACAGCCGCGCCAGCGCGGCGATGTCGGCCGGCCGCTCGCGCAGCGCGGGAATCTCGATCGGAAAGGTCGTCAGCCGGTAATAGAGATCGTCGCGGAACTTGCCTTCGGCCACCTGCCGTTTCAGGTCCCGGTTGGTCGCGGCGATGATCCGTACGTCCACCTGGATCTGCCGGGCTCCTCCCACCCGCTCGAACGTGCGCTCCTGAAGCACCCGCAGCAGCTTGGACTGCAGGTTCCCGTCCAGTTCCCCGATCTCGTCCAGAAACAACGTGCCGCCGTGCGCGCGCTCGAAACGTCCCAGGTGCTGCGCCACCGCCCCCGTGAACGCCCCCTTCTCATGGCCGAACAGCTCGCTCTCGATCAGGGACGGCGACAGCGCGGCGCAGTTGACCGGAACGAAGACCCGGTTGGCGCGCGGGCTGTTGTTGTGGATGCAGCGCGCCAGCACTTCCTTGCCGGTGCCGCTCTCGCCGGTGATCAGTACCGTGGCGTTGGTGGCAGCCACCTTTCCCGCCAGCTCCAGCACCCGGGTCATCTTCGGATCGCGCGCCACCAGCGAGCCGCATTGCAGGCGGGCGTCTTCCTCCTCGCGCAGCAGGTCGCGCTCGCAGGCGATCTGCCGGCCCTCCAGGGCGCGCCGCACCAGCAGGCGCAGTTCCTCGGGACTGGACAACGGCTTGCCCAGGTAGTCCACCGCCCCGAGTTTCATCGCCTCCACCGCCGAGGAGACCGTGCCGAACGCCGTGATCATGATCACGGGCGTCTGCGGCTGCTGCTCCGCGAACCAGCGCAGCACCTCCAGGCCGTCTCCGTCCGGCAGCTTCAGATCCGAGAGGACCAGGTGATACTGCCGTCTGGCTCCCAGGCGCACGGCGTCGGCTACCGAGCCGCCGGACTCCACTTCATAGCTTTCACCCCGGAGGATGGTTTCCAGCAATCTGCGGAAACCGGGATCGTCATCGATTACGAGAATGCTTTCCATGATTGTCAGGCAACACGATCTCCACGCGGACGCCGCCGGGCTCGCGCGGCTGGATTGAAATGCGGCCTCCCAGGGCCTCCGTCAGCTTCCTGGCGACCGGCAGCCCCAGGCCGGTGCCCGAGGCCTTGGTGGTCGTGAACGGCTCGAACAGTTTGTCCTTCACCGCCGGCGCGAAGCCCGGGCCGTTGTCCTCCACCGTGATCACCGTGCCGCCACGGCTCTGCGATGCAGCCAGCCGCACCTCGGCTCCGGGAGTCCCGGCCACCGCCTCCACCGAGTTCCTCAGCAGGTTCAACAGGACCTGCTTCAGCAGATCCGGGTCCGTCTCCAGGGTCAGCGCCCCGGCCTGCCGTTCAAAGCGTATGTCGCGTTCGCCGATCGCCTCCGTGACATAGGCTTCCAACTCCCGGCTGTACTCCGCCCAATCCACCGCCCGGACCGCGAGCTGCTGCGGCCTTCCGAACAGCAGCAGGTCGGCCACCAGCTTCTCCAGGCGGTGAATCTCGTCCAGAACCGGCTCGAGCAGAGCGGTCACCGTCCGGTCTGCCTTCTCCGCCGCGAGCTGCACGAAGCCCTTGATGGTTCCGAGCGGGTTGCGGATCTCGTGCGCCAGCACGGCCGAGAGCTGTCCCAGCCTCGCCAGGCTCTCGAGCTCCAATTGCCGCCGCGCGCTCCAGATCACGTAGACCGAAAGCACGACGATCGCCACGCCGGTCAGCAGCGCCACCAGCAGGCTGTTGCGCGCGTGATTGGTCAGGAAGTCGGCCGCGGTCAGGGCCAGGTCGATGCGCGCCACCTCCACCCGCGCGCCGGTATGAAACGGGGTCCAGGCCCGGAAGATGCGCTGGCCGTCGACCTCCAGTTCTTCGGTGCGGTACAGCTCCCGCCCGCTGCGGATCGCTTGCAGGGCCGGGTCGTTCCCCTCTCCCGGCCCGAATATCCGCAAATCCACCAGCGCCGGCTCATCATTGGCCAGCAGCTCGAACGGATCCGCTGCCAGTTCGGCGGGTTCGAAGGACTCCAGACGCGCCGCGATGTTGGCCGCCCGGTTACGCAGGTACACCGCTTTCATCTCGGCGAATTCGCGAAAGGTGATCGCCGCCTGGACCAGGAGCACGGCCGGCAGAGCCAGCGTGGCGGGCAGCAGCAGGTAGCGCGTGAATCGCATCCGGTCCCTTAACCTTAGCATGCAGATTTTGCAGGCGGAGGGTATCTCAACGCAAGTTCTGCACTGTGTACGCGCCCCCTTGCCGGTTCTTCCGCGGCCTATCCCTGGCACGCCGATTGCCGTATCCTGAAGAGGGATTTCGATGAGGATCCGGACCATCCTCGGGCTGCTGTCGCTGCTGCTCGCCGCGGCCGGGGCGCTCTCCGCTCAGGGTCCGGGGCGGAGGGGCCGGGGTCGGCCCCCGGGTCCCCAGGCACAGCCGCCGGTCGCCGCCGGCCCGCTCGTCGACATCAAGGGAAAGATTGCCAAGGTACAGATTGCGCCGGGCGAGGGGATGCCGTTCCTGGAAGTGCAGCACGACGGCGAAACGACCAAGGTCTACCTGGGCTCGATGCGCTACCTGATGCAGCAGGATTTCAACCCGAAAGCGGGTGAGGACGTCGAGATCAAGGGCTATAAGACAGGAGACGACCTGGTTGCCGCCGTCGCGACGCTTCCCGGGCAGAAGAAGACGCTTCGCCTGCGGGATGGGCAGGGCTGGCCGGTCTGGGGCCGCGGCGGGCGCGGAGGCCGTGGCCGCGCCTGGTGAATGGCTGAAGACATGGCCTCCTCGCGGCGCGAGCCGGTTTCGAGAGTGTCCCCGCTATAATATCGGTTGATGTCATCCATCTTTGCCGGCCTCGCGCAGCCGGACGTCATCGCCAGGTACGAGCCCGTCATCGGCCTTGAGGTCCACGTCCAGCTGGCGACCGCGACCAAGATTTTCTGCTCCTGCCCGACCAGCTTCGGCGCCCCGCCCAACACCAACGTCTGCCCGGTGTGCCTGGGGCTGCCCGGGGCCCTTCCCGTCCTGAGCCGGCACTCCGTGGAACTGGCGGTTAAAGCCGCCTTGGCCCTGAACTGCGCCATCCGCCCGAAGTCCCGCTTCGCCCGCAAGAACTACTTCTACCCCGACCTCCCCAAGGGCTACCAGATTTCCCAATACGACGAGCCGCTGGCCGAGCACGGCTGGGTGGAGATCGCCGTCGAAGGCGCGGTCAAGCGCATCGGCATCACCCGCGTCCATATGGAAGACGATGCGGGCAAGAGCATCCACGACGGTTTCCGCGACTCGGACCGCTACTCCTATGTGGACCTGAACCGCTGCGGCACGCCTTTGATCGAGATCGTCACCGAGCCCGACATCCGCAGCTCCGAGGAAGCCTATGCCTTCCTCACCGAGTTGAAACAGGTCCTCCAGTTTATCGATGTCTCCACCTGCGACATGGAGAAGGGCCACCTGCGCTGCGACGCCAACGTCTCCGTGCGCCGCTGGAACGCGGAGCGCTTCGGCACCAAGGCCGAAGTGAAGAATCTGAATTCGTTTCGCTTCCTCAAGCAGGCCCTGGATTACGAGATCGCCCGGCAGGTGGCGGTGGTCGAGGGCGGCGGCGCCGTCGAGCAGGAAACCCGGCTCTTTAATCCCGATACCGGAGAGACCGCCGGAATGCGCAGCAAGGAGCACGCCCACGACTACCGCTACTTCCCCGAGCCGGACCTGGTGCCCCTGCGCATCAGCGAGCGCTGGCTGGGCGAGATCCGGGCCGCGCTGCCCGAGCTGCCGGCCCGCAAGCGGGAGCGCTTCCTGCGCGACTACGGGCTGCGCGAGTACGACGTGCAGGTCCTCACCGCCACCCACGCCGTCGCGGAGTACTTCGAGAAGGTGGCGGCCGTCTCCGGCGATCCCCGCGCCTCGGCCAACTGGGTCATCGGGGATCTGATGGGGCTGCTGAAGGCCGCCGGCAAGGAGATCGCGGACTCGCCCGTGAGCGCCGAAAACCTGGGCGAGTTGCTGGCTCTGATCGCCCGCGGCGAAATCTCCGGCAAACTGGCCAAGGAGATCCTGCCGAAAATGTTTGCCTCCGGCGAGCCCGCCGCCGGCATCATCGAACGCGAGGGGCTGCGGCAGATCAGCGACTCCGGCGCCCTCGAGAAGATCGTGGACCAGGTGCTGGCCGCCAGTCCCAAACAGGTGGAGCAGTTCCGCAGCGGCAAGACCGCCGTGCTGGGCTATCTGGTGGGACAGGTGATGAAGGCCACCCGCGGGCAGGCCAACCCGGCCGCCGTCAACGAGTTGTTCAAGCAGAAGCTGTCATGAGGAGGCTGCCATGCTGAAACCAGGCGATCCTGCGCCCGACATTCAAGTGAAGACCGACTCTGGCGCCGATTTCCGCCTTTCCGATATGAAGGGTAAGCGCCTGGTGCTGTATTTCTACCCCAAGGCGAACACCCCCGGTTGCACGACAGAGTCTTGCGAGTTTCGCGATCTGTCCCGGGAATTTGACAGGAAAGGCGCGGTAATTCTGGGAATTTCTCCCGATTCCCCAAAGGCCCAGACCGGCTTCAAGGCCAAACACCAGCTGCCCTTCACGCTCCTTTGCGACGAGGATAAGTCCGTGGCCGAGGCTTACGGCGTTCTCAAAGAGAAGAACATGTACGGCAGAAAGGTGATGGGGATCCAGCGAAGCACTTTCGTGATCGGCCCGGACGGCCGCATCGAGCAGGCTCTATACGGCGTCAAATCCGCCGGCCACGCCGCCGAACTGAGCGCCCGGCTCTGACGATATTCCTGGGGCAGACGGATCGGTCCGTCGAGGAGAGATCCCTCTGTCCACGGGCTTCTCTCAGTCCTTCAGCTCCACGATCGTGGCCCCTGAACCCCCCTCGAACGGCTCGGCCGCGTAAAACTTCTCCACGTGCGGGTTCTTCGCCAGCAGCTCCCAGACGGCCTTCCGCAGCACCCCCATGCCGTGCCCGTGCACGATCCGCACCCGCGCCGCCGTGGCCATCACCGCCTGGTCCAGGAAGCGTTCCACGTTGTCGCAGGCTTCCTCGGCCCGCTGCCCGATCAGGTTGATCTCCCGCACCTGCGGATGCAGCTGCGGCGCCGGGCGGAAGGAGACGCCTCGCGGCAGCCTGGATTCCGGCGCGGCCTCCGGCAGCACTTCCAGCACGTCTTCCACCGGGACCTGCATTTTCACGAAGCCGGCCTCGACCTCGATCCGGTCCGGCCCCAGCTTGCGCCGCACCCGGGCCGGTTCGCGGATTCCCGCCAGCCGCACCCGCGCGCCCTCTTCGATCCTGGGCAGGCGCACGCCCAGCTCGCCCTGGCGCGCCTCCTCCTGGGTAGCCAGGACCTCGGTGGTGAACTCCTCGCGCAGCTCGCGCTTGGCTTTGGCCACCTTCCGGGCCGCCTGGTCGGCCGCCTTGCGCTGCTGTGACGACTCCAGGATTTGCCGGATGGTCTCGCCGGCCTGCTGGTCGAACTTCTCCAGCACCAGCTCACAGCGGCGCTCCAGTTCCTTGAGCCGCGCGTTTTCGCGCTTGCGCAGTTCCTCTTCGAGTTCCTTCTGCCGTTGCGCCGTCTCGGTCTGCTGCCGCCGCAGGTCTTCCGACAGCCGCGCGTTCTCCTCCAACTGCCGGTGCAGTTCGGAGAGAAACCGCGAGAGATCCCTCTCCCGCGAACCCAGGGCCTGCCGGGCCCGCTCCATGATGTATGCCGGCATCCCTAACCGGGTGGCGATCTCCAGGCCTGCCGATTTTCCCGGCGCCCCCAGTTGCAGATGGTAGGTCGGCTCCAGCGTCTCCTCGTCGAAGCCCATCGAGCCGTTCAGCACGCCCTCGGTCGATGCTCCGTAGACCTTCAGCGCCATCAGGTGGGTGGAGACCAGGGTGAACGCGCCGCACTTGCGGAAGTGGTCCACGATGGCCACGCCCAGCGCGCCGCCTTCCTCGGGGTCGGTGGCCGCGCCCAGTTCATCCAGCAGGACCAGCGAGTCCGGCGTCACGTCCAGCGTCATCTCGCGGATCTGCGAGACGTGCGCCGAAAAGGTGCTGAGGCTTTCCTGAATCGATTGCCGGTCTCCGATGTCCGCCAGCACCTGCTCGAATACCGGAAACTGCGCCTCCAGGCAGGGCACCGGGAAACCGCTCTGCGCCATCAGGGCCAGCAGCCCGGCGGTCTTCAACGTCACCGTCTTGCCGCCCGTGTTCGGCCCGCTGATCAGCAGCGTGCGGCACCTGGCGTCCAGTTCCATGCTGATGGGAACCACCTGCCGCTTCTGCCGCCGCAGCACGTCTTCCAGCAGCGGGTGGCGCGCCTCGCGCAGCAGGAACCGCGGCCCGTCTTCCGGGCTGAAGCGCGGAACCGTGCAGTCGAAATCCTGGGCGTAGCGCGCCTTGGCGAACAGGAAGTCCAGCTCCCCAACCGCTTCGAGCGTCTGCCGTATGGAATCGGCATAGGCCCGCAGCCGCTCGGTGATTTCCAGCAGGATGCGGTGCACCTCGCGCGCCTCTTCCTCGGCCAGCCGCACCAGCTCGTTGTTAAGCTCAATGGTCTCCAGCGGTTCCACGAACAGCGTGTGGCCGGTGGAGCTCGCCCCGTGGATCACCCCGTCGATGCGCCGCTTCTGCCCGGCAATCACCGGAACCACGAACCGCTCGTTGCGGATGGTGACGAACTCCTCCTGCAGAACCCCTTCGTCGCGGTGGCTGCGCAGGAAGCGCTCCAGCGATTCCTGGATCAGCCGCTTCTGCCGTTCGATGTCGCGCCGCAGCCGGTTGAGCGCCACGCTGGCGTGGTCCGCGATGGAGCCGTCCGGCTGCACCTTGCCCGCGATGTCCCGCAGGACCTGCCGGAACTCTCCGATCCGCTGGGCGTACGCCGCCAGCCGGGGGTAGCGCTCGGCCACCGCGCCCAGGATGTACTTGACGTCCGCGGCCTTGTCCAGCAGGCCGATCAGATCGATGACCTCCCGCGGCTCCAGGCCGGCGCCCTCGATCCGCAGCTTGTGCACGGCCGCCGTCAGATCGGGAATGGTATTGAAGCTCAGCCGGATGGCGGAACCGCGCGCAGCCGGCTGCGGCTGCGAAGCCTGGCGCAGGTAGCGTATCGCCTCCTCCAGGTCCTCCCGCTGCTGTTCCAGCCTGGCCCGGTCGAGGTGCGGGTTCGCGGCGTCCAGATGCAGGCGCCCCAGCGGGCTGGTGATATACCGGCCGATCAGCTCCCGCAGATTTTCAAATTCCAGAACTTCGGCGCTGCTGGTCTTCATAGCGCGAGAATGCCTTTTCGATCACCGGAACGGTGCCTTCCGTGATCCGGTACTTGGGGAGCAGGCGGCGGGCTACCCAGCGTGCCCGGCAGGCGTCGTCCGCGGCGCACAGCCTGCCTCCGGTCACCTCGCACAGGAAGTCGACGAGCACGTAGTGGTACTCCGGCCGGCCCTTGCCGTCCCGGATGATCCGTTCAAAAACCTCGACCAGGGTCAGCGGCCGGACCGCCAGGCCCGTTTCCTCCCTTACCTCGCGGCACACGCCTTCCGCCAGGGTTTCGCCCGCTTCCAACACGCCGCCGGGCAGCGACCAGTAGCCTTCCAGCGGAGGCCTGCCGCGTTCCACCAGCAGCACCCGGTCCCGCCGGATCACGATGGCCCCGACACCGAGGATCGGGCGCTGCGGATAACGGCGCTTGGAATCCGGCTTAATACTGCAGCGCTCCCTTCACATCCAGGCGAATGCGATAGAGCGAGGTGCGCGCGGTGATAAACAGCGACTGCAGGTCGGCATCGCCAAAGGCGCAATTCGACGGCGTCTCGGGCATCTCCAGCAGGTCCGTCCGCCTGCCGTCCGGCGAATACACCGCAATACCCCTGGCTGCCACGTAGAGGTTGCCCTTTTCGTCGGTCGCCAGCCCGTCCGGTATCCCGTCGATGCCGGAGACGAAGACGCGCTCGTTGGAGGCCTCGCCGTCCCGCCCCACGTCGTAGGCCCGGACATTGCGCTCGTCCGAGCCGGCTACGTAGAGCACCCGCCCGTTGGGTGAAAACGCGATCCCGTTGGGACGGCCGGTCCACCGGGCTACCAGTTTCAGCTCACCCTTGGGCGTGATGTGGTACACACCGTAGAAGTCCAGTTCCCGCGCATCCGCCTGGCTGCCGAAAGCCGGATCGGTGAAGTAGGCATGGCCGTCGCGCCGCACCACGATGTCGTTCGGCGCGTTCAGCCGCTTGCCTTCCCACTTCTCGGCCAGCACCTCCACTTTGCCCTTGCGGTCCGTGCGCGTGACCCGCCGGGTGCGCGATTCGCAGGTGTACAGCCGGCCCTGCGCGTCGAAGGCATTGCCGTTGGCGCCTTCGGAAGGCTCGCGGAACACGGTGGTCGGCTTCCCTCCCACGAAACGGTGCATCCGGTTGTTGGGAATGTCGCTGAACAGCAGGAATCCCTCGCGCGACCATGCCGGACCTTCCGTGAACCGGAATCCGCCCGCGGCTTTTTCCACCTTCGACTTGCCGAGGTCCTGGGCAGGCAGAAATCCCTGCCCCAGTGCCAGCGCCAGTCCCAGGCAGGCCGCCAGGCGCGGCCTCATCTGGCGTTCTTCCGCCGCGCCTTGAGTTCGTTGACCACGCTCTTCACGCCGTCCACCTTCTTGGTGAGCTTCTCGGCCCTCTTGATCTGCTTATCGGTCTCCACCGCGCCGCGCAGCGTGACCACCCCCTGCCGCACCTCTACCTCGAGGGCGCCTCCCTTGACTTCGGGGTCGCTCGCCAACCGGCGCCGGACATTGTCGAAGATCGCGTCGTCGGATACCTGCTTGTCGTCGGCAAAAGCACCGGCAATCCCGGTCAGCAGGACCAGCAGAACCAGAAACGGGACCGCCGCTTCACGAGTCATCTCTCATCGCCATTGTACGCCAGTCGAGCGCGTTCAAAAAGGTGGGATCCTCGCGCCACCCGGGACGTACTTTGACATGCAGTTCCAAAAAGATCCGGGTTCCGAAGAGGCGCTCCATCTCCTCCCGGGCCTCCGTTCCCACCCGCTTCAGAATCGAGCCGCCGGCCCCGATAACGATCCCTTTCTGTCCCGTCTTCTCCACGAAAATCGTGGCCAGAATCCGCGTCAGCCGGGGCCCTTCCTCCCAGCGGTCCACCACCACCGCCACCGAGTGCGGAACCTCTTCCCGGGTTGCGTGCAGGATCTTCTCGCGAATCAGTTCGGCCGCCAGAAAACGTTCCGGCTGATCGGTGATGTGGTCCTCCGGAAAGTATGCCGGACCTTCCGGCATCCCCTTCAGGATCGCCTCGCGCAGCCTGTCCAGTCCGTCTCCGGTGACCGCCGAGATGGGAATGAACTCCACGAAATCGGCCAGCGAGCGGTAGTAGTCCAGCCGCGGCAGCAGCACGCTCTTGTCTTTCAGAAGATCGATCTTGGTCATTACCAGGATGGCGGGCGTGTCCGCCTTCTTCACCATGTCGATGGCCTGGCTGTCGCTCTCCCTCGGCTCCCGCGTCCCGTCGGCCAGGTAGAGCAGCAGGTCGCGCTCGTCCAGGGCGGTCCGCACCGCGTCCATCATGCGCTTGTTGAAGGCCGAATCGGCCCTGTGAATTCCCGGCGTATCGAGGAAAATCACCTGCGCCTGCGGCAGGGTCAAAACGCCTTGAATGGTGGTTCTGGTCGTCTGCGGCTTGTCGGCCACAATCGCCACCTTGCTCCCCACCAGCGCGTTCAACAGTGTCGATTTCCCGGAGTTGGGCCTCCCCAGGATGGAGACGAAGCCGGACACATGGCGCTCAGGCATGAAAATAGGAGTGCGACTTGCTGAGCCGCACCTGCTCCACGCGCAGCTCGTTGCTGGCCAGCACTTCCACGCGCAGGCCGTCGCGTTCCACCGTCTCGCCGGCCTGCGGCACGCGCCCCAGCCATTCGGTGACCAGGCCGCCGATGGTCGTGGATTCGGTCTCCCCGTCGGGACGGAAATCGAACAGGTCGTGCAGGCGGGCCACGTCGAAACTGCCGGCCACGATATAGCCGCCCTCCCCGTCCTCCTGCACGTCGGAGCCGGGCTCGTGCTCGTCGCGGATCTCGCCCAGGATCACTTCCACCAGGTCCTCCATGGTCGCCAGTCCCGCCGTGTTGCCGTATTCGTCCACCACGATCACCATGTGGGTGCTCTCCTGCTGCATCTCGCGCAGCAGCTCGCTCACCGGCTTGGTCTCCGGCACCATGCGGATCGGCCGCATCAGGTCCTTCACCTTCATGGCCTCGCGATGCCCGTATTCCAGCTCAAACATGTCGCGCACGTGGACGAACCCGATCATCTGGTCGATGCTCTCTTCGTAGACCGGGATGCGCGAGAACTGCTCCTTGATGACCAGCTCGCGCAGCGTCTCCAGCGGCTCGCCGGCTTCGATGGCCACGATGTCCGGCCGCGGCGTCATCACCTCGCGCACCGTCTTGTCGCCGAACTCCACCACCGACTGGATCAGCTCCCGGTCGTCCTCCTGGATCAGCCCCTCCTCCGCGCCGGCGTCGATCAGCGCCTCGATGTTCTCGGCCGCCGAGGGCGGCGCCTCCTCCTTGCCGTTGCGGGGCTCGCCGAGTTCGATCAGCGAGTCGAAGAACTCCATCAGCACCACCAGGGGGCGCACCATCAGCGCCAGAGCGCGCAGGGGCTGCACGAAGCCCGTCAGCCAGGCGCCCGAGGTGCGCCGGTACAGCAGGTGCGGCGCCAGGTAGGAGGAAAGCAGCATCAGGAAGAACCCGCCGGCAGCGGCTTCCACAAACCGCGCCGGGCTGGTGATGGCCGAGGCTGCCAGCAGCCCGCCCAGCACCAGCAAGGTGTGCTTGAGCAGCGAAAAGGATTGCGCGCCCCGGTCGGTCTTCATCCCCAGCCGGTCTTCCAGCGATTCCTTGAAGAACTCCAGCGCCGGCAGGTCGCGCGTGCGAAGCCGCAGGCTTTCCAGGTACAGCAGCTGGACGAAGCTCACCAGCGCGAGCAGCAGGACGAAAAGGACCGTGGCGATCCCGAGCACCAGGAACATGCTACACCCGCTCGGTCAGCCCTTGCGGCAGACCCAGGCGCTCCCGCCACTTGCGCTCCGCGCGCCGCATCCGGCCGCGGTCCTTCTCGTGATCCATGCCCATCAGGTGCAGGACGCCGTGCAGCATCAGGATGCCGATCTCCTGTTCCACCGGATGCCCCAGCTCCCGGGCCTGCTCCGCCGCCCGGTTCGCGGAGATCGCGATGTCGCCGAGATAGGCCGGCCCTCCGGTCCCGGGCTGCTTCCTGCGCGGCCCGGCCGCGACGGGAAACGACAGCACGTCGGTGGATTGATCCATGCCCCGGAACTCCCGGTTCAGCCGGCGCAGCTCCTCGTCGCGGGCGATCAGGCACGAGAAACCGGCGCCGCCCGCCACTGCTTCCTTCAATTGGGCCGCCAGGGCCCGAACGGGCCGGCGGGGAATTCTGAGAGACGAATGAAAACAGACCAGGTCGTCGGAGGACATAAAGTGGCCCTAGGCGTTCGCCGGGCCCGCGGTCGCGTTGTCCACAGCCTCGGGCGCCTCCGCCGCGAGCTCCCCCAGGGGAAGTTTCATCTGCCGGCCCAGGCCGACCAGATTGCTGTAGCGCTCGTAGGCTTTCACGATGCGTTGCACCAGCGGGTGCCGCACTACGTCGCGCTCGTCGAAAGTGATGAAACTGATGCCTTCCACGCCCCGCAGCACGTCGATGGCATCCAGCAAGCCGCTGCGCTTGCCGTTCGGCAGGTCGATCTGGGTGATGTCCCCGTTCACGACCATCTTCGAGTTGAAGCCCTGGCGGGTCAGCACCATTTTCATCTGTTCGGGTGTGCTGTTCTGGGCTTCGTCCAGAATCACAAAACTGTCGTTCAACGTGCGGCCCCGCATGAAGGCGATGGGAGCGACTTCAATCGTGTTCCGCTCCAGCAGCTTTTCCACCTTCTCCACTTCCAGCATCTCGTACAGCGCGTCGTACAAGGGCCGCAGGTAAGGGTCCACTTTCTCCTGCAAGGTGCCGGGCAGGAACCCCAGTTTCTCGCCGGCTTCCACGGCGGGCCGTGTCAGGATGATGCGCGACACGCGCTTCGCCAGCAGCGCGGAAACCGCCATGGCGACCGCCAGGTAAGTCTTGCCGGTGCCCGCCGGTCCCACCCCGACCACCAGGTCGTTGCGCTCGATGGCCTCCATGTAGCGCCGCTGGTTCACCGTGCGCGGCGCCAGCGTCTTCTTCCCGAACGTCCGCTGCCGCCCGACGTTCACCAGGGCGCGCAGGCTCACGTCCGGGTCTTCCGTCACCACGCGGATGTACCCGTTCAAGTCCCCGTTCGTGAATACGTGTCCCTCGCGGACCAGTTGTACGTAGTCCGCCAGGATCGTCTCGGCGCGCAGAACGTTGGCCGCCTCTCCTTCAATCTCAAGGGAATTGTCCAGGAGCTGCGTGCTGACGCTCAGACCGCTTTCCAGCAGCCGGATGTTCTCATCGCGGGTGCCGAAGAGGCTTTCAATGCCGTGGCTGATGTCTACACAAGCTTTCATCGAGCGGGTGTATTAACTACCTCCGGGAGTGATCTCGGAAAAGTGCAAAAATCGGTGGGTTGAGTAGTCGTTGTTACCGCCAGTGCGGAACGGACTCAATGCCATCTGTCCCCATTTTATCCTGAATCCAGAAGCATTACCAGATGCGGGGCGGCCGCTCGCCCGGGGCCACCCTGCCCCCGGCGCGGGTACACCCGGCCGTGGTGCTCCCCGGTCTCTCATTCGATCCGTCCGGGCATTTCCTCCAGCGCATGGTACTGGTGTTCCAGAACCCGACCGCCGAATTTCACCACCCTCAGACCCGACCGGGAACCGCCCAGGGGCTTGCCCACCGCCCCCGTCGTGATCACGGCGATGCCTCCGGCGCGCCCCTCGGCATTGCGATGCAGGTGGCCGGCGAAGACGTGCGAGACCGTCGACTTCCCCAGCAGTTCCAGGTAGCGCCGGCGAGCGGGCACGGGCAAATTGTGATACCCGGCGGCCTCCTCCGCGTCGGCAACGAAAGGCGGATGGTGCTGGAACACCACCACGTGCCGCGCCCGTGCCCGCCGCGCTTTCTCCAGTTCCTCCGCCAGCCAGGCTTCCTGTGCGGCCGCTTCCGCGGCGCACTCCCCGGGGGCTGAGAGCAGCACCGTGTTCAATACGATGCCGTACAGGGCCCCGCTTCGGAACGAGTAGTGATCGCGCCCGAAGGTCCGCCGCCACGCCTGCAGCGATTCCGCCGAGCACTGGTTGCCGATGTCATGGTTGCCCGGGACGTTGTACAGCGGGATCGACCGATCCAGGCCGGCCATGATGCGCCGGTATTCCCCTACCTGGGCGGGGTCGGCCGGACGGTTCACCAGGTCTCCGGTCACTACGACGAAGGCCGGCCGCAGGCGGTTCACCCACTGGACGGCGCGCTCCAGGTTGCGCGTCTCGAACTTGAACCCGTTGTTGTTGGAAACCATGCCGAACTGGGGGTCCGACATCTGCACGAAGAACGGCTCCCGGTCCGCGCCCAGGCAGGCCGCGGCCAGGGCCGCGGCCGCGAACAGAAAAACACTGCGAGTCCGCCTCATGGTTTGCTTGCCGAAACCGTAAGTATAATCGGCATGGATGGACGATTCCACGCGCCGCGTTTTCACCGGCAACCTGCTGGCGTTCAGCCTCGGAGCCGCGCCGTCGGAGACGCCCCGGACGCGGGTGCTGCCCCGCGACGGTTTCGAGCCCGCCTATCTGCGCCTGGAACGCTCCGGCCGGCTCGCCGAACGCGCCCGGGAACTCTACCGCGTCTTCGCCGAGTGCCGTCTCTGTCCGCGGCGTTGTTCGGTCAACCGCTTGAAAGGCGAGAAGGGAATCTGCCAGGCCACCTCGCGCGTCAAGGTCTACTCTCACCACGCCCACTTCGGCGAGGAGCGGCCTCTGGTGGGCAGGCACGGCTCCGGGACCATCTTCTTCAGCCACTGCAATCTGCTCTGCGAGTATTGCCAGAACTGGCAGATCAATCACCGCGGCGACGGCTTCTACGAGAGCGACGAGCGCCTGGCCCGCCGCATGCTCGATCTGCAGAGCGCCGGCTGCCACAACATCAACCTGGTCACTCCCACCCACTGCCTGCCCAACATCGTGCAGGCGGTGCGCATCGCGGCGGGCAGGGGACTGCGCCTGCCCCTGGTCTACAACTGCGGCGGATACGAACCGCTCGAGATCGTGCGCCTGCTGGACGGCATCGTGGATATCTACATGCCGGATTTCAAGTACACGGACGGCAGGATGGCGGCGCTCTATTCATCCGGCGCGCAGGACTACCCCGAAGTGGCCTCGGCCGCCATCGAGGAGATGCACCGCCAGGTGGGCGAGCTGGCGGTGGACGAGCAGGGCATCGCCCTGCGCGGCCTCATCATCCGGCACCTGGTGCTGCCGCACGACATCGCCGGAACCGGCAAGTTCGTGAAGTGGGTGGCGGAAAAGCTGAGCCGCAATACCTACGTCAACATCATGGCCCAGTACCGCCCCGAGCACCGCGCCCGCAAGTATCCGGAACTCTCCCGCCGCACTACGTCCGAGGAATGGAACCAGGCGATCGCCTGGGCGCGCCAGGCCGGCCTCACCCGCCTCGACCGCCTCTGACCTTGCCCGCCGCTACCGGCCCCTGCTCGCCCGCTCCAGGTCTTCGCTGATCCGGTTGCCCTGCTCGCTCAGCACCAGCCTCACCATCAGCGGCTCCCGGCCCGGCTGAACTTCCAGCGGCGCCGCCGATACGGCCTTGGAATGCTCGCCCAGCCACAACGCATACAGCCGGTAGGGAGTCGCCACGAACAGGTCCATGCGAAACCGGCCGTTCTCATCCGCCGCCCCCTGCTCCAGCGGGGAGAACGAGGAGTCCAGTGCGAACAACCGGGCTTGCGGCTGCGGCCGGCCGTCCGGCCACAGCACAACGCCCTCGATCCGCCGCCGCTCCTGGCGCTCCGGCAGCGCGAAATCCAGGTGCAACACCTCATGTTGGCCCGTGAACTCGATGATCGTGGCCAGGGCCGGATCCCCAGTCCCGGGATGGAACCAGCGCGGATAGGGCATGGCGGAGGTCGCCGTCCGCTGCAGATTCACGCCCACCTGATAGCGGCCCGGCCGCATGATCCGCAGTTCGTAGTTCCCGTCGCCATCCGTCATGGTTCCGGCGTCTCCGAGCCTCGACTCCAGCGAGCGCGCCTGGATCTCCACCCGCCGGGCCGGCGCTCCCTCCCGGGTCGTCGCCCGGCCGGTCACATACAGGCTGCGGAAGACGATCGCCTCCTGGCAGCCCTTCGCGTTCACTTGCACCCTGGGATCGTCCGGCAGATCGCCGTCGGCTTCGATATGCACCCTGTACTCGCCCGGCGGCAGGCCGCTCACGCGGGCCAGGCCGCCGCCGTCGGTGACCGCCCGGTAGCGCGACCCTTCCCGCTCCGCCACCACCGTCACCGCGGCCCGGACCCCTGTGTTCGGCAACCCGGCGCGAACCCGCAGCTCGCCGGTGGCCGGAGCCCCGGCCATCGCGCGGAAATAGGCTAGATCCCCGGCCGCCTGATCCACCGGCCTGGTGCCCGAGCAGATGCCTGTCTCCAGCCGGCCTTCCGCATTCCTATGCGCATAGACCACGTACTCCTCGCCCGGCTGGAATGCGAACCCGCAGTCGCCCATACCCTGGCCAGTCGCGATCTCGATCTCATTCTGGTTCGCCGGCACTCCGCTCAATACTTCGCCCACCCGCATACGAGCGACGCGGTAGGCAGGGCGTGGCCGGGGCACCGGCTCCCCGGACCTCCGGCTGGCCGGCATTCGGTTTCCAGACCCCGGCCGTATCGGGAAAGGCTCTCCCGGGTGATCGGTGATATCCAGCACCGTTCCTGTGAACGCGGCGGCCGCTCGGCCCACGGCGTCACAGGGTGTTCCCGGCGAAATGCACAAGCATGCATGCAGCAGCGGGAGGGGCGCTGCCGCACACAGGACCGCCCATAGAACACGCATGCCGCCAGTCTAGCGCTATCGTGAAACCAGGATGCCCTGCGAAGTCCGCATCGGCACTTCCGGCTGGCACTACGGCCACTGGCGCGGGCCCTTCTACCCCAAGGATCTGACTGCCGCCCGGATGCTCGATTTCTACGTCCGCCGCTTCGACAGCGTCGAGATCAACAACAGCTTCTACCGCCTTCCCACCGCCGAAACCTTCGCCGCCTGGCGCGATGCCGCGCCTCCGGGCTTTCTCTTCGCCGTCAAGGCCAGCCGCTACCTCACCCACATGAAGAAGCTCAAAGAACCGGAGCAGGGACTGGAGCGGCTGCTGCCCCGGGTCGAAGTGCTGCGGAAGAAGTTAGGGCCGGTCCTGTTTCAGTTGCCACCCTTCTGGGACCTGAACCTGGATCGCCTGGCCGCTTTCCTGGACGCTCTGCCCCGCACGCACCGTTACGCCTTCGAGTTCCGGCATCCCGCCTGGCACCAGGCCCCCGTCTACGAACTCCTGGCCCGGCACAACGCGGCCTATTGCATCTATGAGTTAGCCGGCTTCCGTTCGCCTGTCCAGGTGACCGCCGGCTTCGCCTATGTGCGCCTCCACGGTCCCGAAGGGAAGTACGCCGGCCGCTACAGCCCGGCGGCCCTGCGCTTCTGGGCCCGGCACATTGAAGAGTGGCGGCAAAGACTCAAGGCCGTCTACGTGTATTTCGACAACGACCAGGCAGGCTACGCGGCTCTCAACGCCGCCGAACTGAAGGCCATGGCCGGAGAGGCCCCGGCCGCTGACGTCGCTCCGCTTCACGGTCCGGCTACGGGCGGGAAGCGACAAAAACCGCCCCCAACCTCCGCCGGCCATCGCCCCTGATGGAACCGCCCGCAACCGTGGTTCCAGCCCCGCTCCGCAGTTGTACGGCAGGAGCCGGATTTGCAGCCGGCCCCATCCTCATTTTGTGAGATTCACAAACCGGAACAACCCGCTTTTCCCCGGCGTCACCAGGTCGATATCCCCATCCCCGTCCAGGTCCCCCGCCGCGATCTGCATTCCGCCCCCGGCCCGCGTGCTGTAGTCGATGATGTGCTTCACCCACTCCACGCCCTTGCCCCCTTCACCCGGCAGGTACTCGAACCAGTACACCCCCAGCGGCTCGCGCTCCCCGGGGTCGCGCCCGTTGTGCGCCATGAACCGTTTCCCGGTCACGAAATCCATCCGCCCGTCCCGGTTCAGATCCACCATGGTCACCGCGTGCGGCTGCGACCAGCTGTCGTCAATCATCCGCCTGGCCCACCCGCCCGCCGTTTGCTCCATCCAGAAGAACCCGTAATTGTGCGCCAGGGAGGTCACAATGTCGTTGCGACCGTCCCCGTTTACGTCCAGCACGTGCATGAAGCCCGTGGATTCCAGGTCGAAGTCGCCGTGCCAGGTCCAGTTGGGCGCCCGCGGATCGGCCGGCGCCTCGAACCAGCCTTTGGGCGTCAGGATGTCGGCGCGCTTGTCGCCGTTCACGTCCCCGGCGCCGATCCCGTGCCCCTTGGTGCCCGGGCTGATCTCGTGCTTCACCCAGGCGCCCTTCACCAGCTCGAACCACGCCGTCGGGGCCGTCGCCGGACCGTACTGCGGCAGCAACTCGCGCGCCTTGCCGTCGTTGTCCAGGTCCACCAGGAAAGCGAACTCGACGCTGCTGCCGCTGTCGACCGGGTGCTCCCTCCATTCGCCCTTGCCGCGCCCGGGGTTTTCCATCCACACGATCCGCTTGCTGAACCAGGAGCAGCTCACGATGTCGATGTGTCCGTCGCCGTTCACGTCCACCGGAAGGTCGGCGAAATTGTCGATGTAGTTGTTGCTGAAGTTGATCGAACGGAAGCGGTGCCTGGCCCAGCGCGGGGCCTCGAACCAGTTCTCCCCCGCCACGATGTCCGGCCTTCCATCGCCGTTGATGTCCGCGATGGCGGCGGTCTCGTTGGCCCCCAGGTCCAGGGTATATTTCTCGAAGGGGATGTCGGCGGGACGTACCACACTCCAGGCCGCGAAACAGGTGAGGATCAGGAGAGCCGCGAGGCAATACCGTATCATGTGGTGATTGTACATGAAGCGCCGCCAGTTCCTTTCCCTTGCCCTCGCTCCCGCCGCGGCCGTGCGGCTCACCCCCTCCGTTCAGGTGATTCCCGGCCCGGTGAACGGCGTCCTGGTCACCCGCGGCGGCAGGCGTCTGGCCGTCTACGGCGATCCCCGGCCGGTCCCGGCCGCCGTGGACCAGGTGCTGCTCACCCACTTCCGCAGGGACGTCTGCTGGGCTGCCGTGGAACCCGGACGCCGCGGCGCCCGCATCGTCGCGCCCTCCCGCGAGGCTTCGCTCATCGACTCCCCCGAAGCTTTCTGGAAGGATTTCGAGAAGGTCCGCTTCCACGACTACGCCATGGTGAACACCAAGGTGCTCGCCGCCGGGCTCCCGGTCGGCCGGCGGGTCGCCGGCGGCGAGCGCCTGGAATGGCAGAACCTGGTCATCGAGGTCCTCGACACCCCCGGCTATTCCCCCGGGGCCGTCTCGTACCTGTTCACCGTGGATGGCCGCCGCATCGCCTGCGTGGGAGACCTGATCTACGGGTCCGGCCGGCTCTTCGACCTCTACAGCCTCCAGGACGCCGTGCCCGAGGCCAAGCTGCGCGGCTACCACGGCTACGCCGCCCGCGCTCACGAGCTGCTGCGCAGCCTGCGCCGCGTCGCCGCCGCCCGGCCCGACCTGCTGGTCCCCGCGCGCGGCCCCGTGATCGACCGCCCCGCCGCCGCCATCGACGCCCTGATCGAGCGGTTGAAAGCGGTCCTCCGCGAGCACTTCTCCACCGACGCCCTGCGCTGGTATTTCGGCGATGACAATCTCAAGCTGCGCGCCGGCAAGCTGCTCGAAGGCGAGGTCCCTCAATGGATGCCCATGGCCGACCGCTTCCAGCTGCCGCCCTGGGTGCTGGCCTTCCGCAACTCCCGCCTGCTGGTTTCCGGTTCCGGCGCCGCTTTCCTGATCGACTGCGGATACGACGCGGTCATCGATTTCGTCGAGCAGTTGCGGGCCCGGGGGAGGATCCGCGCGCTGGAAGGCATCTTCATCACCCACTATCACGACGACCACACCGATCGCGCCCAGGCCTGCGCCGCCCGCTTCCGCTGCCCCGTCTACTTCACCCCGGAACTCCGGGAGATCCTTGAAAACCCCCGGGCCTACCGCATGCCCTGCCTCTCGCCCTTTCCGGTTCGAAGCGGGAAACCCGTAAGCCACGGCGAGGTGCTGCGCTGGCATGAATTCGAGCTGACCTTCTCCTATTTCCCGGGCCAGACCCTGTTGCACGACAGTCTGCTGGCGCGGCGCTCCGGCGGGGAAGCGGTTCTGTTCGCGGGCGACTCCTTCACCCCCTCGGGAATGGACGACTACTGCCTGTGGACCCGCAACTTCGTGGCCGGACGCCAGGGCTTTCGCCGCTGCCTGGACGATCTGCGCAGGCTGCCGCCCGGCCACCTGATCGTGAACCAGCACGTGGAGCCCGCCTTCCGCTACACCGCGGAGCAGATCGATTTTATGGCCCGTTCTCTCGATCGCCGGGAGGAAGCCATGCGCCGCCTCTTCCCCTGGCCCGCCCCCGATTTCGGGATCGACGAGCAGTGGGCGCGTCTTTCCCCTTACGAAACCGCCGCCCGGCCGGGGGAGCAGTTCGAAATCCGCGCCGTCGTCTGGAACCACCTGCCGGCTCCGCAGGAGTACCGCATCCGCCCCGTTCTGCCGCCCGGGTGGAGCGCCGGCCGCCCAGAATACCGCCTCCGCGCCCCCGCCGGCGCCGAAGCCTCCATCCCCCTCCTCCTCACCCCGAATAAAGGGGACAGAGGGAATTATCTGGTCACGGCCGACATCGAGTTCGGGGCCTTCCGCCTGCGCCAGTGGGTCGAAGCACTGGTACATTGCGAATGAGCGGGTTGCGCCCGCCACCCGCGAACCGCTACAGTAAGGAAAGCACACCTGACCTGCGCCCGTAGCTCAGTTGGATAGAGCGTCTGGCTACGAACCAGAAGGTCGCGTGTTCGAGTCACGCCGGGCGCGCCATAAATAACTCCATTTCAATAGCTTGCGAGAGATCTCTGTTTTGGCGTCTCCTGGGTTCGTCTCGGTATGCCCAAGAGCATGCCCACCCCGAACCTCGCGAGCCCGCTCCATGGCGTCCCGGACTGTCCTCTCCTGGGGGTGCGCGTATCGCTTCGTGATGTTCATGTCCCGGTGCCCGGCCAGATGCGCCACGTGCGCCGCAACTCCCCATCCGCGTAGCCCGCCTCTTCTCGGAGAATCCGGGTTGCCTCGGCAATCGCCTTGGCATGCTGCTTGGCGTACGTCTTAAGAGAGGTACCACATCGATATCGGTCCAATTGACATCCTCGCCTGCGACAAGGCCAACAAAGATTGGGTCGTGATCGAACTGAAGAAGGGGAAAAGCTCCGATGCCGTTGTGGGACAACTGCTCCATAGGTGGGTGAAGAAGCATAGGGCGGGCGGAGGCAACGTCCGCGGCATCATCATCACCAGCGCCCCGGATGACCGAATCCAGTACGCGATGGCGGTGAGCCAGGGTATCCCGTCCTATACCTACCGCGTGACTTTCGAGTGCCTGAGGAGGCGGCTCTCCAGTGAAGGAGATCCTGGGGGAGTTCGAGACTGCCTCCGACTGGGAAGTAAACAGGAAGGGAATTGAGTCTGTAACTTCATTCCGCTCCAAAGGTCACTTTATCGGCTACAATTAGTGGCCGAAGTTCCGGAGGAAGGATCAGGTGCGGTTCTTCGTCGGAGTCACTGACTACGACTGGTTCAAGCTCCACGCCTCTAACCAGCGGGTTGAGGAGGTGAACTTCTGGCGCCCCTCGCCGGAAGCATCCTTCAAAGCGCTGCAGGTCGGGGAACCGTTCCTATTCAAGCTGCATTCCCCGAGAAATGTGATCGCCGGGGGCGGCTTCTTCCTGAGGTTCCTGCGCTTGCCGGTCAGCCTGGCGTGGGACGCGTTTGGAGAGGGCAACGGCGCCAGGAGTCCGGAGCAGGTCAAGGCCCGCATCGGCAAGTACCGGGGCCGGGAGTTTGGGAGATGGGATGACCCGACAATCGGATGCATCCTCCTCGGGGAGCCCTTCTTCTTTGCGGAAGCCGATTGGATACCGTGCCCGCCGGACTTCTCCCTGAACATCGTTGCAGGGAAGGGGTACGACACCGGGGAGGCGTCGGGGGCCGCTCTGTGGGGCGAGGTGACCGAGCGACTGGCTCGGCTGAGGCTAGAAAACGCAGGCCCAGCGGTGGCGGCGGCTGTCGAAGGTCCGCGATTCGGCCAGCCGAACGTCGTGGAGCCTCGTCTCGGCCAGGGCTCTTTTCGGGTGCTCGTGACAGAGGCCTACGGTCGACGTTGTGCCATCACGAAGGAGCGCACGCTGCCGGTGCTCGATGCGGTCCACATCTGGCCCTACACCGCCGGCGGTCCTCACGCGCTGTGCAACGGCCTGCTGCTCCGAACGGACCTGCATCGCCTGTTCGACGCGGGCTACCTCACGATTGACCCGGACAGCCATCAGGTTATTGTGAGCCGGAAGATCCGGGAAGAATTCGAGAACGGAAAAGAGTACTACTCCCTCCAAGGATCACCAATCACTTTGCCCTCGGACTCGCGGAGCAGACCGAGCAGAGACTACCTCCTGCACCACGCGCAAACCGTGTTTCGGTCGTAATGAGAGCTCCCTGCAGCATCCTATAGCAATATCCTCTGGCTACTTATCTCTGGCCTGCTTCCCCCCTATCCCCCTCTCCTCGACCTGCCGCACCCGCCGGAACCGGAGAAGCGGGGCCGGAACGAATGTGCTAGACTCGCCCAGAGAGCCTGCGGCCAGCTCCATGAGCGATACTGCTCCCCTCTCCACGGACGACACCTTCTTCGCCAAAGCCGGGCGGTCCGACCCCCTCGAACTGGCTGACCAGATGCGCCGGTCCCTGGACGACCCCTGCCTCAAGGTCGTCCTGGAAGCAGTCTCCGGCTTCGTCCTCATCCTCAACGAGAATCGCCAGATCCTGGCCGCCAACCAGGAACTCCTCGACGCCCTGACCTGGCGCGACAGTTGTGTTACCGGCTTGCGGCCCGGCGAGGCCTTCAATTGCGTGCACTTCACCAGCGGCACCGACGGCTGCGGAACCTCCAACGACTGCGCCAGTTGCGGCGCCGTGCTGGCCATCCTCGCCTCTCAGAACCAGGGCGTTCCAACCGCCGGCGAGTGCCGGCTTTCCTTCTACCGCGAGGGCAGGCTGGAGGCCCTGGATTTCAAGGTCCGGGCCACCCCGCTCGAAGTCGGGGGCTGCAAGCTCACCGCCTTCGTCCTCCACGACATCAGCGGCCAGAAACAGCGCGATTTGCTGGACCGCACCTTCCTGCACGACCTGCTGAACGAGATCTCCGGCATCGCCCTGTGGCGCGACGCTCTGGAGCGCGGCGACCCGGTCGCCGCCGCCCGTCACGTGGTGGCTCTCACCGAGAGCCTGGCCGAGGAGGTGGTCAGCCAGCAGACCCTCCTGGCCGCCGAGCGCGGCGAGCTTCGAATCCAGGAGAAGGAGTTCGACGTCGCGGAGTTATGCCGCAAGCTGGAGACGGTTTTCGAGCAGAACCCCGTGGCGGCCGGCAGGAAACTCGCGATCCTCCCGTTACCCCGGCGGAGGCGGATCGTGTCCGACGAGGTCCTGGTCCGGCGCGTCCTCGTCAATATGCTGAAGAACGCCTTTGAAGCCACCGGTCCCGGCGGAACCGTGCAGTTCTGGATGGAGTGGAACGGCGACCAGCCCGTCTTCGTCGTGCAAAACGCCGGGATGATACCTCCGGAGGCTCAGGCCCAGCTCTTCCAAAGATCCTTCAGCACGCGTTCACCAGCCGGCCGGGGCATCGGCACCTACAGCATGAAGCTTTACGGAGAGCGCTATCTGGGCGGCGCCGTCTCCTTCTCCTGCGAGGTGCAAACCGGCACCCGCTTTTTCTTCTCCCTGCCGGCCCAAAAGCGGCGGGAGGCGGGCCCGCAGGCCGCCCCGCCCCGGCACGCTCCGCACCCGGGAAACCGGGTGCTGCTGGTGGATGACGACGACGCGCTCTTGCGGCTCGGCAACCTGCTTCTCACCCGCATGGGCTATGCCACAACACCCTGCCATGGCGGGATGGAAGCGCTCCAGGTTTTCCGCTCCGCCCCCGGGTCCTTCGATATTGTCATCACCGACTGGTCCATGCCGGGCATGGGAGGTCAGGAACTGTCTCAGCGGATCCGGGAGATACGCGCCGATATCCCCATTCTGGTCTGCTCCGGCCTCAACCAGCCCGCCGTCGATGCCGCGGCCGTCAGCGGATGGTTGAGCAAGCCCTTCACGTTTAAGACCCTGGGGGAGGCTCTCGGCCGCGTGCTCCCCTCTCCGGGCCAACCGGACACCCGGCCGGATCAGAATACCAGCGCCCAGTAGTCGGAAGCGCCTGACCGTCGCCGGCCACCGGCCGGGGCCGGCGGCTTGCGCACGCTCACGATCGCGCGAGACCCCCCCGCGCGCTGAGCGCTCCGATCACCTCTTCCCCGGTCCGTCCTGCTCAGGGCGAAGAACTTATCGGCATCCGCATCGTCGATCTGCGACAGCACACGCAGCCGCGCAGGCCGCGCGTAGAGGGAGCTTTCCACCCTCATGCGCTTTATGTATACTGGCTTACCATTGGAGATCCGCCATGAACGAGATCGCTCTTCTTGTGAGTACCGCAGCTCTGATGACGAGTATCAACGAGACTCTCATTAGTATCGGCTGGAAGCTGCTCGGGGCCTTCCTGCTGTGGATCGGCGGGCGCATGCTCATCCGCTTCACCATGCGCCTGTTAGGCGGAGGGATGCGCGCCCAGGGCATCGAAGCCACCATCGTTCGCTACGTGCAGAACACGGTCAGCGTGCTGCTCACCATTATCCTGGTGATCGCCATCCTCGAGGTATTCGGCGTCGAGACCACCACTTTCGCCGCCCTGCTGGCCGGCGCGGGCCTGGCCGTCGGCGCCGCCTGGAGCGGCTTGCTCGCCAACTTCGCCGCCGGCGCTTTCCTGGTCATCCTGCGCCCCTTCAAGGTCGGGGACTTCATCGGCGCCGCGGGCACCCTCGGAACGGTCAGGGAAATCGGGCTGTTTGTCACGACCATCAACACCCCGGACAACCTCTGCACGTTCGTAGGAAACAACAAGATTCTTTCGGACAATATCCAGAACTTCACCGCCAACCCCTACCGCCGCGTCGATATCACCGCCCAGGTGGCCCACTCTATGGATCTCCGGCAGGCCATCGAGCGCATTGCCGCCGGCGTGGCCAAAGTCGCTCACGTTCTCCCCGCGCCGGCGCCCGATCTCAAGATCCTGGCTCATACCCCGGCCGGCTGCGTGCTCGCCGTCCGGCCGTACTGCCACAACGATCATTACTGGCAGGTCTATTTCGACACCCAGCAGGCGATTCGCGATGCTCTGGGTGCGGCCGGATACCCCGCGCCCGAGTTCGTCGTCGAGTTGAACGCAGCCGGCTAAGTCACTTGCCTGGAATCACTCCGGCCGCAAATTGCGGTACACTGGATGAGTAAGTTCCCCCAAACTTGAGAGGGCAGCCCGTACAGAGAGGAGTAAGTGTTGAAGAAGTTCTGGCTGGGCGCGATTCCCGCGCTTATCATCGCCATGCAGTTGGTGCCCTATGGCCGGAATCATGCGAATCCGCCGGCCCGCAAACAGCCCGACTGGAACCATGCGGAGACCCTGGAACTGGCGCGCAGGGCCTGCTTCGATTGCCACAGCAACGAAACCAGATGGCCCTGGTACGCAAAAGTCGCGCCGGTTTCCTGGTTCACGTACCGCCACGTGCAGCACGGCCGCCGGGCCCTCAACTTTTCGGAGTGGGACCGGCCCCAGCGCGAGGCCAGGGAGGCTGCCGAGGAAGTCGAGAAGGGCGCAATGCCCCTCCGGTCGTACTTGTTCGCCCATCCCGAGGCCAAGCTCACCCTTGCGGAACGCGAAACCCTGATCAAGGGTCTGCGCGCCACACTGGGCGAGTAATCCAATCGAGGGAAACAGACGAGCCGGTTCCATCAAGCTACCGGGACAGATCCGTCTATCCCTCCGTAATTTCACTGTGCAATTCCACACACACATCAATCGCGTGGTTTGCCGCGCAGGGTGTAGACTCCAGGTTACACCTCTCGAATCATCATGGCCGTTGTCTTCGGCATCGCTGTGCTGGGCGCGTTAGCGGTCCTGGCCAACTGGCTCGTGCGCGCTCATTGGAAGCAGGAACAGGAACGCGAAGCCATGCGCCGTCACCTGCGGCGCCTGGAGCTCTGATACTTCCGGCGGGAGAAGAGGGTGCGGCAGCCATTACCGGAATCCATCCTGAAATTTCAGAAACACCACCCTCGTGTGTGGGAGGCTTTCTCGCGGTTCGCGGACGAGTGCCACGAGGCCGGTCCCCTGGACGAGAAGACGCGCCGTCTCGTCAAACTCGCCCTGGCCATCGGCCACCGGCATGAAGGGGCGGTGCATTCCGCCGTCCGCCAGGCTCTGGCTGCCGGCCTCACTCAGGAGGAACTCTTCCACGCCGCCATCCTGGCGATCTCCACCATCGGCTGGCCGGCTTCCTACGCGGCCATCACCTGGATCGGCGACGCCATCGAAGGCCCGGCGGGACAGCCGCCCCCTTCCGATTAACCCTTCCGGCGGCTGTGGCTTGGGTCATATGCCCCAGCCCGGCGAAACCCGTTCTTTCCACCCTCCCTGGACTGCTTCGCCGTAAGGCCCGCTCGCGCTGAAAACAAGTCGCTTAGCCGGCTCCTGCGAATCCGGCCTGCAATGGCCCCGGGATTGCTCCTTTCTCGCAATTTCAGATAACGGAGTACGCTGTGGCTACAGGTGTCGAAACCAAAACCGAGAGCTTGCGAACCCTTCCGGGCGACGATGTGCGCCAGATCATGTGGCGCTACGCCGACCGCTACGATCTGCAGATGATGGTGCAGGCCGCCCGCGCCGTAGCGCGCGGTCCGGTCGCCCGGCTGGTCGCCGAGGGCGGCCGTAACTCCCACGAGTGGACCGAGGGCAAGGCGGCCCTGCTGGATGCCTTCGACCAGTCCGGCATCACCGCCTCCTTTCTGGAACCTTCCGAGGGCGGTTTCATCGAGGGCCCCAAGAACCTGGTGCTGGCCCTCATCGCCTTTGAATTGGCCTGGGTGGATGCCGGCGCCGCCACCGGCAGCCTGGCAAGCTGTCTCGGCCTCGCGCCGATCCACGAGCGCGGCACCCCCGAACAGCGCGCCGTGTACATGGCCCGCTGCGCGCCGCTCCAGCCCGGCGAAAACCGCAGAGTCTCCCGCGCCGCCTTCGCCCTCACCGAGCCGCTGCCCTACGTCGGCGTCGAGACCGGCCTGTTGGGCGGCAAGGTGCGGGTGGCCGAATGGAACGAAGGCCAGGAGCCTGTCCTTCAGGTCGAGAAGCGAGGCCGCTTCATCACTAACATGGGCTTCGCCGACATCGTCACCGCCGCCGTGGATTCGGCCGACCCGCGCATCAAGGGCAGTTGCATGATCATCCTCGAGGAGAACGATCCGGGCCTCTTCGACCGCGGCACCCCTACCCGCAAGCTGGTTCATCAGCTCTCCTCCACCAGCGACCCGGTCCTGAGCCTGCGTGTTCCTGCCGGCCGGATCGTGGGCGGCTACACCGTCAAGGACGGCGTCATCGTCCCCCGCTACAGTCACGGCGAAGTCATCGAGGCTGTCTTCCGCCGCACCCGCGTCACCGTCGGGTTGATGACCACGGCCAAACTGCTGTCCGCCGTCGAGCCGGTCATACGCTACCAGCGCAACCGCTTCCGGGGAGGAGAAGCCGTGGCCCCGGGGTCGCCTCGCTACGAACTCGGACTGCAGCAGCGCGAGGACGTGCTGCACCGCCTGGTGGATATCTGGGCGACCGGCGAAGCGGGCGCTTCCCTGGGCTTTGCCGCCGCGCGCCTGTTCGACCGGCTTGACCCGCTGGAACGCCGCAAGGATGAGATCCTGGCGGAGCGCGGCATCGCGGGCGGATCGGCCGCCTTCAAGGCCCTGCGCCGTATCCAGAAGGACGCCCTCGAGCGCCTCGCGGGAGCCAAAACCAGCGACGACCCGCTGGTGGAGTTTGCCATCCTGGATGCCTTGGCCAACGTCCTCTGCCCGGCCGCCAAGCTCTGGAACACCGGCCATGGGGCCAACGTGATGCGCGAAGCCGTCAGCCTGATGGGCGGCTACGGCATCACCGAAGACTGCCCCGGCTTCCTCGGCCACAAGTGGATGGACGCCCAGCTGGAAGCGACCTACGAGGGGCCGGAGGCCGTCCAGCGGCGCCAGTTGTCCGTCACCATGACCAACCCGCTGTTCCTGGCCCAGATGCGCATCTGGCTCGCCGAACTGCGGGCGGCGGCTGCCCGCCGGCCCGGCACCGGCGCCTGCACCCTGGCCAGCGCCATGCAATTGTGGCTGTGGACTCTCGAGCATCTGGATAAAGCCGCCGACGCGCACGGGCAGAAGCTCTATCAAAATGCGCGCCAGGGGGTCACTTTCCGCCTGGCCGACGCGCTCTGCTGGCTGGTGGCCGCCCGCTGTTTCATCGACGATCTCCTCGAGCTGGAAGCCAAGGGTCCGGATAACCCGGCCCTGGCCGAGGGCTTCCCGGGCCTGCTCGATTTCATGACCGACCTTTCCCACGTGCAGGCCGCCCGCGCCGCCGGGGAAACCGGCCGCATCTGCGCGGAACTGGTGTTCGGCTACCGGCGCCATCCTTCCTGGGACGCGGCGGGCGCTTCCTCCTGCTACCAGGACGACGAGCTGGTGGCCCTGGAAGGCATGATTCCGGGCATCGGCAGCGCGGCTCCGGGATACTCCGATGTTCTCGGCGAGGGTGGGCTGCCCCCGGTGAAAGCCGGCCCCTGCGCCCGCTTCGACGGCGTCGAGCAGTTCACCCGCCTGCGCGCCCGCCTGGACGCCTGCCTCACCGGCTCGCAACTGGCCAAGGACCGCGCCGCCGACGCGCTCACCAAGGTCATGATTCCCGAGGCCCTGGATTACCCGGCATGAGCGAACCGGAAACCGGCCGCCAGACCCTGGAAGCCGACATCGTCTGTGTCGGCTTCGGCCCGGCCATGGGGGGGTTCCTCACCACCCTCTCGCGCCGCCTGGTGAACGAAGACGGCACGCCGGCCGTGGAAAGCGCGGTCATGCCCGGCCTGCCCCCGCAGGTCATCTGCTACGAGCGGGCGGACGATCTGGGATTCGGCGTTTCCGGAGTGGTCACCCGCGCGCGCGGCATCCGCGCGACTTTCCCGGATCTGGACCCCTCCGAGATCCCCATGGCCGCCCCCGTGGCCGGCGAGAAGATCCTCTACCTGCTCGACCCCGCCGGAGCCAGCCGCCGCCCGGCCACACTGCGGATGGCCGACCGCCTCATCCGCGCGTTCGGCCGGCTTCTGCCTCTCCGCGACCACGCCCTCGAGCTGCCCTACACTCCCGCCTTCCTCAGCAAGCACGGCGGCCTGGTTCTGTCTATCGGCCAGTTCAACCAGTGGGCCGGCGGGCAGGTGCTGGCCGGCGGCACTGTCCAGATCTGGCCCGGCACTCCCGTCTCCCAGGCGCTCATCGAGAACGGCGCCGTGGTGGGTGTGCGCCTGGCCGACCAGGGTGTGGACCGCCGGGGCAACCCGGAACCGGGATTCATGCCCGGCATGGACGTGCGCGCCGCCCTTACCGTCATCGGGGACGGCCCCGTCGGCGCTGTCGGCCGCCAGTTGGATTCCCACTTTGGAATGCCCGAGGGACATCACGCCGCCGAGTGGGCGGTAGGGATGAAGATGGTGGTGGATCTTCCCGAAGACTGCGCGCTCGAAACCGGCGCCGTCTTCCACACCTTCGGCTATCCGGAGC
>JADZAF010000168.1 GCA_020852755.1 Bryobacterales bacterium
CAGGAACCGCGTCTGGCTCAACCGGTTGTTCCACGCGGCGGACCTCCGGATCACCATCGGCGGCGTCAAGATCCACTCCATCGCCGGCTATAGCGGCGGCGCCAAGGCTGTGCTGCCCGGCGTGTGCGGCTTCCAGACCATCCGCCACAACCACCTGGTCATCGGCAAGAGCAACAAGACCGCCGTCGAAGGTAAAATCTTCACCAACGAACTGCGGCGCGACATCGTGGAAGCGGCCCGGCTGGCCCGGGTGGACTTCAGCGTCCAGATCGTCTCCAACAACCGCCTGCAGCCCTGCGCCATCTTTGCCGGGGACGTGGTCGAGGCCCACACCGAGGCTTGCCGCGCCGCCAACAGGCTGCACCGCACCGTCACCCTCAAGAATGCCGACGTGGTGATCTCCAGCGGCTACCCGGCCAATTCCCAGGCCGGCAAGGCGCTGCCCTGGATTGACCGCTCCGTGCGCGAGGGCGGGACCGGCGTGCTGGTCATGCAGCACCCCGCCGGCATCATGTCCTGGCATTACCTCTACCCTGAGGGCTACCCGGCCAAAGGCGACCCGCTGGCCTTCCTCGCGCCGCGCGCCGCCAACCCCCGCAAGTATCAACTGATCGTCTATTCCCAATATCTGCAGAAGGCCCAGGAGAGTATGTTCCCCCCGGGCGCGCGGTTCGCCACCCGCTGGGAAGACGTGGTGAGCCTTTTGATGGCCCGGCACAAAGCAGCCGCCAGCGTGGCGGTGTACCCCTACGGCTGTTTGCAGCATCAGGAGATTGAATTGGATGGCTAATCACGGCACTACCTTCAAACCGGCAAACATCAGCCGCCGCGCCTTCCTGGCCGTATCCGCGGGCGCGTTCACGGCGCGGGCCGCCGCCGGCCCCGTCACACCCCGCCGCAGGATCCGGCTCTTCAACGGGAGCAACCTGGACGGCCTCTACACGTTTCTCCGCACCACGAAGTTCGAGGACCCGAAACAGGTATTCAGCGTTCGCGATGGCCTGCTCCGGATTTCCGGCGAGGAGTGGGGCGGCGTAGGCACCCGGCAGGACTACCGCGACTACCACCTGGTCATGGAGTGGAAGTGGGGCGGCGCCACCTTCGACCCCCGCCGCGATAAGGCCCGCGACAGCGGCATCCTGCTGCACGCCACCGGCGAGGACGGCGCTTACTCCGGCCTATGGCCCGAATCCTTCGAGTGCCAGATCATCGAGGGCGGCTGCGGCGACTTCATCATGGTCAACGGTAAGAACCGGCCCAGCCTCACCGCCGAGTGCCGCCTGGGTCCCGACGGCCAGCACTACTGGAAGAAGGGCGGCACGCCCGTCACCAGGGACAGCGGCCGTATCAACTGGTGGGGGCGCGACCCCGAGTGGAAGGACCAGATCGGCTTCCGCGGCCGCGAGGACGTCGAAAAGCCCGCCGGCCAGTGGAACCGTTCCGAGGTGATCTGCGATGCCGGCGCCATCACCAACCTGGTGAACGGCGTGGTGGTCAACCAGGGAACCCGGGCCTCGCGCAGCGAGGGCAGGATCATGATCCAGTCTGAGGGAGCCGAGATCCTGATCCGCCGCCTGGAACTGATGCCGGTGCGCGGAAAGAGGCAATCGTGAGGACCGCGGCGCTACTCTTCTTCTTGGTATTCACGGCCGGCGCCCAGTCCGGCCGCGAGATCCGCCTCAACCGAACCATCGAGTTGCTCGAGAAAGGCGTCCCGCCCCTGGGCGTGTTCGTCTCCAACCTGTCCGTGCGCGGCGCGGCCTCGATGGCCTCTTCTTCACTCGACTTCATCATCATCGACCTGGAGCACAGCCCGGGCGACCTCTCGCGCCTGGAGACCTACCTGCTCGGCATGACGGACAAGCAGCAGATCGCCGCCAGGGGCAGCCTGCAGATGAACGTGACGCCCATCGTGCGCCTGCCCGCCAACGCCCGCGAGCGCTCCGAGTTCCTCTTCAAGCAGGCCCTCGACCTGGGCGCCTTCGGCGTCCTCGTCCCGCACGTGAACAACGCGGACGAGGCTCTCGCCGCCGTCCAGGCCGCACGTTTCCCGCAATTGCAGGGCGCGCCGGATTTCAACCCCGCCGGGCATCGCGGCGTCGGCTACGGCTGGGCCGCGCGCTACTGGGGGCTGCCCGGGCCGCAGTACAGCGCCAGGGCCGACGTCTGGCCGCTCGACCCCGCCGGAGAGCTGCTCCTCTGGCTGATGGTGGAATCGGTCGATTCAGTCCACAACATCCGCTCCATCCTGAAAACGCCCGGCGTCAGCGGCGTCTTCGTGGGCCCCTCGGACCTGGCCTTCTCCATGGGGGTGCCTCTCGGCGACAAGCGCGTCGAGGCGGAGATTGCCAAGGTCGTTGCCGCCTGCAAGGAAACCGGCGTCCCGTGCGGCACCTTGACCTCCGGCAAGGAAGTCACCGAACGGCTCCAGCAGGGCTTCCGCTTCCTGGCCGTGGGTGGCGACAGCGGTATCCCGGCCGGAGTTCAGCGGTCGCTCGACGATGCCCGGGCCTGGCAGCGCACCCGCACGGCCGGAAGGTAAAACCATGCAGCCGCGATGGGTCCAACGGGTGGCGGGAGCCGGGCTGGCCTCGGGGCTGCTCTGGACGGCGTTGGCCGCGCCCGCCCCGCCCGCCGCGCCGCTTCAGATGGCCGAAGTCATCGCCCACATGGCCCGCACCATCGCCTGGTACCGCCACATCGCCGCGGCCGGCCAGTCGGCCCAGCTCCCCGCCGATGTTCTGGAACGGGAAGCCGCCCAGCGCGTCTCCACGCGGGCCCTGCAACTGGCCTTCGACTTCGCCCGGGCCTCCGCCCCGCTGGTGCGCGCCCCGCAGGCCGCCGGAGCCAGACCGCCGGCGTCCGCCTTTAACGTGGACCAGGCTTCCCGCCGGGCCGCCGAACGAATCTCCACACTCGAAGGCCGCATCGCCGAGGTGGACGCGGCCCTGGCCCGGGCCGGCGCTCGAACCCGGTCCAGCCTCACTGCGCGGCGGCGCGAACTGCAAGCCGAGCTCAACCTCGCCAAACAGATCCGCGACTCCATCCAGGGCATGCGCGCCTTCCTCACCAGCCAGACCGGCGGCGGCGCCGACCTGGCCAGCTATATCGACCGGCTCGAGCGCTCGGTGCCCGAGGCCATGCGCGGCACGCAGCCTGCCGCTCCCCTGCCCCCTGCGAAGGCTGCCTCGGCCGAGTCCCCCTACCGCCCCGAGTCGGCCGGCATCCTCAAACTGGTCACCGAAGCCTTCCGCATGGCCCGCGCCCGCAGCCTGCTGCGCGACGCCCTTGACGAAACCGAGACCTTGCAGAAGCACGTGGACGAGATTCGCGCGCCCCTGGTGAACGATCTGCGCAATGCCATCCGCAGAAGCGACACCGTCTCGGCCGACTCCTCGTCCCAGACCGCCGAGCAGATGGACGCCGACCGGCAGGAGATCGAAGCCCTCACCGTTCGCTTCAAGCAGGTCTCCGCCGCCCTGGCTCCGCTGCGCGAGCAGAACATCCAGGTTCAGACCCTGCGCAACAGCCTGACGGAAGCGCGCAACGCCGTGGAGCAGCGCTACGCCGGCGCCGTCAACTACCTGCTGTTCCGCGCGCTGGGACTCGTCATCATGATCGCCGTGGTGCTGGGCATCTCCGAGCTGTGGCGCCGCGGCACCTTCCGCTACGTACGCGATGCCCGCCGGCGCAAGCAGTTCCTGACGCTCCGCCGGGTAGTGGTCACCTGCGTGGTCGCCGCCATGATCGTGATGGGACTGGCCAGCGAATTCGGCTCGCTGGCCACCTATGCCGGGTTCCTCACCGCCGGCCTCGCCGTCGCCCTCCAGAACGTGATCCTCTCCATCGTCGCCTACTTCTTCCTCATCGGACGGTACGGCGTCCGTGTCGGCGACCGGGTCACCATCTCGAATGTCACGGGCGACGTCCTCGACATCGGCCTGGTGCGCATCTACCTCATGGAGATGGCCGGCGGTCCCACCGATCTTCACGCCACCGGGCGCGTCGTCGCCTTTTCGAACTCCGTG
This sequence comes from Bryobacterales bacterium, assembly GCA_020852755.1. Lineage (GTDB taxonomy): Bacteria > Acidobacteriota > Terriglobia > Bryobacterales > Bryobacteraceae > JADZAF01. The sequence continues at coordinate 4,029 of JADZAF010000168.1, forward strand.
GTCTTCCAGCCCGCGGCCCTGTTCAAACAGATGCCCGGAACCGACTACGTCTGGCACACGGTCTCGCTTACTCTGGCGCCCGAGAGCGATCTCCAGCTCGCCCAGACCCGCCTGATGGCCGCTGTCGAGAGCGTCTTCGAACAGTACCGCGAGCGCATCGACCAGCAGCACGCCGCCTTCCAGCGCTCCGTCGACGTGCCCCTTGCCCCGCCGCGCCCGGAAGGCCGCCTGCGCTTCACCGACGCCGGCCTGGAGTTCCAGGTTCGCTATCCGGCCGAGCTGCACCAGGCGTCGGCCATCGGCGACCAGGTAGTGAAGGCCTTGGGCGATGCCATCGCGCGCGAGCCCCGTCTCGCCCTGGCCGGCTCCGGCGCTCCCAAGCTCCGCACCGCCGTCTGATTACCCGGCGGCAGCCGGCGCCCGCAGGTTGCCGACCGGCTTGCCCTCGAGTTCCTCGATGGTGCGCCTGGCCTCCTCGGGAACCGGCGCGGGCCGCTCCTGCTCGTAGTCGAACCACACCAGAACGGAATCCACCGCCGCCGCCACTTTGCCCAGCTTCCGGCTCACCACCCGGTGCTCCATGCGCAGGCTGCTGTTGCCGATCCCGCTGACTCGCGTTCCCACCTGCACCTTGTCCGGATAGCCCAGCGGCGCCTTGTAGTCGCACTTTACGCTGGCCAGGATCGGCCCGGTTCCATTCGGCGGCTGGCCGCTCCACAGCCCCGCCCGCATCAGGTACTCCACTCGCGAGGTCTCGCACCACCTCAGGTAGACCAGGTTGTTGGCGTGCCCGAAGGCATCCTGATCGCCCCACAGGAGAGGAATCGTCGTGACCACCGGAAAGCCGGATAGCAAGGCAGGAATCTCGCTCACCCCTTCAGTATAGGAAATCAAATCGGACTCACCTTTTGGCGCCATTTCGAGTACATTGGTCTTTAGGCTTTTTGATGGTTGGCCCCTCTCGATCCGCTTCGAACGCATGGGGAGGCCCTTCTGGAAACTTGCAGCAATTCTTGATGATTCTGCCGTAACCCGCTGATTAGGAACACTCCTATAGGCATAGATAGCTCCATATGTACGTTAAGAAACAGAGACTTCTCACACCGGGACCGACGCCGCTCTACCCGCCGGCCCTGCACGCCATGATGGGATCCGATCTCCATCACCGCACCGAGGACTTCCGCACCGCCTACCGCTCGGCGCTGGCCGACCTCAAGGAGGTGCTGGGAACCTCCCACGACGTCCTGATGTTCGCCGCCTCGGGAACCGGCGCCATGGACGGCTCGGTATCCAACCTCTTCTCCCGTGGAGACAAGGTGATCGTCTGCTCGGCCGGCAAGTTCGGCGAGCGCTGGGTCGAGATCGCCAGGTCCTACGGCCTGGACGCCACCGTTCTCAAGGCCGAATACGGCGACGTGGTGACTCCGGACCGCGTCGAGGCCGCGCTGGCGGCTGAGCCCGCCACCCGGGGCGTGTTCGTGCAGGCTTCGGAGACTTCCACCGGCGCCCAGCACGACGTGGAAGCCATGGGCCGCGCGGTGGCCAGGACCGGCGCCATCTTCCTGGTGGACGCCATCACTGGAATCGGCACCATGCCGCTGGATATCGACGGCTGGGGCCTGGACATCGTGGTCGGCGGCTCTCAAAAGGCCTTCATGATCCCGCCCGGCCTGGCCTTCCTGACCATCTCTCCCAAGGCCTGGAAGTTCGCCTCTGCCTCCAGCCTCCCGCACTACTACTTCGATTTCGCCAAAGAGAAGAAGAACGCGGAGAAGGGGGAATCGAGCTGGACACCCGCCACCTCCCTCATCCTTTCCCTCGCCGAGGCGCTCCGCTACATCCGGCGCATCGGCATGGCCAACCTGGTGGAGAACGCCCGCCTGCTGGCCCGCGCCACCCGCGCCGCCGTGGCGGAACTCGGCCTGGAACTGTTCTCCCCCGGCTCGCCCAGTTCCTCGGTGACCGCCGTGAAAGCCCCCGCCGGCATGGACTCCGGCGTCATCGTCAAGCAGTTTCGGGACCGCTTCGGAGCCATCATCGCCAACGGGCAGGGCTCGATGAAAGGCAGGATCTTTCGCATCGCCCACCTGGGCTACTTCGATTTCGTCGACCTGTTCGCCGTAATCGCCGGCCTGGAGCTGATCCTGCACGCGCAGGGGCTCCCGGTCGACTTTGGCTCCGGAGTTCGCGCCGCGCAGAACGTCTACGCCGAAGCCGCTTTCGCCCGGGAGGCCGCGGTATGAACGTCCTGGTAGCCGATGGCCTTTCCAAGGCCGGCATCGAATTGCTCCAGTCCCAGCCCGGCCTCAATGTCATCGTTTCGAACCCCAAGGAGTTCCGGCAGCACCTGTCCGATGCCGAGGCTCTGGTGGTGCGCAGCGCCGTCCAGGTAACCAGGGACGTGCTGGACCAGGCGCCCCGCCTGCGGGTCGTCGGCCGGGCCGGCGTGGGCGTCGACAACGTGGACCTGGAAGCCGCCACCGCCGCCGGCGTCCTGGTCATGAACACCCCGGGCGGCAACGCCGTCTCCGTGGCCGAGCACGCCCTCGCGCTCATGCTGGCCATCGCCCGCCACATCCCCGCCGCCGATAAGTCCACCCATGCCGGCAAATGGGAAAAGAAGAAGCTGCTGGGCACCGAGCTGCGCGGCAAGACCCTGGGCATCATCGGCCTGGGCAGCATCGGCCGTGAGGTGGTCAAGCGCGCTCAGGCCTTCGAGATGCGCATCCTGGCCTCCGACCCCTACGTCACCTCCCAGATCGCCCGCGACCTCAACGTCGAACTCGTGGATCTCTGCAGGCTCTACGAGGAAAGCGACTACATCACCCTGCACGTCTCGCTGACCGCCGAAACCCATCACCTGCTCTCCCACGGCGCGTTCGCCAAAATGAAGCCGGGCGTGCGCATCGTGAACTGCGCCCGCGGCGAGTTGATCGACGAAGCGGCGCTGGCCGAAGCCATAAAGTCCGGCAAGGTGGCCGGAGCGGCCATGGACGTCTTCTCAGCCGAGCCCCCGCCGCAGGACTCCCCGCTGCTGGCTCTGGGCGAAGTCATCGCAACGCCTCACATCGGCGGCTCCACCGAGGAAGCCCAGGAGATCGTCGGCGTGCGTATCGCCGAACAGGTCGTCGAGTACCTGCAGACGGGAGTCGCCATCAACGCGGTCAACATGCCGGCCATTACCCCGGAGCAGTATCGCGCCCTGGGGCCCTACATCACCCTGGCCGAGCGCCTGGGAACCTTCGCCGCCTACGTTGCGGCCGGCAATCCCCGCGTGGTGCGCTTCACGTACCTGGGCCGCATCGGCGATGCCAACACGAACCTGCTGCGCAATGCCGGGGTGGCCGGCGTGCTGAACCGCTCGGTCTCCCACAAAGCCAACCTCGTGAACGCCATGCAGATCGCTTCCCAGCGCGGCTGGAGCGTGGCGGAGCAACTGGCCGCCCGCTCGGGCCACACCGATTCCATCCGTGTGGAAGTGGAAACCGACACCGGCTCGACTCTGGTGGAAGGCGCCGTCCTGCTCGAGAAGCCGCGCCTCCTGCAGGTGGACGGCATCTACTGCGAGGCTCAGCTCTCCGGCCACCTGGTCTATATGCGCAACCGCGACGTGCCCGGCGTCATCGGGCATGTCGGAACGGTGCTCGGTGACAGCAGGATCAACATCGCGAACTTCTCCCTCGGCAGGCGCAACGGCCCGCTGGCGCCCGGCGAGGAAGCCGAAGCCATCGCCGTGGTCAGCACGGACCAGGAGGTGCCGGAAAGCGTGCTGGCGGAGTTGCGCCGGAATCCGGCCGTGAAACTGGCCCGCTCCGTGGACCTCGACGCATAGCCCCGCGGCGAACGCCGCTTCCGAGGCGGAACCGGAGGAAGCCGTCAGTTCCGGTTCAGATAGGCGATCAGGTCCGCCATTTGCGTGCGCGTGAAGGTCGGCCAGGCCACCTTGTTCATGTTCATCCGCGCCATTATGGCCGGCCCGTGCCGCCACAGCGCGGCCACCATGCTGGTGGCCGAAAAGCGGCCCTTGTACTCCGCCAGATTGGGCGCGCCCGAGGCCGCCGCACCGTGGCACGCCGAGCAGTTCTTGGCCGTGAACACCTTCTGGCCGCGCGCGGGATCGCCGCGCTCCCCGAAAAACTGGATGGACCAGAGATATCCGACGATGCGCTTCATCTCCTCGGGCCGCAGTTCCGGCAGTTCCTTCCCCATTTTCGGGGCGTGGTTCCACATGGCCGCCGCGAAATCGGTGAGGGTGCGGCCGGAGAAGCGCTCCAGCGACCGCTTGCCCGTGTGGCAATCCGCGCAGCCCTTCACCCGGTACAGCATCTCGCCGGTGTCGGCCGGTCCGGCCGCGAAACCGGGCCGCCGGGAGGCTCTCAGTTCCGGCAGGTTCTGCAGATAGACCAGCACGTCTGTCAGTTCCTGCGTGCTGAGCGTTCCCAGGTTCACACCCTTGCTTCCGGCCGCCGCTCGCATGCTTGCCGAGTGGTTCCACATCTGCTCGGCCAGGGCAATGGGATCGGCGAGGGAACGCCATTGGGCCACCGGGCTGGCCCCGCCCGCCGCCTGCCCGGTAATGGCATGACACTCCGCGCAGCGCCGGGCGGAGAACACCTGCTTGCCGCGCCCTGCGTCGCCCGGCCTCTCGAAATAGCGCGCCGAGTAAAAATAGGCGAACAGATCGGCCGCCTGGTCCTCGGTCACCAGCGGACGTTCAAAACCCCGCCCGGCGATGGCCGTCCACATGGCCGGAGCGTGGTTCCAGATCTGGCTGGCCATCTGTGCAGGAGTATACTCGCGGGCCGTGCGCATGCCCAGGTCGGGCGCCGCCTTGCCCCCCTGCCCCGCCACACTGTGGCAGGCAATGCAGTTCTGCTGTTTGAAGACCTCCGAGCCGCGCTGCGCATCGCCTGCGATGGAGCCGGCGGCAGCCAATCCGAAAACCGTGGAGCTTCCCAGGACAACCCAATGAGCTAGATTCATAGCGCGCTCCTCCTTCCGGCGGGCCGCTCGGCGGAGTCGTGCCCCTGACCGCCCAGGCCGGCCTCAGATGCCCAGTCGAATGCCGGTAATGAACTGGTGGGTCCGGAATCCCTCGTACAGGTAAAACGGTTCGGAAAAGCCGTACCAGCGCCATTCCGAGTTCCACTGGACGTGTTTCCCCAGCGGCACTGAAAGCCGGCCCACAGGTTGATAATACCGCGTCGGACGGCTGCCCGACGAGACAAAAAAGTTCCCGCCCAGGCTCAGTTTCACCGGGCGTCCGGCGATGGAGGAGAGGTTGATGTCGCCCAGCGCGTTGGCGGTGTGCGCGTTGTCGCGGTAGGCGGAGTTTTCGATCACGTTGAGCGCCGTGGGCAGGCGGTAGTCCAGGCTGCTCCGGATGGTGGAACGGCCGTATTCGCCCAGCAGCGTGAAGCGCTTGCCCCCCTTGGGCGTCCAGAACAGTCCCAGGGAAGCGTCCCGGCTGCGGAACTCGTAGTCCAGCACCGGGGCCGGATTCTGATTGTCCAGAATCGAGAACGAGCCGTTCAGGCTCAGCGAATCCATCAGCTGGTAGCGCGCCCGTGCCCGCGCTTTGTGATAGTCCTGCAGGCTGGTCCGGAAGTAGGAGCGGTCCCCCGAGGAAGCCTCATAGTCCAGGTTCGCGCTCAGGCGCTGCCCGGAACGGTAATTCACCCCGGCCAGTCCCACGTGCCGTTTCAGCTCGCCCTGCTCCAGGCCTCCGCCCGCCAGTTCCGAGGCGGGCACGCGGGCATCGCCCCACACGTAGCGATGGCCGCCGCGCAGGGTGATGCGCGAGGTCACGTCGAACAGCAGGTTCACTTCCTGCTGGCTGTAGTTCAGCTCCAGCAGCGGGCTCGCGAAAACGCGGTTGGTCTGCTCCGGAGTGGCGGCGGAAAGCAGGCGCTCGGTCAGCAGCACCGAAGACGCGTTGTGGAACCGGTCCGTCATCCACGATTCCGTCACCCGCAGCCGCCGCGTGATTCGCAGTTCGGCCCCTACGCTTCCCGAGGTGTGCGGCTGTTTGGCTTCGGCGAAGCCCAGGTCCTGCTGGCCGCTGTAGAAACGCAGCGCGCTCAGCAGCGCGAAGTTCCCCGTGCCCGCCAGGCTGTAGTTGGTGTCGGTGGTCGGCTGGCTGTACAGGAACTGCCCGTAGAGGTCCAGGCGGTCGATCGGGTTGGCGGTGACGATGACCTTGGAATAGATGCTGTCCCCGCGGATCCGCCAGGCCTCGCTCAGGTTCGTCAGGGAGAGCGTCTGGCCCAGCAGCGGCGTCGCGCGGTTGCCGAATTGCGTCCCCGAGTGAAACGCCGACTGGTCATCCTTGAATGTCGTCCCCCCCTGCTCCGCCGTCACGTGGAAGCGCCGCATTTCCAGCCGCACGCCGCCGCGGAAGTGGTCCGTCTTGTCGCTCAGCCGCGTGGCCACCGGGTACTCGTTGCTGCCGCTCACGAAATCGGTGATGCCCCGGCCTTCGCCGGAATTCCGGCTGTAAGCCAGGTACGGAACCAGCCACGTCCCGGGCAGCAGGTCGAGTTGCACATCCATCAGGCGCCGCGTCGTATCGAAGGAGCGCTGGTTCAGAAACAGCGGCCGGACAGCGCCGAGCGGCAGGCCCGGCTCCGACAGCAGGTTCGCGTACGAGGGCAGGAAGTTGAAGAGCGCGATGTTACGGTAGTCGAAGCTGAAATTGTACAGCCGGTTCTTGCGCGCGTCGATCCGGGCCGTGTTGTACGGATCTCCCCCCCAGTTGTTGGCCCGCACGTCCAGCCGGTCGAACAGGCGCTTCTTGGGATCCTGAAAGCTCCAGTCCAGGTTCAGCAGCTTGGGCCCTTCGCCCAGGTTCACGATGCTGCGGTAGGAATCGAAATTCCCCGCCGGGCCCGAGACCCAGCGATACCCGACATCGACATAACCGCTGATGTTCTCATCCGCGGCCGGCGCTGGAGCGGAGGCTTCGGCCGCCTCCTGCTTCTGTTCTTCAGCAGCGGGCTTCGCCTCGGCCGGTTCCTGAGGCTTGGGCGCCGGGGTTTGTTGCGCCGTCAGGGGCGCGGCCAGCAGGAGCAGAAGGAGGAGTCTCATCGCAGTAGGGAGCGATCCACGTACGATCCGTGAACCTTGATATGGCACAGCGTGCAGTTGCGGAATCGCGCGCTGCGCAAATCGTGAAAGGCCGGAGGCACGCCGCCCAGAATGCCGGTCTGCGCCGTGGCCGGATTGGCGATGTTGGCGTGGCACTCCAGGCACACGAAACGCACTTCCTGGCGCGCCAGCATGTGCGGGTTCGCCGAACCGTGCGGCTGGTGGCAGGCGTTGCAGCCCTCCAGCCGTACCGGCGCGTGTTCAAAGGTGAATGGACCCCGCTTGTCCCCGTGGCACTTGAAACACCCCGGCTCGTTGGCCGAAACCGTGCGAATCGACCGGGGCAGGAAGCTGCCGTGCGGGTTATGGCAATCCACGCACGACATGGCGCCCTGGGGAAGCGGGTGCTTGTGCGGCCGCTGGAACTCGGCCCACTCGGCCGTGTGGCACGCGGCGCACTGCCGGTTCACCGCGTCCGCCTTCCGGGCCACCAGGGCCTCGGATCCTTTATGTACGGCATGGCAGCCCGCGCAGCTTACCTGGTTCTTGCCGTGCCCTCCCCGCAGCCGTCCGGCATGCGTCGGCTGGTTCAGGTGACACTTCAGACAGTTCCTGTCCGCTTCGGCCGGCGCCTGCTTGGCCGGATTGACGATGTCGGCCGCTTCGGTGCTTTCCGCGTGCTTGCTGCCGGGTCCGTGACAGGATTCGCACGCCTTCCCGTCCCATCCGCGCTTCTTGTCGGTCTCCACCGCCAGGTGGGGGTTCTTCTGGAACGCTTTGTGGATGTCTTCGTGGCAGGCCTGGCAGGTGTCCGAGCCTACATACGTGGCGGGCCCCGCGGCCGCTTCAGGCTTGGCTTCGGAGGGTTTGGCCTCCGCGGGCTTCTGCCCGGCCGGTTCCTGCCGGCCGAGCAGGGATCCCGAGAGAAACAGGGCGACCACCGCCACGGCAGCGGCCGCGAGGGATGGCGTTCTTCCTCGCGGCCCTCCGGGAGCGGGTACACAGGGGCCAGAGCCGAGCCGTGGCAATCCGGTCATGCGATTTCAGTTCGCGCTACCGCGCGTGAGTCCGGGCAACCGAGAAGTCCCGGCTGGACCCGTGGCACGCGGAGCAACTCTCGCCCAGCGCGTCGTCGGTGTTCACCGCCGCGTGCGCAGCCGCATCCACGCTGGTGTGGCAGCTGGTGCAGGCGGCCGTTTGCGGCGGAGTCGGATGGATCAGGCCGCGCGGGTTGTTCACCGTCAGCAGGCTCTTGTCCAGCGGCAGGTTCTCGCTGCCGTTGACGTGGCACATGGAGCAGACCCGCCGGTCTCCCACCCCTCCGCTCGGCGTGAATACCGGATAGCCCACTTCGTTGTAGTTGTGCGGCGTCCCGCCGAACCCATACACAGTGTACTCCCTCTCCAGGTCGTGACCGGTATGGATCATGTGGATCATGGTCCGGAAATCCACGCTTTCCGCGGGCCGCTTGTCGGCCGGGCGGCGACCGATATCGGTCTCCTTGGGATTGTGGCAGAAGACGCAGTATTCGACCTGGTTGCGATTGGTGCCGTGCAGAGAGAGGAAGCCGTGGCACTGGTTGCACTTGGCCGTGCTCACCACCGTCCGGCGCTGGGCTACCGGCGTGCCGTCCACCGAGAAGTAGGCCACCTTGTTGACCGCCCCGTATTCGCCCTCGGTCTCCTTCTTGGTGCCTTCCAGGAAGTGCTCGATGATGCGCGCTTCAATGCCCACCGCGTAGGTCCCCGTGGCGTCCGCCGGGATCGCCTTGGACATGGTGTGGGTGCAGGTTCCGTCCGCCCCGCAGTTGAACGTGCTGAGCGTGCCATCCGTCACGTAGCCGGGCGTGCTGACGCCGAAATTGGTGGCGCCATAGTCCCAGGTCGGGCCCGTCATGGTGATGGCCACCCGGTTCATCTCCGCCAGCGGGATGGCGTTGCCTTTGGCGTCCTTCAACGTGAAGGTTACCGTGGGGGCCTTGCCCGCTACCCCATCGTCTACCTTCAGGATCTCCACCACCACGCCCCGCCGCATATTGGAGAATTCGGCCGCCATGTGAGCGCCCTTGATGGAAGCGTCAAAATCCAGTTCGCCCTGCGGCGTGTGGCACGTCGAGCACTGCGAATCGGAAACCTGGGGCAGATCCACATGGCCCTCGCCGGTGGCGAAGTTCACGTTGTCGTGGCAGGACCCGCAGGCCGCCCGGCTGGGCTTGGTCAGCCAGATGTTAGCCTGGGCCGCCCCGGTGTTCCCCTCGTGGCAGATCTCGCAGTTGAAGCCGCGCCGCTCGTTGGCGATCGAATTGGCCGGAAAGTGCACCTTCGAATAGTCCGCCACGCTCTGGTTGTTGCCGATGATCCGGTAGGGCGTCCCGGCCTGCACGCTGGGCAGATCCGCGCCCATGTGAATCCGGTGGGTCATCACCGGCATGTCCACCGTGTTCCCGGTATCGGGATCGGTGGACTGGGGCGTGTGGCAGAGGACGCACATCTCCATCGACCGCCGCGTGCCGCCGTGGAAGGCCAGTTGATAGTGGCAGCCGTTGCAGCTTTCCGTCCGGATCACGTCGCGCGTAACGGTCACCGCGGAACCGTCCGGGACAAAATTGAAAACGTCGTCGTCGTAGTTGGTCCCCAGGTCGAACTCCGAAAGGTCGCGCCGGCCGTAGATGCCGATGGAGTGGGTAGCCGTCTTGTCGAAATTGGCCGGGGCCTTGGTCGTAAACGTGTACTCGTACTCCCCATCCGCCACCTTGGTGTAGGCGCCCGTGTTCTCACCGGTCGCCTGGATGGCGGTCTGTCCGGTGATGGGACTGCGCGGATTCCGGGTGGTGTACGCGACGTACTGGGTTTGCCCTTTGGGAATATACGCGGCCACCCAGCTGGCCGTCACGGCCCCGGGCGTCTGGATACCGGACCGGTCCAGTGGCCCGCCATTCGCCGCACGGTCCTGGATGCGCACGCGCGCCTTGATGGTCCCGTCGTTGCCGATGCTGGCCGACAGGATCTTGAAGTCCAGGCCCGGCCGGACGAAGTTAATCAGGTTCGGATCGGCGTAATAGGCCCGGTCATGGATGGTGAATTCGGGTTCGGGTGCTCCGATAAGCGTTAAGCCAGCCAGCCCGACTACAGCGGCGAGGGCTAAGCCAATACGTTTGCGCATAGTAGAGTCCTCGGGGTAAGCTTGACAGTCTAAGCACGCCAGTGCCCAGATCCGCAACTCCAATGTTGAATAATCACACGCTCGATTGTCAAGATTTTAGGCACTTTTTATCCCGAATGTTGGCTTGGACCACACTTCCCGGGTGGGGTGTCTTTCCGCATGGGTGGGGGAAAAGCCCCTGTCGCCGGGGTGGACTGTGAACCCCGCGCAGCACCCTAACGCGCTGGTGCTCTTCGATATCGACGGCACCCTCATTCGCCGCGCGGGACCTCACCACCGCCTGGCGCTCATCCACGCCATCCGCCGGGTCACCCGCCTGGAAACCACCACCGACCACATTCCCCTGCACGGCATGCTGGATCCCGAGATCCTCACCCGCATGATGCGCAACGCCGGAGCGGGTGAAACGCTCATTCGCCGGGCCATGCCGGATATCATCCGCTACGCCCAGCACTGGTATGTGCGCGGCTGCCCCGATCTCACCCGGAAAACCTGCCCGGGGGTGCGCCGGCTCCTGAGCCGTCTCGAGGCCGCCGGCATCCCCCTCGGCCTCGTCACGGGGAATGTGACCCGCATCGGATGGAAGAAACTGGAGCGGGCCGGGTTGAAAGGCTATTTTCGCCTGGGGGCCTTTGGGGAGATGGCCAGGGACAGGGCCGGCCTCGTTCGCCTGGCCCTCCGCGACGCCCGGGCCAGGGGCTGGCTGGACCGCTCCACCCGCGTCTCCCTGATCGGCGACACCCCGGCCGATGTTCAGGCCGCCCGGGCCAACTCGATCCGCGCGATCGCGGTCTATACGGGGATTTCCACTCAGGAAGAGCTGGCCGGGTGCCACCCCGACCTGCTTCTGCCCGACCTCCGCCGCCTCACCCCTGCCATGCTGCTACAGTTTCGGTGACAGGCTACATAACCCCCAAACTGCGGGTCCGCGAAGATCCGGCCTGCCGCCGGGATTCTACTCGTGCCGGGAATAGTAGTACGTGTACTTGCTGTAGAGTTCGCCCGCCCGGGCGCCGTTCGCCACCACGCCCAGTATGTTGTTCTCGCACAACGATTGCATGGCCCGGGTCAGCGTATCCACGGTCGTCGAGCCGATCCGCACCACCAGCACCGTCCCGTCCGTCATCGTCGCCAGCAGGTTGGCATCCGCCGAAAACAGCAGCGGCGGGGTGTCCAGGATCACCCAGTTGAAGAAACCGGGCAGCTGCTCCAGCAGCGACTTCACTTCTTTGAGGTTCAGCAGTTCCAACGGGTTGCGCACCTGCGTCCCCGCCGGCATGAAGAACAGGTTCGTGCCCTCGATGCGCCGCAGCACCGAGGTCAGCGGCGCCTGCCCCATCAGGTAGTCCGACACCCCCGGCGTGCGCGGAATCTGCAGCAGGTTGTGCATCATCGGCCGCCGCAGGTCGAAGTCCGCCAGCAGCACCAGGTTGTCCGTCAACTGGGCCTGCGCCAGCGCCAGGTTCAGCGCCGTGAAGGACTTCCCCTCGGCCGGCGACGGACTGGTCACAACCACCGAGTGCACCGGTTGCAGCGTCTGGATATGGTTGAGCCGGGTGCGCAGGGTGCGGAACTCCTCGCTGGGCGTCTCGTGGGGATGCTGCCAGTCGATCAGGTGCGACTCGGGAGCGGGCGCGAAGGGCACTTCCTGCACCTGCTCCAACAGCCCGGCCGCCAGCGCCGCCGGGCTGGCCGCACCCGCCGCCAGGGCGGACTCCACCAAACCCGACAGCGGTTTGGAGTTGCCGGAAGTGGCGGCCTCGGGGCCCTGCGTCCCTTCCGATCGTCGCAACGCGTCATGTACTCGGCTCATATGTTCTCCAGGCTCGGCTTCGACGCACCCAAAAGCGCTCTGCCTGCCTCAAACCGGTGTTCCCGGTTTTTGTACCACCCAGAAGTAGTAAGCGATGGCGGACGACATGATCATCACGCCCAGGATCAACGCCGCGGACCAGGCCAGCCACACCAGCCGCCGCTTCCGCCGCAGCACCACCGCATTCTCCAGCAGCGGGATGGTGCTCAAAACCGGGACGTTGGCGTAAGCGCGCACATCCTTCAGGTTCTTCAGCGAGGTGTCCTTCGCCTCCCGCGCGCCCGCCAGGCAGGCGCCCAGCATCAACCCGATCCCCACTCCGGACAGCACGATCATCCAGCGGTTCGGCTCGATCGGATTCCCCGGGATGAAGGCCCGCTCGATCGGCTCCAGCGTCTCGCCTTGCAGCCGGTCCTCGACCTGCGCCGCCATCTCCGACTGGTTCACCTTCAGCGTCAGGTCGTCGTAGCGCTCCTTGGCCAAAGCGTAGTCCCGGGTCAGCTTGTTGTACTCTCCCTCTCCCACCGGCGCCGCTTCGATGCGGCCCTGGAAGAGCCGGATCTGCTCATTCAGCCGCTTCTGGAGTTTGAGCCGCTCCTCCACCTCCATCTGGTTGGCCTGGATGCGGCCTTCCAGGTTGCGAATCCCCATCTCCAGGTCGCGCATCGACTTCATGGCCAGCGGGCTCACCACCCTGGTTTCCGGCTGGCTCTGGGCGTTCTTGGCTTCCTCCTGGCTCAGCTTGTCCCGCTCGCGCCGCAGCACCTCCAGCCGCGCCTTGGTGGCGCGGATGTCGGGGTGCTCCTCCCGGTACCGGTCCCTCAGCGCCGAAAGCCCCGTCTCCATATCCAGCAGGGCCCGGTTCAACTGGATCAGCCGCTCGTTCTTGACGGCGTCGTTGCCTCCCTCCATCGACCCGACCACTTTCATCTGATCGCGGAAGTTCTGGAGTTGCGCCTCCAGCATCAGTTTTTCCTGGCCAGCCCGGTTGATGGCTTCGTTCACCGAGGCCAGCTGGACCTGAAGCGACTGTACCGCCTGGAAATTCGCCTGCATCGACTCCGGCAGGGTGCCGGCATACCGCATGCGGAACGCCGTGCGCTGCGCTTCGATCTCGTCCAGCGCTTTCTTGGCCTGCACTTGCTGTTCCCGCAGAAAGTCGCGCGTCTGCTCGGACGCCATGCGGCGCTCGGTGGTGACTTCGTTGGTCAACTCGGCCACAATCTGGTCCAGCGCCCGGCGCACGTCATAGCGGTCCTTGTACTGGAACGAGATCTGGAAGACGTAACTCAGCCCCCGGGTGCCCTGCTGGGGCCCCGCGTTCATCACCCGGATGCTGCTGCGCATGTCCTGCCAGACGTCTTCCATCGGCTTGCGCTGCAGCTCTGACTTGTACAGCCCGACTTTCTGGATGATGCCGATCAGCCGGTCGCGGCTGATCACCTCCTGCACGATGGCATCCAGCCGTTCGGCCATCTGGCGGTTGAAATTGCTGGGAATCACCCGCTCCGGAACCTGTGACGGCACAATGCGCAGAGTGGCCCAGGAAAGGTAGGTGTCCGGCCAAAGGAACGCTACCACCACCCCTATCACCAGGCCGGCAAAGCCGGGAGCGACCAGCCAGCTCCAGTGGCGCCGCAGTATGTCTATATAGTCTTCAATGTCCAGCGCCCGACGGGGAACGCTGTAAGCCTCGGGTGACGGCGTCATGGGAATGAATCTTCCTCCGTTACAAAGCCGCTACGGGTTAACGCGGTGCGTGACAGGCGCCTTCAGGGGATGATGATCTGGTCACCGTTCTCCAGCAGGATGTTCTGCTCCATGTTCTTGCCCTTGATCACATCTTTGTAGTTGAATTTAAAGCGCTTGTCTCCACGAAGAATAATGATCTTCTTGGTGTTGGCGAAATCCCGGAAGCCGCCCGCGTTGACCAGCGCCTGCAGAACCGTGGTCGGGTTCAGAAGCGGATAGGCCCCCGGCCTCAGGACTTCGCCGCTGATAAAGTACTTCTTACTGTTCACCTGCTGGACCGACACCGTGACTTCCGGCCGGGTCATGTATTTCGAGAGGCCCTCAGCCACATTGGCGCCCAGCTGCTCGGGAGTCAGTCCGGCGGCCTGCACTTCGCCGATCAGCTGCAGGGAGATCTTGCCGTCCGGCCGGACAGCCCGGTCTCCGGACAATTCGGGCTCCCGCCACACCGCGACGAAAAGAACATCTTCAGGCCCGATTACATAAGTTTTTGGGTCGGGTTTCGCCTTTTCGGTGGCCTGGGTCTTAGCTTCCGCCTGGGTAGTCTGCGGCTGGCTGCCGGCAGCCGCCTGGCCCCACGCCGATCCGCACCAGAAGCCAGCCAGTACTGTTAGTAAACCGAGATGTCTCCCCATCTTTGCTATCGTTTTCTTGTACCGGAGCTTACCATTCAGTTCCTCATTGTACAGCACGCCGCGCGATCCGGCCACGCGGAACTGCACGCCGGTCTTTCGCCGGCTTGGCGCCCTCGCCGTGCGGCAAGTCGTTTCTAAACAAGGCATAAAGCGGGCGGCTGCGGTTCCGCCATGACCAAAGTAATGGCACCCACGGAGCCGCGTGTTCGGGTTTTAACAAACCGTTGCTATGGTGTTCCCGAACCTTCTTACTAGGTTGATCCACCCGGCCGGTACGCCCGTACCCCCCCGTTTGCCCTCTCCAGGTACCGCGCCAGTTCGTCGCGGCCGAACACGGGCAGCGCCCGCTGCCGGGAAATCTCCACTATCTCGCCGATCCGGACCGCCGGAATCCCGGCCTCCCCCAGGCGCCGCAGGTGTTCTTCGGCAGTCCCGGCATCCACCGCCGCCAGTAGCGCCCCGGAAGCCAGCAGCCCCAGCGGGTCCAGTTCCAGCGCGGCGCAGATCGCCCGGCATTCCGGCAGTATCGGAATCGCCTCCAGCTCGACGTCGATCCCGGCCGAGGCCGCTTCCCCCATCTCGTGCAGGGCGGTCACGATCCCCCCCTCCGTGGCGTCGTGCATGGCGTGGACGCCGCCTCCGGCCCGGAGGATGCGGGCGGCCGGCAGCACCCCGATGCCCGGCCTGCGCAGCCATCCCGCCGCCCGCGCGATCACCGCTTCTTCCACTCCACGCTCGCGCAGCGCGCCGGCGTGCTCTCTCGCCAGGATGGCCGTGCCCTCGATCGCGATGCCGCCCGCCAGCAGCAGCGCATCGCCAACCCGCGCATCCGCCGTCCGGATCATGCCCTCCCGGAGCACGGTGCCCAACAGGCAGCCCACCAGGATGGGCCGGTCCAGGCCGGCCGTCATCTCCGTATGGCCGCCCACCAGGGAGACGCCATATTCCCGGCAGGCGCCGGCCAGCCCGTCGAAAAGCTCCGCCACCCGCTGCTCTTCGATGCCTTCAGGCAGCAGCGCCGTCACCAGCAGCCAGCGCGGCTCCGCCCCGGCGGTCGCCAGGTCGTTCGCATTCACCGCCAGAAGGTAGGCGCCGCTCTCTTCGCCGGCCAGGGTGATCGGGTCGGTCTTCGCCACCAGCAGTTCCGGCAGACCCAGGTCGATGACGGCCGCATCCTCGCCCACTTGCCCCCAAACCACCACCGACGGGTCCGGCGCGGGTAGCGAGGCGAGCAGGCGGCGGAGCAGGCCCGGCGGCAGCTTCCCTGCCGGCAGTCTCATCCCGCCTCCGGTCAGGCCGCCGCCCGCCGGGCCGGCATCTCCACCGGCTTCGGCTCCAGTCCGGCCTTGGCCAGCAGCGCGTACACCACGAACCCGGCCGCGAAACTGTACACCACGGCGGGCTGCGCGTAGATCTTCACGCTCTCCGAAACCGGCAGGAACGGCACGATCCCCACCAGAAAACCCACCGCCCAGGCCCCGTACCCGGCCAGGTTCACCCCCTCCCTCGGTCCCGCCCAGCGGCGTCCGGACAGCAGGTAGTCCGCCGCCATCGCACCGCAGATCGGGCCGAACGAGGCGCCCACGATGGTGAAGAAACTGGCCAGGTTCTCCGCCACGCCGGTGATGGCCAGGACCACCGATACCGTCACCCCCGCCATGGTCGACGCCATCCGCGTCACCCCCGGAATCATGGTCGAGAAACTGTTTCCCGTAATGAATGCGCAGAAACAGGCCGGCACCACCGAGGCGATGGCGAACAGGAAGAACATCGCCGGAGCGAGAAAACCGCCCATGGACGAGATCACCGCGTCGTAGGTGAACTTGTCCCCCAGGGCCGGGTTCAGCGCCCGCGCGGCCGCCACCGAGATCAACGGCAGGCCGCCGGCGAAAACCACCGCCAGGGCGATGCCCACCAGCCCGCCCAGGCGCACGTCGCGTTCATCCCGGCTGTGGATGCCGAAATCCGCTCCCGCCGCGCCCGCCGTGGCGAAGAAGCCGATCACCACCTGGATCAGCAGCGTGAAGGCTCCGTAGGCATGCGCCTCGGCCGGGTTCACCGTGTGCAGCGCGATGCCCCCGCGGGTCTGCCACAACACGATCAGGATCATCAGCGCCGGGATCGCGCTCAACAGCAGCGACAGCTTGGCCACGTAGCGGATGCCTTTCACCCCTACATACGCCATGGTGTAGCACCACGCGATGGCCACGGCGGCGAACAGCGGCGTCCCGGGCGTGGCGTCCAGCCCGAAGCCGCTCAGGATGAAGCGCGTGGAAATGAATGTCCCCACCGCGAACCAGCCCAGCTGCAGCACGCCCATCAGCAGCCCCGGCATCAGGTAGCCGCCCCTGGTTCCGAACGTGGAGCTGCCCACCACGTACAGGGTGAAACCGGTCTTCATGCCCAGCACGGCCGGAACGTAGTAGTACAGCTTGTAGCTCAATAGCCCCGCCACAACCAGCGCGGCGATGCACAGCCCCAGCCCCGCCCGGTTCACCGTGTTCTGGGCGATGGACATGTAGAACGCGATCCAGAGAAAGGTGCCGACGTAGCTCGGCGCCGTGTTCGTATACCAGGGAGCCCGTTTGTCAACAGGATTCGGTACGGCCCTGGCGATGTATTCCGGCAGCATGATGACTCCTGGACAGCGATCTGCTCGCTGCCAGCGGCAAGTATACTACGCCGGCGCCGGGAGCCACTGTCCGCGGCGCGCCGCACAGCTCCCGAGTTCGAGGGCTGTGGAGGCGGTCACCGAAGCTTCGGGTCACCGGAACTCTTTGCGGTACCACTCCAGCGTCAGGCGCAGGCCTTCTTCGAAACTGTAGCGGGGCGTGTGGCCCAGGGCCGCCGAAACCGCCGTGGTGTCGGCCTGCGAGTGCCGCACGTCGCCGGGGCGCGGGTCCGCGTACACCGGCTCGATTCTCACGCCCTCGATCCGCTGCAGCAAGGCCCAAGCCTCGTTCAGCGTGATCCGGCCCCCGTTGCCGCCGTTGAATACCTGCCCGGAAATTCCCGGGGCCGCGGCGGCCTGGAGGTTGAGCGCCACCACGTCCTCCACGTAGGTGAAGTCCCGGGACTGCTCGCCGTCGCCGAAGATCGTGGGCGCGCGCCGCTCCAGCAGCGCCTTCATGAACACCGACAGGACCCCCGAATACGGACTCGAGGGATCCTGGCGCGGCCCGTAGACGTTGAAGTAGCGCAGCGAGACCGTCTCTATGCTGTAGCAGGAAGCGAATACCGAGGCGTAATACTCGCCCAGCAGCTTCTGCGCGGCATACGGCGATTTCGGCCGCGGCAGCATGCTTTCGCTCTTGGGCAGCACTTCCGTATCGCCGTAGGCCGACGAGGAAGCCGCGTACACCACCCTCCGGACACTCCCGTCCGCCGCCGCCCGCAGCACCTGGAACGTGCCGTCGATGTTCACCTCGTGCGACGGCGCCGGCTCCAGGATGGACCGCGGCACCGAGGGGATGGCCGCCTCATGGAACACCGTGTCGGCGCCTTCCATCAGCGGAGCGATCGACTCGTAGCAGCGGATGTCCTCCTTGTGAAACTCGATCGAGCCCCGCACCTCCTCCAGGTTCTCCTCCCGCCCCGTCAGCAGGTTATCGATCACCACCACCCGGCCCGCGCCCTCGCGCAGCAGGCCCCTTACCAGCGCGGAGCCGATGAACCCCGCGCCCCCGGTCACCACGTATTTCTTCATCGGGCCTTCGCGCCCTCCGCTCCGTTGGACGCGATGGCGGCGGCCTGGGACTCCAGGTGCCGCAGCGATTCCTGGGCGATGCGCTCGGCCCCGGGGCTGAAATCGAAGGCTTCCAGCGAAATCCACCCGGCGTAGCGGCGCCGCTGCAACACCCGCAGCAGCGGCCTGAAATCGTAGTTCCCCGTCCCGCAGTGCTTGCCGTCCATTTCGTTCACGTGCACGTGCCGGATCACGTCGAAGTACCGGTCCACCAGGACCTCGTGCGGCTCGGTTTCATCCACGGCGTTGTGCACGTCGAACATGGTCCGTATGGCCGGATGGTTGATCCGCCGCACGATGGAGACCGCCTCTTCGAGCGTGTTCACCACGTCGCACTGGCCCTTGGGCAGAGCCTCGACCAGGATGCTCACACCCCGCTCGCCGGCATGCTGCGCCGTCGAAGCCAGGCCGTCGACGAAACGCTCCGTGGCATCCCGCCGGCTGGAGCCGCCCGTGGTCGAGCGCTGCGCCGGCGAACCGAACACCATCACGCCGCTCGAACCCAGGTCCGAGCACAGGTCGATCAGGTTGTGGATGTGACGCCAGCTGCGCTCCCGCAGCGCGGCGTCAGGCGTGGTGACGTGCAGCCCCTTGGGGCTCACCATCAGCCAGTGCAGCCCCGCGAACTTCAGGCCTTCCGATTCCATCGTCGAGGAGTACTCGCGCCGCCGGGCGGCGGGAATCGCCGCCGGGTCCTCGGCCAGGGTGAATGGCGCGATCTCGATGCCGGCGTAGCCTGCCTTCCGGACCGCCTTACAGGTGTCGCCGAAAGTCCATTTTTCGAAGATCTCGTTGCAGATCGCGTGCCGGAAGCGGTAGCTCATAGAGGCTGCGTGGTCCCTTCCCCGTTAGTGTATTACATGCACGATTTTGAACACTTCGTCCGGCGATTCCAGGATGCTCTTCCGGTACTCTCCAAAACCGGCCCTGCGGATCATTCGATCCAGTATGGAACGGTCGAAGCGCGCCAGGTCCTCAACCGCCGCGGCGAAGGCCGCCGGGCTCGCATTCACGCTCCCGAACACCGCCTGGTTGCCGGCCAGCAGTTCCGTGAAAGAAACGCTGCCGCTGCCGGAACTGCCGCCCAGGATCGCGCATACCCCCAGCGGTCTCAGCCGCCGTATGGCCTGGAAGGCCGCCTCCGCTGATCCGGCCGCCTCCACTACCAGGTCGAAGCGGTCGCGGGTGGCGTCGAGCGATTCCAGGTAGCGCGCGCCGGCCGCCGACGCGAGCCCGGGCCGCGGGTGCGTGCGCGGCTCCAGGGAGTGCAGCGACACCGCCGCGCCGCGCGCCATCAGCGCCAGCGCCGCCAGCATTCCGATAGGTCCCGCGCCGATCACCAGCGCGCTCGCCGGCCGGTCGCCCCGGATCTCGCAGGCCCGCTCGATGGCCTTCTCCACCACGCTCAGCGGCTCGGCCAGCACTCCCACTTCCGCGATCCCCGGTGGAATCGCGGCCAGGTCCTCCGCCGCGTCCGCGGCCAGTTCGGTGAAGTACCCGTGCGCGCCGAAAATGCCGCGCTCGCGGTAGCGCCCGCTCAGGCACAGGTCGCGCCGCCCGCGCGCGCATGCGGGGCAGCGCTCCGGGCAAGCCCGGCGGATCATGGCGGTCACCAGATCGCCCGGGCGCAGATCCCGCACGCCCGCCCCGGCGGCCACCACCCGCCCCAGCGCTTCGTGACCCAGCACCAGCGACGTCTCCCCCTCCGGCGGGTAGCCGAAGCGGAAGGCCGCCAGTTCGCGGTCCGTGGCGCAGATGCCCACCTGCTCCACGCGGAAGAGAACCTCCCCGCCGGCCGGCAAAGGCGGCTCCCTCAGCGATCGCTCCACAAGCCGGCGCCGCTCGTAATCCAGCGCCACCGCTCGCATCAGGTCTTCCTCGCCACGGCGATGTGCGAGAGTCCCCGCCAGGGCAGCAGCGGGTCGATCCGCCGCCACACCCAGACCGTCTTGTCGAAGATCTTCAAGGCCGGCTTGCTGATCCGCTCGCGGCCCAGCACCTTGCCGAACAGAAACCATGCCGCGGCTCCGGCTTTGTTCAGGTCGTGGCGCCGCTCCACGCGGAAACCGTTCTCCTCCAGCAGGCGCCGGATCTCCCCGGCCCGGTAGCGCCGGCGGTGGCCCATCGCGCGGTCCACCTTGCCGTAGAGAGACGGCGACTGCGGCACCAGCACCACCAGGGACCCGCCGGTCTTCAGGACCTCCCGCAACCGCCGCAGCGCGGGTAACGCATCGTCGAGGTACTCCAGGATGTTCAGGCACAGCACCGTGTCGAAGGAATCCTCGAGGCCGTCGAAATCCGCCGTCTCCGCCGGGTCGATCGCCCGCACGCTCACGTTCGGCGTGCGCAGGAAGCGGTTGCGCAGCGCGTGCAGGTGCAACGGGTCCTTCTCCGCGGCCACGTACAGCATCCGGCGGCTCATCAGGCGGCCGGAAAGCGCGCCGATGCCGGCCCCCAGTTCCAGCACCGTGTCCCCCAGGTGCGGGCGCAGCAGCCGCGCCAGCCAGCTCAGGTATTGCGGAGTGCCGGTCAGGTTGTTCAGCACACCCCGTCCGTACGGCGAGGTGTACAGGTCGTCGATCAGCCAGAACCGCAGGATCACCGCCAGCGCCTTGATGCCGTCCTTCCAGCCGATCTTCTTGCCTTCTTCGTAGCTCCGGCCGTGATAGCTGATGGGCACCTCGTACACCCGCAGCTTGCGCTTGGCGCACTTCATGGTGATCTCGGGCTCGAACCCGAAACGGTCGGACCGGATGGGAATGCTCTTGAGCAGGTCGGTGCGGAAGGCCTTGTAGCAGGTCTCCATGTCCGTCAGGTTGAGGTTGCAGAACATGTTGCTGACCAGGGTCAGGCCCTTGTTGAGCATGGAGTGCCAGAACATCAGCACCCGGGTCTGCTCGCCCGCCAGGTAGCGCGAACCGAAGACCGCGTCGGCATAGCCGGCCAGCAGGGGCCGCAGCAGCTGCGGATATTCCGAAGGGTCGTATTCCAGGTCGGCGTCCTGTATGAGGCAGAAGTCGCCGCTCGCCTTGCCGATCGCCGTGCGCACGGCCGCGCCCTTGCCCCTGTTTACGTCGTGGCGGAAGAGGCGGATCGCCGGATGCACGCCGGCCAGGCGCTGAAGGATCTCGTACGTGCCGTCCGTCGAGCAGTCGTCCACAACGATCAGCTCCCGGTCCATGTTCTCCGGCAGCGGCGCGGCCAGCACCAGGGAGAGAGAGCGCTCCACCACCGTGCGCTCGTTGTAGACCGGGATCAGGATCGAGACTTTCATTCGCCCGTTGAGCACCGATATATCCGGTGAATAACCAATATAATAGGTTTGGAACAGGAGGCAGAAATAATGTCGAACGAATCCAGCCGGCGCGATTTCTCCAAAAGCATGGCCGCCGGCCTGGGCGTCACGCTGGTGGCTCCTTCCGCGGTCCGCGGCTCGCAGGCCAACTCGGCGCTGACGGTCGGACTCATAGGGGCCGGGCGGCGCGGCGTGGCCATCTCCGGAATCTTCGCGCGCAACGAGTTCGCCCGCATCGCCGCCATCTGCGATATCTACGACGATCAGATCGCGGCGGCCGCGCAGAAGTTCTCCGGAGCCAAAGTATTCAAGGACTACCGCCAGCTGCTGGCCAGCGACGTGGACGCGGTCTACATCGCCACCCCGCCGTTCCTGCACCCGGAGCATTTCGAGGCCGCGGTGAAGGCCCGCAAGCACATCTTCATGGAGAAGCCCGCCGGCGTGGATCCGGCCGGGTGCCGGCGCGTCCTGGAAGCGGCTAAAAAGGCCGACAAATCCAAGCGCATCTCGGTGGACTACCAGCAGCGCTATGGCAAGGACTACCGCGCCGCCTGCGAGATCGTGAAATCCGGGCAGCTGGGCGGGATCAAGATGGTCCGGGCCGCCTGGCTGAGCGGAGACCTGCCCCGGCGCAGCGGCCATCCGGCAGGCGAGGAGAAGATGCGCAACTGGCTCTTCTACCGCGAGTACAGCGGCGACATCATCGTCGAGCAGGATTGCCACAACCTGGACGTCGTCAACTGGTTCATGGGAACGCACCCGCTGCGCGCCAGCGGCTATGGCGGACGGCAGGTGCGCACCGACATCGGCAACATCATGGACAACCTGGCGGCCACCTTCATATTCCCCAACGGCGTCGTCTTCAGCTACAGCGCCAACCAGTTTTCGAGCGGCGGTTTCTCGGACGTCTCCGAGACCTTCCTCTGCGAAAAGGGCAGCATCACGGTTTCCCGCCAGGGTTACAGCCTGTACAACAAGCCGCAGCGCAATGCGCCGCCGGAACGGGTGGTCACCAAGGGTGACATCACCGCCGACGCCGTCAACGAATTCGTCGAGGGCGCGCGCACCGGCAAGGTCGAGAACGCGGCTTTCTTCGCGGTCGAGAGCACCCTTACGGCCATCATGGCCCGCGAGGCGATCTACAAGGGACAGGAAATGTCCTACGACCGCATCGCCCGGATGTAGACGCACGGCCGGACGCTCCGGCCCCGCCATGTTCGAGATACTCGAGCACACCGCCGATATCGGTTTTCGCGCCCGGGGAAAAACGGCCGCGGAGTTGTTTCAGAACGCGGCTCTGGCCATGCTGACCATCGCGGGCGACCTGAGCCGGGTTGTCCCCCGGCAGGAGTACCCGCTGGCCGCCGCCGGCGAGGACTATGAATCGCTGCTGGTGAACTGGCTGAGCGAGATCCTCTACTGGACCGACGGCCGCCGGATCGCCTTCGGCGAGTTCCGAATCAGCCAGATCGATCCCACCCGCGTCAGCGGCGTCGCCCGGGGCGAACCCCGCGAGCCCGAACGCCACCCCGCCAGGGTGATCGTGAAAGCCGTCACCTATCACCAGCTGAAGGTCGTCCGGACCGAAGAAGGCTGGGAGGCGGAAGTGTACCTGGACATTTAGTTACGTCCGCGCGGTCAACGCGAGCCGCGTCCGCCCTGGAGCGGTATGCTTCTATCAGATATGCAGCTCCACGCCATCGATGCGTACCGCCACCGCATCCCGCGGGACGAGCGGTTGGGGATGCGGACGGACGTGCTCGTTTTCGCCAGCGCCGGACTTCTCGAGCAGATCCGGCGCGACCAGGCGCTCCAGCAGGCGGTCAATGTGGCGAACCTTCCGGGCATCGTCGGGCCCAGCCTGGCCATGCCGGACATTCACCAGGGCTACGGCTTCCCCATCGGCGGCGTAGCCGCCACCGACTACGAGCACGGCGTGGTTTCGCCCGGAGGGGTGGGCTTCGACATCAACTGCGGCGTGCGCCTGGTCCGCACCGACCTCACCGCCGCGGATGTGCGGCCGCGCCTCAAACAACTCGTGGACCAGATGTTTCGGGACGTGCCGTGCGGCACCGGCGGCTCCGGCTTCGTCCCGATCGGCGAGAAGCAGCTGGACGACGTCCTCCAGCAGGGCGTGAAGTGGATGGTCGACCACGATTACGGCGAGCGCCGCGACGCGGAGTTCGCCGAAGCCGGCGGCGCGCTCGAAGAGGCCGACCCCGACAGCGTCTCGCCGCGCGCCAAGCAGCGCGGCCTGCCGCAACTGGGCACTCTGGGCAGCGGCAATCACTTCCTGGAAGTGCAGTGGGTGGACGAGATCCATGACCGGGAAGCGGCCCGCGTGATGGGCCTGGAAACCGGGCGCGTGGTGGTGCTCATCCACTCCGGCTCCCGCGGCCTCGGGCACCAGGTGTGCACCGACTACCTGGCCCGGATGAACCCCGCCATGAAGAAGTATGAGATCGCACTGCCCGACCGCCAGCTGGCCTGTGTTCCCATACAGTCCCCCGAAGGCCAGGCCTACCTGGGCGCCATGCGCGCGGCGGCCAATTTCGCCTGGGCCAACCGCCAGGCGATCCTGCACTTTCTGCGCGGCGCGGTGCGCAAAGTCTTCGGCGGCCAGGTCCGCCTGGACCTGATCTACGACGTGGCCCACAACATCGCCAAGCGCGAGAAATACGTCGTGGACGGAGTGAAGCGCGCGGTGTTGGTGCATCGCAAGGGCGCCACCCGGGCCTTCCCTCCCGGCCACCGCGAAATCCCGCAGGAGTACCGCTCCACCGGCCAGCCGGTTTTCATCCCCGGAAGCATGGGCACGGCTTCCTGGGTCCTGGCCGGAGCCGAGGGCGCCATGCAGGAGTCCTTCGGCAGCGTCTGCCACGGCGCGGGACGCCTGATGAGCCGCACGGCCGTCAAGAAGGGGCGCGACGCGCGGCAGGTGCAGAAGCAGCTCGAGGAACGGGGCATCCTGGTGCGCAGCGAGACACGGGACGGCATCGTGGAGGAAGCGCCCGAAGCGTACAAGGACGTCGACGAGGTCATCGAGGTGGTGCACAACGCCGGACTGGCCCGCAAGGTGGCCCGCCTGCGCCCCTTGGGAGTGATCAAGGGCTGATGCCGCGGGCCGCGGCCCCCCGGTGTGCTACGTTCGCTCTATGGGGGACGGCAAACCGGGAACTCGCACCCGCATCACCATCGTCGGCGCCGGATCGGTCGGCTCGACCATCGCGTACGCGGCCATGACCACGGGCATCGCCCACGAAATCCTGCTCACCGACGCCATCGCGGCCAAGGCGGAAGCCGAAGCCAAGGACCTGATGCACGGCTCGATGTTCGTTCCGGCGGTGGACATCCGGGCGGGCGACATTGAAGACGCGGGCGGGTCGCGGGTGGTGATCGTCACCGCGGGCGCCAAGCAGAAGCCCGGGCAAAGCCGGCTGCAACTGGCCGAAGCCAACGTGGCCATGCTGCGCGGGATGGCGCCCCGGATCCGAACCGCCGCGCCGGACGCGCTGCTGCTGGTGGTTTCGAACCCTGTGGACGTGCTCACCTACGCGGCTCTGAAGTTCTCGGGGCTTCCGCCGGAACGCGTGTTCGGGTCGGGCACGGTTCTGGATACCTCCCGCTTTCGGGCCCTGCTGGCCCGCCGGCTCAACGTCTCGGTGGCCAACATCCACGCCTACATCATCGGCGAGCACGGCGACAGCGAAGTGCCGCTGTGGTCCAGCGCGCAGATTGCCAACATCCCGCTGGCCTCCTGCTGTCCTCCCAACTGGCCTCCCTTCACCGAAGAGGACAAGGAGGCGATCTTCCATGGGGTGCGCGACGCGGCGGCGCAGGTGATCGCGGCCAAGGGCATGACCAACTGGGCCATCGGGCTGGCGGTGGCGCGCATCCTGCAAGCCATATTCCGCGACGAGCAGGCGGTGCTGACGGTGAGCCGGCTGGTGGACGACTACCACGGCGCCGGCGGCGTCTGCGTCTCCGTTCCCACCCTGGTGGGCGCGCAGGGTGCGGGTCCCGCCCTGCTGGTGCCCCTGGACGCAAAGGAGCTAAAATCGTTCCGGGATTCCGCGAACTTGCTGCGCCACGCCGGCAGGCAACTGGGACTCTGACCATGACCAATCCCATGACGGTTCGAAGCACGGCGACCACGCCTTTTCCGGGCCAGCGCCCGGGCACTTCCGGCCTGCGAAAGAAGACGCGGGTCTTCATGGAGCCGGGCTACGTCGAGAACTTCGTGCAATCGGTCTTCAACGCCCTGGCCGAAGACCCGGAGGTGGACTTCGGCAAGGAGGCGCTGGTGGTGGGGGGCGACGGGCGCTACTTCAACCGCCAGGCGATTCAAACGATCGTGCGCATGGCGGCGGCCAACGGCTTTCGCCGGGTGCTGGCGGCGCGGGGCGGGATCCTCTCCACGCCCGCCATGTCGGCCGTGATCCGGCGCAAGGGCGCGCTGGGCGGCTTCGTGCTGTCCGCCAGCCACAACCCCGGCGGGATCGACGCGGATTTCGGCATCAAGTACAACATACGCAACGGCGGCCCGGCCCCGGCGGCGTTCACCGAGCGTATCTACGCCCATACCCGGAGCATCAGCCGGTACCGCACGCTGGACTGGCCGGATATCGACCTGGACCGCGAAGCCACCCTGGCGGTGGACGGCTGCGAGGTGCGCGTTTTCGATCCGCTTGAAGAATACGTCGCCCTGATGCAGGAGTTGTTCGACTTCGACCGCCTGCGCGGCTTTCTGACCGGCGGTTTCCGCATGGTGTTCGACGCCATGCACGCGGTGACCGGCCCGTACGCGCGGCGCATCTTCGAAGACCTGCTGGGCGCGCCCGCCGGCACGGTGCTGCACGCGACGCCGCTGGAGGATTTCGGCGGCGAGCATCCGGACCCCAACCTGACGCACGCCGCGGAACTGGTGGCCCGGATGGAAGCGCCGGAGGGGCCGGATTTCGGCGCGGCCTGCGACGGGGACGGCGACCGGAACCTGATCCTGGGCCGCGATTTCTTTGTGACTCCGGGCGACTCGCTGGCGATTATCGCGGAGCACGCGCAGCGCGCGATTCCCGGCTACCGGGGCGGGCTGGCGGGCCTGGCGCGCTCCATGCCCACCAGCACGGCCGCCGACCGGGTGGCCGAGGCCCTGGGCATACCCTGCTACGAAACGCCCACGGGCTGGAAGTTCTTCGGCAACCTCATGGACGCCGGGCTCTGCACCCTCTGCGGCGAGGAAAGCTTCGGAACCGGCTCGAACCACATACGGGAGAAGGACGGCCTGTGGGCGGTACTGGCCTGGCTCTCCATCCTGGAGGAGACGCGGCAGCCGGTGTCCGGGGTGGTGAAGGCCCACTGGCGGCGTTTCGGCCGGAGCTACTACCAGCGCCACGATTACGAAGGCCTCGACGCGGCGACGTCCACCGAGATGATGGACGAACTGCGGGAACGCCTGCCGCATCTGCCCGGGCAGCGCCTGGGCGCCGGCGAAATCATCAGGGCCGACGACTTCAGCTACACCGACCCGGTAGACGGCAGCACCAGCAGTGCGCAGGGTATACGCATCTTCCTCGACGACGGCTCGCGGGTGGTCTGCCGGCTCTCGGGGACCGGGACGGAAGGCGCGACGCTGCGCATCTACCTGGAGAGCTACCGGCGCGATCCGGTGGAAGACGACATCCAGGCCGTGCTGGCGCCGGCGGCCCACGGCATCCGGGCGATGCTGCATCTGGAGCAGCGCTTCGACCGCGAGGAACCGGACGTCGTCACCTGAGGCTACTGGAGCACGATCCGGAGCTGCTTGATTTCGTCCTTGATTTCGACCTCCTCGGAGCGCCGCACTCCGTCTTTCTGGACGGCGATGTTGTAGCGGCCGGGCGGGAGGCGCAGCTGAGCCGGGGTGGTGTCCTGAATCCTGCGCCCATCCACGTAGATGGCGGCGCCGGCGGGCTGGCTGGAAAGCATGAGGACCCCGCCCAGGCTGCGCAGCGCCACGGGGGACATCTCAAAGGGCCCCTCGCCGATCTCGATCTGCCGCTTCACCAGCTCATAGCCTTCGAGGGTGATGGTGAGGACGTGCGCACCGGGCGATGCCATGACCGAGCAGGGGGTGGTGCAGGCGGTCTCGGCGCGCTCATCCAGAACCACGCGAGCCCCCGGCGGCCGGGTGGCCACCACGACCTCCCTGGGCTCGCCCGGCCTGGCCCTGGCGGCCGGGGGCCGCGGCTTGGGCGGCGCCGGGACCGGCTCCGTCTTCTCCGCGGGGGCCGCGGCGGAATCGGCGGGGGGCGGCGCGGGCGGCTCCTGCTGGGGCTGCGTGGATGCGGGAGCCTCGGGCGCCGGGGCCGGCGGGACGGCCGCTCCCAGCGGGCTGGGCCGCCTGCTTGGGGCAGGCGGCGCGGTCTCGACCGGGGGCGGAAGACGGACCTGGGCGGTTGGCAGGACTGAACCGGCGGACGGGCCCAGCCAGCCCTGGTTCCAGGCCACGAATCCCGCACCCGCTGCGGCCGCGGCCAGCGCCGCCGCCACCCAGATCCACTTCGCCGCGCGGCGCGCCGGCGGGGGCGCGATCGCGACCGTGGGAGCGGCTTCCCCGCCCGTGGCGACGGTAGGCATCGAGGCGTTCTGCCCGCGCGGCACGATGCTCAGGCCTTTGGCGGCGGCGCAGACCTTCTCGAGCGCGTTCACGAAGGCCGTGCAGGTGGCGTAGCGTTCCTCGGGCTTCTTGGCCAGGGCTTTGCGCAGCGCGTTATCGATGCGGCCGTTCAGGCTGCGGTTGAGCCGGTCGCAGGGCACCGGCTCCTCGTGCACAATCTTGTAGAAGGTGGCGGTGAGGTGTTCCCCGGCGAAGGGCCTTTCGCCGGTCAGCATCTCGTAGGCGATCACGGCCAGGGAAAACTGGTCCGAGCGGCCGTCCACCGGCAGGCCTCGCACCTGTTCGGGGGACATGTAGTTGGGGGTGCCGAGGATGGCGCCGGTCTGGGTGAGCTGTTCGGACTTGGAGACCTTGGCGATACCGAAATCGGTGATCTTCACCGCCCCGCTTTCGGCGATCATGATGTTGGCCGGCTTGACGTCGCGGTGCACGATGCCCTTGCGGTGGGCGTAGTCCAGGGCGGCGGCGGCTTCGCGGAGGATCGTGAGGACGCGTTCGGGCTCCAGCGCCTCGCCGGAACCCAACACCCGTTCGAGGGTGGGGCCGTTCACGAACTCCATGGTGATATAGGCCAGCTGGTCGCCCTCGTCCACGTCGTAGACGGTGACGATGCCGGGATGGGAGAGGATGCCGGCCGAGCGCGCCTCGCGGAAGAAGCGGTCGTGCAGGGTTTCCCGTTCCTGCGGGGAGGAAAACTCGCCCAGGCGGATAGTCTTAATGGCCACCGGACGGCCGATGGCGGGATCGACGGCGTGGTAGACGATACCCATGGCGCCGCGCCCCAACTCTCCGATCACCTGGTACCGGCCGATGGTCGTCATGCGATCTCTACCACCGCCTCGGTGATCTGCCCCAGGTACTTGCCGTCGCTCACGACGTCGGCCGCGATGGCCAGCCGGGGAGAGGGCGCGTCCCAGGTTTTCGGGATGGTGATATGGAAGGCCTGGGAACCGACAGCCCCGGCGGGCACTTCAAACCTGAGCACTTCCGGCTCCAGGCGCCACTCCCGCGGCGCGACGACGGCTACTTCCATCTTCATGGGCGCCGGGCGATAGTTTCGCACGCGCACCTCGGCGCGCCGGCGGCGGCCGGGAGACAGCAGCATCTGGTAGGGGTAGATGCTGACCCAGCTGGGGTCCAGGCCGAAATTGGATTCGCCGCCGGGCAGCAGCTCGAGGAACCACTCCTGCTGGCGCCGCAGGCGCTGTTCGGTGGCCAGCATCATGGCACGGTCCACGGGATAGGCGCGCCCGTGGCCGGGGGCGATGAGCTCGGGCTCGCGCTCGATCAGGTTGCGTATGGATTTCAGGTGGCTGTCGTTCTCGACGTGGTTGCGGAAGATGAGGTTGTGCCGCATGGTGCCGTCGTTGCGGGTGCCGGGGAAGAAGGCGTCGCCGGTGAAGGCCACGCGCTTTCCGTCCAGGGTGACGAACAGGGCCATCTGATACTCGGTATGGCCCGGCGAGTGGGTCACTTCGAACTCGTATTCCTCCCACTTGAACTTCTCGCCATGGCGGAAGGCCTGCGACACCTTGAAGGGCTCGCCGAGGATGCAGCCCAGATTGTGCCCGCGCGGGTTTTCCAGAATATCCACCATGTTCTCGTAGCACCAGACCTTCGTGCCGTACTTGCGGATGAGATGGGGAAAACCGTTGATGTGGTCGTCGTGCATGTGGCTGGGCATGGCCACGTCGATGGACTTCATGCCGTACTGGCTGCGCAGGTGGTCGATGCTGTGCTCCACGAAGCGGATGCGGTCGGTGGTGGCGGTAGCCCGCTCGAAGTTGCCGAAGTGCACCCCGGAGGCCGCGCCGTAATCGAGGAACATGGCCTTCCCGCTGTCGGACAGGATGGCGTAGAAGCTGGAGGTGGTGAGGTAGTGGCAGACCAGGTGGGGGCTGACGGCGTAGGGGCGGAACTGCTCGACCGGGTCGTTGCCGGTCTGGAAGCGGTAGTAATCGGTGAGCGAGCGTATGGTCTGGCCGATGGCGCCGTCGGGATCGGGCATGGGCCGGCCGTGGGAGGGGCAGACCAGAGCGGGCTTCTGTTCCCTCAGGCGGGCCAGGGAGTAGATGCCGAGGTCGATGCCCTCCGAGCCGCCGTAGTTCACCTGGGTGTCGTAGAGGTTCAGGATCCTGCCCGGGGCGTAGAGCAGGTCGCCGGTGAAGGCGGTCCTGCGGCCGTCGATGACGGCGATCAGGGCGATGGAGCCGAGGGTGTGGCCGGGCGCGGGGAGCACGAAGAAGTCTGTGCTGCCCCAGCGGAAGGTGGAGTAATCGGCGAGGGCCCTGGCGACCGGGATGTCATGGGTGAGGGTGTTGAAGTCGTTGCGGACGTAATAGAGATGGTAGACGCGGCGGTTGCGCCAGAAGTTCTCGGCGCCGGCGAAGAGGTGGCGCTCGTGGGCGGGCACGGCGATGGGGATGTTGCGCTCGACGGCCTTGCGGTCGCCCTGGCACTGGTCGCGGTGGTGGTGGGTGTGGAGAATCCAGTCGACCCTGGTGATGCCGAGGGCGCCGAGGTGGTCGAGGATCTTGCCGGATCCGAAGTCGATGAGCACGCAACCGGCGCCGTCCCTGACGACGTAGACGGAACAGGTGTCCTCGAAAACGTAGAGGTTCTCGGAGATCTTCTCGGGGCGGCCGGCCGGAGAGAATCCGGAGGCCCGGACGCTTTTCCGCGCGGGCGTCTTCGGGGCCGCGGCGGGGGCGGCAGGCACCGAGGCCACACCCGCCGTTTTCAGGAAATTCCGGCGCGTCGGGCTGCTCATGGCGACAATCCTAACACGCAGCCGCCGGCGGCGCAGGTGGCGGGGAGAAGCGGGGCTGCGACGACGGGCGGCGAGTGGTTTTGCGCGGCGTTCGGTTTTTCCGAAAACGGCCCTTCATGAATGAGAGCTTCTTTTTGTTTTCATCGACTTCCTGGGTTCGTTTTGCAGGCACGCGTCCGGCACGCAGAAAAGCCGGGGTAAACCCAGGGGCGGGGCCGGCCGGAGACGGGAGCGCGTGGCGGGAAGCTTCCATGGCATACACAGTCACCCTACCCGGTGTAGCACGGCGGCAGAGGGTGGACGGGCGCCGGTAGGGAGAAATGATTGAGGAGGGAGGAGATAGATAGTTGAACAGCATGAGAACACCGGCGGGGATGGAGGGAGTAGATACGGTGGTAGTACTTCGCATACCAGTGGGGGGATTTACAGACGCGGCTTTCCGGCGTAAGGTTTGATTCTGCGAGCTGAGTAATCTTCAGGGCAGGCCCGCGGTTTGGGGCGCAGGACGGTTGTCCTTCGGACGCCCCGGGGCGCGCCGGCAAGCGAGGCCGGGCGAGCCGGTTTTCACACAAATTGACGGACGGTGCAGGGAAAGGAGCTACGTGTGTCTACCCCGGCGAAGCGAGGGCGAGCGTGGATGGCGGCACTGCTGTTGGGCGCCGGGACGGCGGCGGCGGCCACCATCGAAGGCCGGGCCGCGGATGCGGACGGGCAGGTAAAAGGCACGGTGGTGATGGTGTTCACGCGGATCTCGGGACCGGCGGCCATGAGCGCCCGCCAGACCGGCTCGGCGGCGGTGGCCAAGGACGGACGCTTCCAGATGGACGGGCTGAGCGAAGGGACCTACGCGGTGTGCGTGGAAGGGGTGGGGCACGACTATCTGAATCCGTGCGTGTGGGGCCTGCCGACAAAGGCGGAACTGGCCACGGCCGAAGCGCGGCAAAGCGTGCAAGTGAGCCTGGTGAGCGGGGTGCGGCTGAAGATCAAGTACCACGATCCGAAGAAGCTGCTGGCCGGCAAGGGCAACCCGGAGGGCAAAGGGTACGTGCAGCCGGGCATCTGGCTGAAGAACGGCGCCTATGTGGAACTGCCGGAGACAAGCCGCGCGGCGGATTCGAAGGAGCACGAAATCGTGGCGGCGCCGGATGAGTGGCTGCACGTGACCTTTCTGCCCAGCGGGGTGCGGCTGCTGGATGCGCAGGGCCAGGAGATGCCTCTGGGGCGGATCGCGCTGTCGGTGCCGACCAGCGGGAAGGACAAGGTGAAGACGCTGGAGTTCACCGTGGCGGAAGCACTCCCGTAGGGCCGGTGAAAGGGGAAGACGATGCGAGTTCGGGTGAGTGGCTGTAGGGCGGTTCTGCTGGG
>JADZAF010000169.1 GCA_020852755.1 Bryobacterales bacterium
AGCCGCGCAACTGGGGCAGCGGGCTGGCGCGCCTGGATTTCGAACTGGATCCCGCGCCGGGCGGGGGATGGAAGCTGCGGGAGAAGTCGGCCCGGCTGATTCCGGTCACGGCGCAGACGCCCGCCGATCCCGAGGTGATGCGCCTGGCGCGGCCCTACCATGAACTGGCGGAGCGCTACCTGAATACGGTTGTGGCCGAATCGCCGGCGGCCTTGAACAGCGCCCTGGGGCGTGCGGAGGACACGCCGCTGGTGGACGCGGTGCACGAGGTGCAACTGCATTACACCGGGGCGGATGTCTCCTTCACGGCGTTGTTCAACCCGCGCGTCAGCGTGGCCCGCGGCCCGGTCACGGTGCGGCAGCTGGCGGCCCTGTATCTGTACGACAACGAGCTGTACGCGGTGGAAGGCGACGGCCGCATGGTCAAGGAGGCGCTGGAGAACGCGGCGCGCTACTACCTCTCCTGCCAGGGGGCGGCCTGCACTCATCCGCCGCGCACCAACCCGAAGGTGGCGGGGTACAACTACGACATGGCCCAGGGGGTGGAGTACGAAGTGGATCTGACGCAGCCGGAAGGGCAGCGCATCCACAACCTGCGCTGGAAAGGGCGGCCCTTGCAGCCTTCGCAGAAGCTGCGCATCGCCATCAACAACTACCGCGCGGGAGGCAGCGGCGGCTACGCGATGTTCCGCGGCGCGCGCGTGGTCTGGCGATCTTCGGAAGACATACGGCAGCTGATGATCGATTACTACAGCCGGCGCGGCCGCCTGCCCGCCCGGGCCGACGGCAACTGGCGCATCGTATTCCGGTGACAGGCGGCATAACCCCCGAACTCCCGGGTTTGGTGGTTATGTAGCCTGTCACCGAAACTAGTACAATCCGTGCATGATTCGGATTGTGGCAGCCTGGCTGGCCGTGGCCGCCGTCTCTTTCGCCCAGACGCCCAAAGGCTGGACCAGGGGCAAGGGCTACGGCTGGGTGTACGGCCGGCAGGACGAAGTGGGAGCGCTGAACGCCATCACCACCCCGCAGCATCGCTTGCGCGCGCTGGCGGACGTGAAGGCGGGCAAGGTGTACGACCTGGGCGTGCTGGTGGACCGCACGTCCTACAAGTGGCCGGGACATTCGCCCACCGAGATCCTTTCTTTTCGCAGTCCCGAAGGCCTGCAGCGCGGCAAGGACCTGGAGCAGTACGCCAGGAACCGAAAGGGCATTGCCTTTCACAGTTGCGCGCTGTTTATCTCGGACAACGTCGGCACGCAGATCGATGGCCTGGGCCACATCACTTCGGGCCCCGACAATCACTGGTACAACGGTTTTCGCGCTCAGGACTACGACACCGATTTCGGAATCCTGAAGGCCGACGCCGACACCATTCCGCCCATCCTCGCGCGCGCGGTGCTGATCGACGTGGCGGGCTGGAAGGGCGTGGATGCCCTGCCCGGCAATTTCGCCATCGGATCGAAGGAGCTGCAGGCGGCGCTCAAGGCTCAGAACACGGATGTGGAGCCGGGCGACATCGTCATGATCCGCACCGGCGTGCTGCGCTACTGGGGGCGCACCGGCGCGGACCACGCGAAACTCGCGCAGCACGATACGGCCGGCCTGACGCTGGAGGGCGCCAAATGGCTGGTGGCGCAAAAAGGAGCGGTCATGATCGGCGCCGACACCAGCGGGCTGGAGGTGGCCTCCGACCCCGCGCTGCCCGGGGTGGTACTGCCCGTACACGAATACCTGCTGGTGGAGCAGGGGGTGCATATCGGCGAGTTCCACTACCTGGAGGAACTCGCGCGCGACAAGGCCTACCGCTTCACGTACGTGGCCGTCACCAACCGCCTGAAGGGGACGGTGGCCGGGACCTCCATGCGGCCGCTGGGCCTGCGGTAGCCCTTACCCCAGCAGCCGGGCGGCATCCTTGGCGAAGTAGGTGAGAATGATGTCGGCCCCCGCGCGGCGTATGGAGGTCAGGGTCTCCAGCATGGCGCGCTGCCGGTCGATCCAGCCGTTGCGCGCCGCCGCCATGATCATGGAGAACTCGCCGCTCACCTGGTAGGCGGCGATCGGCACGTCGAAGCTCTGCCGCGCTTCCCAGATCAGATCCAGGTAGGGCAGGGCGGGCTTGATCATGATGATGTCGGCGCCTTCCTCCAGGTCCAGTTCGATCTCGCGCATGGCCTCGCGCCCGTTGGCGGGGTCCATCTGGTAGCTGCGCCGGTCGCCGAACTGCGGGGCGGATTCGGCGGCTTCGCGGAAAGGCCCGTAGAAGACGGAGGCGAACTTGGCGGCGTAGGAAAGAATCGGGATCTTCGTGAAGCCGTTTTCGTCGAGTGCCTCGCGGATGGCGGCCACGCGACCGTCCATCATGTCGGAGGGCGCCACCATATCGGCTCCGGCCCGGGCGTGGGACACGGCGGCGGCGGCCAGCCACTCCAGGGTCTGGTCGTTATCCACGTCGCCGTCCACGATCTTGCCGCAGTGGCCGTGGCTGGTGTACTCGCAGTTGCAGACGTCGGTGATGAGCAGCAGGCCGGGGACTTCGCGTTTGGCCGCCTTGAGCGCGCGCTGCACGATGCCGTCGTCAGCGTAGGCTCCGGAGGCCGTCTCGTCCTTGCTTTCGGGCAGCCCGAACAGGATGACCCCGCCGATGCCCAGGGAGGCCGCTTCGCGGCACTCCTTCACGAATTCGTCGATCGACATCTGGTAATTGCCGGGCATGGCGCCGATTTCCCGTTTGACGCCCTCGCCGGGGCAGACGAAAAGCGGCAGCACAAACTGGGAGGGCTCGAGATGGGTTTCGCGAACCAGCGCGCGCAGGGACTCGGTGGCGCGCAGGCGCCTGGGACGGTGAATCGGAAAAGGCATTCTGGAAGCGATTGTATCGCGGACCGGCGAATGCGGCTTTTGTAACATTCCCGGGCCGCCGCCGGGGGCTGGACTCCGAAATTACAACTGGGGGTCTTGACAGCCGATGCGCCTTGATTAGAATAGAGCTAATCCTTCTTTATGCAACCCGTCTGTGCCCATACCAGGACAGAGATCATTGCTCGGAGAGACGGTGTCGACTACGTGGAGTGTCAGGACTGCCGCCAGATCTTCGAGGCTGAGGATCTCGAAACCGTTACCGTCGAGGAAGACGAAGAATAGCCCTACCGCCTGAGTTGTTCGAGGCTCGCATGTTGCAGAGTCCGTAAATCTCAAACCCAGTCATGATCGCAGGGCCGCCGCGGCCGCTCATGGGGACGCCGTTCCGCCGAGGGTGGTAGACTAGCGGCGCTATGTCGAGCCGGGGCCTCCACCGCCGCGCGTTCCTGCAGGGCGCGGCCTGGCCGGCGGTGCGGGCGTTCGGACAGGCCCGCAGACCGCCCAACTTCCTGTTCATCCTGGCCGACGATCTGGGCTGGGGCGACCTGGGCTGCTACGGGCACCGGCAGATCCGCACGCCGAACCTGGACCGCCTGGCCGGGCAGGGGGCGCTGTTCACGCAGTTCTATGTGAACTCTCCGGTCTGCTCGCCCAGCCGGACCTCCTTCATGACCGGCCGCTACCCGGCCCGCCACCGCATTCACGGGCACCTGGCCACGGCTGAACTGAACGAAAAGCGCGGCATGCCGAACTGGCTGGATCCCTCGGTCCCCACGCTCCCCCGGCTCTTGAAGGGGGCCGGCTACGCCACCGGGCACTTCGGGAAGTGGCACCTGGGCAGCGGTCCCGGAGCGCCGGCTTACGAGGCCTACGGGATCGACGACCACCGCACCGCGGTGTCGAACGGGCCAGGCTGGCCCGCGCAGCCCGGCTTCTGGGCCAAGTCGACCGGACTCATTGTGGACGAAGCCATCCGTTTTGTGGAGCAGAACCGGAGCCGGCCGTTTTACCTGAACGTCTGGACGCTGCTGCCGCACGCCATCCTCAACCCGACCGAGGAGCAGATGGAGCCCTACGGGCGGTTCGGCCCGGGCAACGATACCCCGCACAAAGGAGCGCTGCAGGTCTACTACGCCTCGGTCACCAACCTGGACCAGGAGGTCGGGCGCCTGCTCAAGCGGTTGGATGAGCTCGGCCTGGCGCGGGACACCGTGGTGCTGTTTTCGAGCGACAACGGTCCGGAGGACATTCACATCACCAACGCCAGCCACAGCGGGGTGGGGACGCCCGGACCGTTCCGCGGGCGCAAGCGCAGCCTGTACGAGGGAGGGGTGCGGGTGCCGTTCCTGGCGCGCTGGCCGGGCCGGGTGAAAGCCGGGCGGGTGGACGACCGTTCGGTACTGACCGCGGTGGATCTGCTGCCCACTCTGGCTGGAATGGCCGAACTGAAGGCTCCGGGCAGGGAACTGGACGGGGAAGATGTTTCGGACATGCTGATGAACGGCGCGCGGCCCCGGACGAAGCCCATCCTCTGGGAATGGCGCTTCCACATCTTCGGGGACACGCTGAACCGCAGCCCCATGCTCTCCATCCGGGACGGCAGATGGAAGCTGCTGATGAACCCCGACGGCAGCCGGACGGAATTGTACGACATCCCGGCTGATCCTTCGGAGTTGAACAACCTGGCGCCGCGCCACCCCGAGGTGGTCGGCCGTCTTTCGACCGGGCTGCTGGCCTGGCATAAGACGCTGCCGCCGGGCCCTGTGGACCCGACGGCGGGAAAGAACGACTATCCCTGGCCCGGGCGCTGAGCGTCTACGGGCAGGGCGAGGCGGAGGGCGGTTCCAGCGTCAGGGCCAGGCAGCCGGCCGGGGCCGTCTTGCCCACCTCGACGCCGTTCCAGTTCACGGTCACCGGGGCCCAGCCGGCCGGAACGGTCACCTGTAGCTGCCTGACGCCGCGGCTGACGATGAGGATTTCCCTCGAATCCGGCGACCAGCTTCCCTGCACACGGGCGGTGAGCGTTTCCTGGCGCTTGGGTACCCGGATGCGCGTCTCGACGCGCTGGCGCCTGCCGTCCCTGACGATCATGACCGCGCCGGGCTGTTCGTCCACGATACGGTCCATCAGGGCGACGTATTCGCGCGCGCTGGCGACCGGCTTGCCGAGCACCGAGACGATGCGGTCTCCCAGGCGCAGCGGGCCCTTATAGTTGGGCGGCAGCCAGGATACCTCGACGCCCGGGCCGGGAGCCGACAGGTTGAAGCCGAATCCGCCCAGGTCCAGGAACGCGCCCGAGCCGGGATCGACCCGGGTGGAGCCGAGCACGTCATTGCGGGCAGCGGGATCGAAGGCTTTGATCTCGAGCCAGTAGCAGCGCGGGAAGGCGGTCGAGCCGGTTTCGCAATCCACGCTTGCGGGGAACTCATCCCGGCGGTGCGAGGCCAGCCAGTCGAGAACCGTGCCGGCGCTGGCCCCGGCCGCCGGGCGGGTTTCCAGGCGGAAGCCGGCGGATTTCAGGCGCTGGAGAAGCACTTCCTGCCCTTCGCCCCCGGTGAGCCACAACAGCGGCACGAGCTGCGTGTTGGCTCCGAACAGGCGGTTGGAGGCGGCGGCGGTGCGGGGGCTGCCTTCGATGGCGGCGGCCGCGGTCCAGCGGTCCGGGATGCGCGAAGCGGCGTAGAAGACGCCCGCGGCGCCGCTGCCCGCTCCCAGCAGGTACACCGGAGCGGCGCCCGGCGCCCACTCCCGAAGGCGCGATTCGAGGGCCGCTATCCCGGCGTCGTCGGCGGTCGCGGAGAGTGTCTGGAAACGCCACCCCCGCGCGGCGGCCAGGTCCGCCCAGGGTTTGGGATCGGCGTCGCCCAGCAACACCAGCAGCGGCGCGGGTCCGGAAGCCCGCGGCGCCAGGCTCAGCAGCAGAAGGAGAGTGAGTCGCACACCGGTCAATAGCGCCGCATCCGGGAACGGATCTGTTTGGCCAGCTTCTCGATCCGCTCGGTCTTCTTGATGGCCGGGATGGAGAGCACGTGGCGATCGTTCTTCTCCAGCTCGATCTTCAGCTCCTCGGCCAGTTCCATCAGTTCGGCGGCGTCCGCGAGTGACTTCTTGTGCTCCTCTTTCAGGATCTCTTCCTGCTGCGACTTGCCGCTGGGCAGGCGGACGTCGGAGGCATCGCGGTCCCGCGGGAACTGCGCGCAAAGCAGCGCGGCGAAGCAGACCAGCGCTGCCGCCGGCAGGCCTTGGCGTAAGCGTATCCTCATCCTGCTGCTATCATAAGCCAGAGATGCAGCAAGTGAATATTGGTATGGTGGGCCTGGGTAACGTCGGCTCAGGCACCGTGACAATTCTGGCCGAGAACGCCGAACAGATCGCGCTGAAGCTGGGCTTCCGGCTGCGGGTGGCGGCGGCGTGCAGCCTGGACGTGCACGAGAGGCAGCTGCCGGAATCGCTCGGCCCGGTTTTCAAGACGCTGGACTGGCGGGAAGTGGTAAGCCATCCCGAAGTGGACATCGTGGTGGAACTGGTGGGCGGCACCACGGTGGCCTCCGAGATTATTCACGCGGCCATCGACAACCGCAAGTCCGTGGTCACGGCCAACAAGGAATTGATGGCCAAGTGCGGCTTCGAGATCTGGGAGCGGGCCATCCGTTCGGGAATCAACCTGGCCATGGAAGCCAGCGTGGCCGGCGGGATTCCGATTCACGCGGTGCTGCGCGAGGGCATCTCCGGGGACCGCATCGCGGCCATCTACGGAATCCTGAACGGAACCAGCAACTACATCCTGACCGAAATGGAGCGGCGGGGCGACAGCTTCGAGAAGGTGCTGGCCGAGGCCCAGGCGTTGGGCTATGCCGAGGCCAACCCCAGCGCCGACGTGGACGGTTTCGACGCCCGCTCGAAACTGGCTATACTCGCCGCCCTGGCGTTCGGCGAGCGCATCACGCCTTCGGACATCTTCGTGGAAGGCATCCGGCGGATCACCTCGATCGACTTCCGCTACGCCCGGCAGCTGGGGCATACCATCCGGCTGATCTGCGGGGCGCGCCAGACGCGCGAGGGTTTGATCCTCTCGGTGCGGCCGGCTCTCATCCGCCAGGACACAATTCTCTCCGGAGTGCTGGGCTCCTACAACGCCGTATGGGTAAAGGGCGTGTACGGGGAGGATACGTTCTACTATGGACGCGGGGCGGGGTCGCGGCCCACCGGGGTGGCGGTGGTCAGCGACCTGATGCGGGTGGCGCGCGAACTCCGCGCGGGCAGCCCGGAGCGGGTTTCGCCCTTCGCCCACGAGCGCCTGGGCGAGTACAAGCCGCTGCCGATCACGCAGCAGAAGCGGCCCTACTACCTGCGATTCCGCGTGGTGGACCGGCCGGGCATCATCGCCGCGCTGGCGGGCATCCTGGCGGAGAAGCACATCAGCCTGGAAGCGGTGCTGCAGGAGCCCTGCG
Organism: Bryobacterales bacterium; assembly: GCA_020852755.1. Lineage (GTDB taxonomy): Bacteria > Acidobacteriota > Terriglobia > Bryobacterales > Bryobacteraceae > JADZAF01. The sequence continues at coordinate 7,314 of JADZAF010000169.1, forward strand.
ACAACAAGCACGACCTGCCTTTCGTGATCACCGTGGAAGAGACTTCGGAAGGGGACATCCGGGAGGCCGTGGACCGCATGGCGGCTCTCGACTTCCTTCTGGAGCCGCCCCTGGCTCTGCCCATGGAACCGCCCCTCTAAGAATACGGGATGGCCGCTCTTGCTCTTGCCGTCGCACTGGCCCTGGCCGCGGCGGGACCGCCGGAGCGGCTGCTGGCCGATCCCGAGGCGCTGAAGGACCCGTTGAGCCTGCCGTTGCTTCCGGGCAGGACGTGGATGGTGTCGCGAGGCGAAGCGGGCCGGTCCGAGTTCGCCCTGCACTCCTACCTCGCGCGCTACCGCGGCGTGTTCTACGCGCTGTGGTCCTGCTCCCGCAAGAACGAGGAGGATCCGGACCAGCACCTGCGCTACTCCACCAGCGCGGACGGCCGCCGGTGGTCCGCCTCGAAGGTGCTGGCGCCCGATCCGGACGGCGCTTCGGGGCCGCGGCGCTGGATCGCGCGAGGGCTGTTTCTGCGAACCGGCAGGCTCACCGCGCTGGGCGCCCTGGTGGAGGATGCGCGCTACGGGCAGCAGGGCAGGGGCGTGGTGTGGCCCGGCCTCAAGCTCATGGCGTTCGAGTGGACCGGAAAGGAATGGAAAGACGCCGGGCTCTACGCCGATGACTGCATGAACAATTTCCCTCCCGCGATGCTGGCCGGGAGGATGTTCATGGTGTGCCGCGACCGTTTCATGGCGGTGAAGACCGCGCTGCAGGATTCCGCCGGCTCGTGGCGCTACACGCCCCTGGCGTCGCCGCCGCCCTTCGACCGGATGGACGAGCCCGCCTGGTACGCCGCTCCGGACGGCGCCGCGCACATGCTGATCCGGGACGGCAAGCGGTCGCGCAAACTCCTGCGTTCGATCTCGACCGATGGCGGCGCCACCTGGAGCACCCCGGTCCTCACCGACTACCCGGACGCCACCAGCAAGACGTTCGCCGGGCGTCTTTCAAATGGCGTGTATTACCTGGTCAACAACCCCAACCCGGCCGGCCGCGACCCGCTGGCGATTTCCTTTTCGAAGGACGGGCAGTTGTTTTCGGAGCCGCGGTCGGTGCGCAGGAACGCGCCCCGGCCGCGCTTTCATACGAGCCGGTCCGGGGGGAGTTTCCAGTATCCCCACGCCGTCGAGGCGGGCGGATCGTTGTGGATCATCTACTCGACGAACAAAGAGGACATCGAGATCACGGAGGTGATGCTCCGCGATCTGCCCGTGCGCTGAGGTTCTCCGGGTCCCCGGGAGATCAGGCCGGGACCAGTTGCTTCAGGAACTGGTGCGCCACCCGGAAGCCGTCCTTGAACTGCGGGGTGAAGTCGGAGCCCTGGTAGGCCGGGTAGTAAAGTTCGTCTTCGTGCTCGATGTTCATGGCGCCCTGGTAGCCGGCGTCGGCCAGGACGGTGAAGAAGCCTTTCCAGTCGACGATGCCGTGGCCGGGCAGGCGGAATCGCCACCAGCGCTCGCGGTTGAGCGGCTGGACCCCGACCCGGCGCAGCACCGGCCAGAAGATCTCGGTGTCCTTCAGGTGCACGTCGTAGATCCTGTCGACGAAGTCGCGGGCGGCCTGGACGGGGCAGATCATCTGCCACTGGAGGTGCGAAGGGTCGTACTGCAGGCCCACGTAGGGCGAGCCGCCGAAGGCCTTGAAGAGCGCTTCGAAGCCGACCGGGCCGGTGGCCACGTTGGGGCCGCCCACCCAGGGCTCCCAAAGGATGCGCACATTGTACTTCTGGCAGACCGGGAAATAGCGTTCGTTGTAGACCCGGACGATCTCGTCCACCTGCTCCTGCAGGGGCTTTTCGGGAATCTTGCCGGAGGCGGTGGCGATATAGGGCACGCCCAGACGCCCGGTCATTTCGATGGCTTTGGCGAAGCGGGCGTTGGCCTTGGCGCGTGCGCCGGGGTCGGCCGCGATGTGGTTCTGGGTCTCGCCGATGGAGGAGAGGTACAGGCCCGCCTTCCGCACGGTGTTCCGGACCCGTTCGAGCGCGGCGTCGGTGACGGTCTCCGGATTCAGGACGGTGGGGTCGGTGCCCAGTTGCAGGCTGCGAAAGCCTTCCTGGCGGGCGAACTCGATGTTGGATTCCGAGAAGCGGCAAAGGATGCCGAGTTTCGGCTTCCAGGGTTTGGCCGCCGCGGCCGCGTTTCCGGCCGCCGCCAGCGCGGCCAGTGCTTCTCGCCGGGTGCAGTTCATGTGTGGGTTCTCCCAAAAAAAAACGGACTTCGGAACCTTTTATTCTAAGACAGTCCCGATTTTTCCCGCTGTGCTACTTTCGTTCTATGGCATTTGAGTCCGACAAGGTGATGTTCGAGATCTACCGCGAGACCGAGTACACGGGGCAGTACAAGGTCGTCTACTTCACCGAACTGAACGACCATAACAAGGAGGCGGAGATCAACCGCGCCCTGGCCGGCGAGCACTTCTACGACGGCTTCATCCGCGAATACCGCAAGGACGAGGCCAAGCGCATCATCGAGCAACTGGTGGCGCGGCTAAACAGCGGGGAGAACCTCAGCCCGGAGCAGGTGGACGAGGCGCTCAAGGGCCACAACGCGTGAGGGGAACG
>JADZAF010000170.1 GCA_020852755.1 Bryobacterales bacterium
CGGTAAGGAGTGAAGTCCGGCGTGCCGGTGAAGCAGTCGCTCAGGTCCGTGGCGGCGGCATCGAACAGGTTCAAAGGCGGCAGGCCCAGCAGCCGGAAGATGGTCTTCAGCAGGCCGGGAAAACTGGCGTTGCGGTGCGAGACGTAGTTCTTCTTCACGTACGGACCGGCCACCAGCAGGACGGTACGGTGGGCGTCGACGTGGTCGCGGCCGCCCTGCGCGTCGTCCTCGGTGATGAAGACGGCCATCTCGCGCCACCATTTCGTGTTCGACAGGTACTCGACGATGCGTCCCAGCGCGTAGTCGTTGTCGGCCACGAAGGAGGCCTGGTACGGATACCCGTCGTCGGGCCGCGGCCGGGCCATGTGGTCGTTGGGCAGGTGGATGAAGATGAAGCGCGGGAAGGGCTCGCCGCCCTTGACGTGGTTCTCTTCGATCTCCTCGATGAAAGCCGTGGCGCGGTACTGGTCCGGGATGTTCATGTTGTACATGGGGTAGCGCCGCGAGGTGTTGCGGTAGAGGGGATCGGGCATGGGCATGTTGGTCAGGAAGCGCGCCCCGGTGGGCTCCAGGCCGGGCCCCTCGTCCGCTCCGGCCAGTTCAAAGCCCTCGCCATAGTTGCGGAAGCTCACGCCGTGCCGGTCCAGGTGATGCCAGATGGCGCCCGCTTCCAGTACTTCCTCGGGATGCACGGAGGAATTGCTGCCGGCGAACAGCAGGCGCCCGGGAGCCGTGGTGGGGAAGCGGAAATCCTTCTGCCCGCCGTAGGCCGCCATCAGGGAGCTTTCGGTCCAGGCGTTAGGATAAGAGCCCACCAGCCAGTGATGGCCGTCCACGCTGACTTCGGAATCGGCGTAGAAGTTGTCGCTGAAGGCCCAGCGGTCGGCCATGGCGTGGTGGTTGGGAGTGACGTTGACTTTCTGCAGGCTGAGGCGCCGGCCGCCGCCGTCCACGTAGCCCTGACGGCCGAAGCGGGCCAGCGTGCCCGCCGCGCGCACGGGTCCGTTGGAGGCCTTCGCCAGGTCGCCGAAGACTTCGTCGAAGGTGCGGTTCTCCTTGACGATCAGGACCACGTGGCGGACGGCCTCGGGCAGCGGCAGGGCGGCGGGTTTGGCCGCCGGCAGGAAACCGTTGAGAGCCATCACGCGGCCGGTGTGCCGGGCGAGTTCCGCCTCCGCGGGAAGCGGAAAGATGGACACGGTGCCGCGCCGCAGGACGGAAAGGAAGGTTTCGGTCTGGATCGGGTTGCCGGCGCGGTCTGCGTTCGGCCCTACGCCGTGGCCCTTGGCGTTGCTGACGTAAACGCTGCCGCGGTCCAGCACCACCCGGGTCGGGAACCAGCCCACCGGGAGGTGGCCGAGGACGCGCACCTGCCGGGTGTCGATGACGCCGACCGCGTTGATGCCGGCCTCGGCCGCCAACAGCCGGCCGGACTGCGGATCGAGCGCCAGGCCGATGGGCAGGATGCCGCGCAGGTTCTCCAGGCCGGGAATGCGCAGGGGAATCTCTCCGGCCACCTGGTTGGTTTTGGCGTCGATGACGGTGATGGAGTCGTTGTGGGCATTGGAAACGTAGACCCGGTCGGCCGCGGCCACGATGCCGGAGGGACTGCTGCCGCCCGCCACGGCGCCTCCGACGGGCAGGCCGGTGGGAATGAAGGCTTCCACCCGGGGCGCGGCGGGGTCCTCCAGGTTGACCACCGCCACCGAGTTGGCCTCGCGCACGTTGAGGCCGCCCAGGCCCGGCACCTTGACCGGCCCGCGGGCGGTCTCGCGCACGGCTCCCTGGCGCGCCTCCTCCGAGGGAAAGCCGAAGGCGGGAAAGGGGAGGCCGGTTTCGCGCGCCTGTTTGGGGTCGGCGCCCGGCACGCCCTGGTATTCAAACATGCCGATATTGGTGACGTAGGCTCTCCTGCCGTCCGGGGAAAGGGAGATGGCGAAGGGCAGGCGGCCCAGGCGCAGGGAGGCCACGATGCGGTGCTGATCGGTGTCGATGGTGACCAGGCGGAAGTTGGCCTGATCCACGACGTGGAGCAGTTTACGCTCGCGGTCCAGGGCCAGGTCGCCGGTATAGCTGTCGGCGAAGCCGTTCTCGTTGAGGTTGTACACGCGGCGGGGAGATCCGGTGGAAACGTTTAGCTCGCGCACCCGGCCGGAATTGCCCTCCGAGGCGAACAGGGTGCGGTTTCCGGAAAACGCCAGGCCCATGAAGACACTGCGCCAGTCGTCCTCCTCATCCTGCTCCTTGCCCGTGCGGGCCAGCAGGTGGCGGCTGCGCCAGCGGTCCTCGCCGTCTCGCTCCAAAACCGTGAGGGAGAAGCGCTGGGGGCCGCCGTTGGCGCTGACCACGATTTTGCCGTCCGGGCTGATGGACAGGCCGAAGGGCCCGGGTCCGGTGATCTGCTGGCTGCCGAGCGGGGCGATCAGGCGGCCGCCGGGGAGAATGCTGGCGGCGCCGGGACGGCGCACGACCGGGAGTTCGCCGGCGGGCGCCGCGTAGTCGGCGGCATGGAGGTTCGAGATGGCGAGCAGAACTAGGGCAACCAATACCCGGCGCATAGGCCTATGCGAGTCTCCACCCTTATTGTTCCACGGCAAGAGGGAGCCATCAGGCGGGGCCAGGCAGCCAGCGTGAGACAAAGGCCCCCTGGCCGTTCCAGCCATCCGTCAGCTTGCGCTGATTCCCGCCCTGGGCGTCCATGATCCAGATGGCCGGATAGCCGCCGGTCTTCGCTCGCTGGAATAGGATTCGGGCGCCGTCCGGCGATGCCAGCGGGGCCCAGTCCCACTGGGCCGGTTGGTTGTTCGTGAGCTGAATCACGGAGCCGTTCCTGGGGTCCAGCAGGCAGATTTCGGTGCCGCCCCGCGCCTCCTCCGGCCTGTAATCGCGATTGAAGTGATCGGTGTCGGGCCGGGTACGGTTGAACGGGAAGGCGGTGCGCGCGCCCGGCAGTTTCCGGGTGTAGAGGATGCGCCCTTCCGGGGTCCACTGGGCGACGTTGGAGCCGCTGCCGTGATTTTCCGGAGTACCCCAGGCGGCTGCGAACCACTGGCTTTGCCCCCTGGTCAGCACCTGGTGGAAGGTGCGGCCGGGGTCGCCGACGCACAGGTCCGACCAGTCGTGGCCGGGATCGTCCTTGTGCAGGCAGTCCTGAAACAGCACCCATTTGCCGTCCGGGGACCAGGGCACGCCGAAGTACAGGTGATCGGGATGGCCGGCCACCAGGACGCGGTCCGAGCCGTCCAGGTTCGAGGTGAACACTCGGTAGCTGTGCGGCCTCGGCCCGGCGGCGTGAAAGGCGAGGCGGCTGCCGTCGGGGCTGAGGTTGACCCCGTAGGTGAAACCCTGCCCCGCGCGGGTGACCTCCTGCCGGCCGGTTCCGTCCAGGTCCATGCTGAACAGGCGGCCTTCGCGATCGATGACGGCCTGCACCAGCAGGCGGCCGCCGGGCAGCAGCAGGCAGGGCGAGTAGAAGGGGGCCAGCCGCTGCTTCTCCGCAATCGCTTTCAGCGAGCCCGTCCGGAGATCGTACAGCCAGAGGCGGGTGCGGACGTTGCCCTCCCAGGCTTTTCCCGATTCCAGGCTGAACACGATCAGGGTGCGGCCGCCGGGGAAGAGCGGGCCAGGCTGCCAGCTCACCTGGTTGGGAACGTCGAATTCCAGGAAACGCAGGCCGGCGCCGTCCTCGTTCATGATTCCAGTCCTGCCGCGCGAGGTGAAGAGGAAGCGCCGGGGAGCGGTTGGCGCAGGCGGCGCAAACGCGGTGCAGCCTGCCAGTTGCAGCAGCTTTCGCCGCCCCAGGCCGGAATCGCTCACCGGGTTCCTCACAGGCGGATGGTCTCGGTGTCGGGATCGAAGCGCGCGATCTTGCTCTCGGTGTAGGAGAGCATGGCCATGGTGAGGGCGGTTTGCACGGCGTAGCCGAGTTCGATGTCGCCCTGGGGTTTCTCCCGGGTCCGCACGCAGCGCAAAAAATCGCGCATGTGCTCGGCGGTCATGTCCTGTCGCACCATCTCGCGCCTGGGCTTCTTCGACGTGCGCAGGGGATTGGCCACCAGGCCCATCTCCTCCACCCGCAGCGTACCCTCGGTTCCCCGAACGACGGTCTCGAGGCCGGTGTCGTTGCAGTAGGTGCCCAGGAACGTGAAGTTGAGCCCCTGCGGGTATTCGAAGATGGTGTCGAAGGTGTCCGGCACGTCGCGCTCGCCGTTGAACAGGTAGCGGCCTCCCAAAGCTGCCACTTTCCGTGGGAACTTCAGACCCAGGGCCTTTATCATCAAGGCGATGAAGTGGACGTTGTTGTCGGTGATGGGGCCGCCGGAGTAGTCCATGTACATGCGCCACTGGAAGAAGCGGGTGATGGAAAAGGGACGGCGGGGCGCGTCGCCCTGAAAGGCCTCCCAGTCGAGCGAAGCGCCGGGGCGCGCGTTGGGGTCCTCGATCGGCATGCCGCGCTCGCCGCTGTCGCCCAGGCGGAAATAGCCCATCTGAACGTGTACGGGCTTGCCGATGTCGCCGCGGGCGATGAGCTCGGCGGCCTGCCGCCAGACCGGGTCGGCCAGCCGCTGAGCGCCCTTCTGAAACACGGCCTTTGTACGGCGCACTTCGGCCACCAGCTCCTTGAGCTTATCGAACTGCTGCCAGTGGGTGATGGGTTTCTCGCAGTAGACGTCCTTGCCTGCCCGTATGGCCTCCAGGGCGTGGTAGACGTGCAGGCGGTCCGGTGTGCCGACGATGACGGCGTTGACGGAGGGGTCGTTGACCAGGTCGGCCGAGCGCCGGTAATACCTGGCGGAGAAGCGCTGGGCGGCGCGTTCCAGGCGCGGCTCGTAGATGTCGCAAACCGCCACCACGCGGGCGTTCATGTCCTGGCCTGGCTTGGTGGCGGCCTGGGCCAGGGCCGAGCCGCGGTTGCCGCAGCCGATCAGGCCCAGGCCGAGAGGGGCGCCGGTCTGCGGAGCCTGGGCGCGAAGCGACGAGGAGGCCGGCACGGCCGAGGCTGCCAGCCCCGCGGTTTTCAGGAACTGCTTGCGGTTGATTCGCATGGCCTCCCTACAGAGCCGGCGGCTGTTCCGGGATGTGTTCCGCCGCGGAGATGAAGGCCCAGTATTCGGCGTGCAGCTTACCCCTGGCGTGGATCCAGCGATAGGTGGGATGGCCGAAGAGGCTGCCGCGCTCGATCATCTGGCGGCGGGTTTCCGGCATGGGCGAGACGCCGAACTCCATGCCGCGGGTGAGCGCCTTGCCGTTCCACGGCGGCGACTCGCGGCTGTAGTTCTCTTCCCAGATACCCATCCAGGGAAAATCGGCCCGTTTCCAGACGTAGCCGAACAGGACCTTCGAATGGGGCGAATAAGCCAGGAAAAAGGCGTCCTCGCGGCCGGGGTCCATCAGGTGGGCGGTGTAGCCGCCCGAGACCGGGGCGTTGGTGAAGACCTGCATGTTGATGGTGCCGCCTTCCGGGCAGGGGACGAAAGGCCAATCGAACTCGGCGTTCACCGTCATGTAGCTCTTGCCGCCGGCGACGTCGCTTTCGGCGGTCTTCGACCGGGTGGCGGTGACGCGGAACTCGGTGACGCCCTTTTCGAGAAACGGCGGGCCGAGGGTGACGTGCTGGGTCCAGCCGATCGGGCGGTCGTAGGCGGAGAGGTTCTCCACGGTTTCCAGGAAGCGCAGGCGCCGGCCTTCCAGGCGCAGGCGGCGCTCGAAGCGGAGTCCGGCCATGGGAAGTTCGGCGCGGGCAGCCATTTCGTGGCCGGAAACCTCGATCCGGTAGGGGACTACCGAACCCTCCCCGTGCACGGTCAGCCCGGCCGCCGCTTCCGCCTCGGACGGCACGCCGAAGATGTCCAGGCAGAGGTTATGGCCCATGATGCCGGCCAGGAGTTTGCTTTCCGAGTCGGCGCCGTAGACGCTGTCGCCGGCGGGGTCGTAGACGGACGGCTCGATGGAGGGCCAGTGAGGAATCCACAGCGGATTGACTCCGCTCTGCTTGTCGCAGATTTCGGCAACATGGCCGCCTTCAACCAGCACCGTCACCCGCACCTGATCGTTTTCTATGGAGACTGCCCGGCGGTTATGAAATCTGGATTCGCGCATATTGCTCTAATGTACGTCTTTTCGGGTGGCGGATAGGCGCGGGGTGGCCGCTTGCCGTTCTGCCGGATTCGAACCTGCGGAGTGTCATTCGCCACACGGCCAGTGAGCGGAGGAGACCGGAAGAGGCCGTGCCTGCCGGCAGCGGCCGGAGGGAGCGGTTCCTCTCACAAGCGAATCAAGGGGGCGCGGCGCTTTGATACGATAGAAAATTCACTCTTGACTGGCCCGATTCCGGATATCCTGGCTCGAATTGTCGCTTCCAAGCGGGCGGAACTCGCTGGCGCTATCGCTGCGCGCGGCAGCCTGGAGACGCTGGCCGTCGCCAGGCGCGCGGCGCGGCGCGATTTCGCCGCGGCTCTGCGCGCGTCCCGGCCGGCGTTCATCGCCGAGATCAAGCGGGCCTCGCCCAGCAAGGGAGCGCTGGCCGCGCACGCGGACCCGGCGGCCCGGGCGCGCGACTACGAGCGCGGGGGAGCGGCGGCTCTCTCCGTTCTGACCGACGGCCCGTTTTTCCAGGGCAGCCTGGCCGATCTGGAGGCGGCCCGGGACGCCGTATCCCTGCCCGCGCTGCGCAAGGATTTCACCATCGACGAGTACCACGTGGTGGAAGCCGCCGCGCACGGCGCCGACGCGATTCTGCTGATCGCCGCCGTCCTGGAAGAGAAGGAACTGCGCCGGTATCGCGAACTGGCGGAAAGCTTCGGCATGGCCGCGCTGGTCGAGGTCCATGACGCTGCGGAACTGGAACGGGCGATCTCCTCGGGCGCGGGTCTCATCGGCGTCAACAATCGCAACCTGCGCACTTTCGAGGTGATCCTGGAAACTTCGCTGCGCCTGGCGGAACGGATTCCGGCGGGCGCGCTTAAGGTGACCGAGAGCGGGATCCGCTCGGCGGCGGATGTGCGGAGGCTGCTCGAAGCGGGGTTCGACGCGTTCCTGGTGGGCGAGCGCCTCATGACCGCGGCCGATCCCGCCGCCGAACTTCGCGCTCTGGCAGGCGCGCCATGATGGTGAAGATCTGCGGCATCACGAATCGCGAGGACGCGCTGGCGGCTGTGGAGGGTGGCGCATCGGCGCTGGGCTTCATCTTCTACCGGAAGAGCCCGCGCTGGGTCGAGCCCGGCGCCGTCCGGGAGATTTTGAAATGCGTCCCGCCCGGGGTGTGGAAGGTGGGCGTTTTCGTGGACGAGCCGCCGGACCGCGTGGCGGAGATCGCGAAGGAAACCGGGCTGGACATCGTGCAATTACACGGCAGGGAAGAGGCCGCGCAGTTTCCCGCCGGGCTCCGCGCCTGGAAAGCGCTGCGCATCGCGGACCGGCTGCCCCGCCTGGACGCCTATCCCGCCGAGGCCCTGTTGCTGGACGGCCCCGCCCCGGGCCGGAGCTTCGATTGGAGCCTGGCGGCGAACACGGGAAAGCGCATCATCATCGCGGGAGGCCTGGATGAAAAGAACGTGGGGCAGGCCATCGCGCAGAGCCGGCCCTGGGGCGTGGACGCCTCATCCAGACTGGAGCGGGCGCCGGGCCGCAAGGACCACGGCCGCATGGCCCGCTTCCTGCTCGCCGCCCGGGAGGCGGCGCTGGAATTCGAACTGAAGACGACGACATGCTGAAAGCTTCCGAACCGGATCCGGGCGGCCATTTCGGCCCCTACGGCGGGCGGTATGTGCCCGAGATCCTGATGGCGCCCCTGGAGGAGATCGAGCAAGCCTACCGGCAGGCGCGGCAGGACGCGGCCTTTCAGGAAGAACTGGCGGGGCTGCTCAAGCACTACGCGGGGCGGCCCACACCCCTGTATTACGCCCGGCGGCTCTCCCAGGACCTGGGCGGAGCCCGCGTCTACTTCAAGCGCGAGGACCTGCTGCACACCGGCGCGCACAAGATCAACAACTGCCTGGGCCAGGCGCTTCTGGCGCGGCGCATGGGCAAGCGCCGCATCATCGCCGAGACCGGGGCGGGCCAGCACGGGGTGGCCACCGCCACGGTCTGCGCGCTGTTCGGATTCGACTGCGTGATCTACATGGGCGAGGAGGACATGCGGCGCCAGCGCCTCAACGTTTTCCGCATGCGCCTGCTGGGAGCCGAGGTGGTCGGCGTCTCCTCGGGCAGCCGCACCCTGAAGGACGCCATCAGCGAAGCCATGCGCGACTGGGTCGGCAACGTGGCGACGACGCATTATATGCTCGGATCGGCCCTGGGCGCGCATCCCTACCCGCTGATGGTGCGCGACTTCCAATGCGTCATCGGGCGGGAGGCCCGGGCTCAGATCGGGGAGATGGAAGGCCGCCTGCCCGACGCCATCTTCGCCTGCGTCGGCGGGGGCAGCAACGCCATCGGTATCTTCCACCCTTTCGTGGCCGACGAAGCTGTAAGACTGGTGGGGATCGAAGCCGGAGGGCGGGGCCTGGCGCTGGGCGAGCACGCCGCGCGGTTTTCCGGAGGCCAGCCCGGGGTGCTGCAGGGGGCCTACAGCTACCTGCTTCAGGACGAGGACGGGCAGATCGCCCTGACCCACTCGGTTTCGGCCGGCCTGGACTACGCGCTGGTGGGTCCTGAGCACGCCTGGCTGCACGATAGCCGGCGGGCCGAGTACGTTTCGGTGGGCGATGGCGAGGCGCTGGAGGCGGCCCGGAGGCTCAGCCGCACCGAGGGCCTGATCCCGGCGCTGGAGTCGGCGCATGCCGTGGCGGAAGCGGTCAAACGCGCGCCGGACGCCTCCGGACAGGTCTTCCTGGTGAACCTGTCCGGGCGCGGGGACAAGGACATGGACATCTACCGGGAACACCTGGGGGGCCTGGAAGGAGAGCCGCGGTGACCCGCATCGGGCGCCTCTTCCGCGGCCTTCGGACCGAGGGGAAAACCGGCCTGGTGGCTTATCTCACGGCCGGCGATCCGTCCCCGGAGGTTACCCCGAGGCTGGTGGAGGCGCTGGAGCGCGGCGGCGCCGACCTGATCGAACTGGGCGTGCCGTTCTCCGACCCGGTGGCCGACGGCCCGGTTATCCAGCGGGCCGGGTACCGCGCTCTGCAGGCCGGCACGACGCTGCGCAAGGTGCTCGGGATGGCGTCCGAAATCCGGCGGCGCTCCGAGATCCCGCTGCTGCTGTTCACGTATCTGAACCCGGTGCTGCGGTACGGGGTGGAAGCCCTGGCGCGGGACGCCGCGGCGGCCGGGATCGACGGCTGCCTGCTCACCGACGCCAGCGTGGAGGAGGCCGGACGCTACGTGGATGCGATGCACGGCCACAACCTGGACACGGTATTCCTGGCCGCGCCCACCAGCACGGAGCACCGCCTGCGCCTGGTGGCGCGCTACTCCACGGGGTTCGTCTACCTGGTATCCCGGGCCGGGGTCACGGGCATGCGGGACACGCTTTCGGCGTCCGTGGTTCCGCTGATCCAGGCCGTGCGGGCCGTCACCGATCTGCCCCTGGCGGTGGGTTTCGGCATCTCGCGTCCGGAGCACGTAGCGGAGCTGCGCGGAAGAGCCGAGGCCGCCGTGGTGGGCAGCGCCATCGTGAGCCTGATCGAGAAAGCCGCCGGGAGCGAGTTGCTGGAAGCGCGGCTGGAATCGTTCATCCGGGAGTTGAAAGGCGCCCAATGAAAACCCGTCCCAGCCTGGAGGAACTCCTCGCCCAGCTGGCCGAGTGCCGCGACCGGATCGACCGGGTGGATCTGGGTATCCTCGAGCTGCTGAATGAACGCTCGCGCATCGTGGAGGAGATCGGGCGCATCAAGCGGCAGGCGCGCATGCCGATCTACGAGCCCAGGCGCGAGGACCAGGTGTTTCGCAACGTCATGGAGCACAACCGGGGACCGCTGGGCGGCGATGCGCTCAAACGGGTTTTCGAAAGGATCATTGACGAGATGCGCACGCTGCAGCGCATCCGCATGGAGATGGAAGAAGGTAAGCAGGAATGATCGTCGTAATGCAACAGGGGGCGACCGAGGCCCAGATCCAGGCGGTGATCGACCGCATGATCGAATCGGGCTTCGACGTACACCGGTCGACGGGTGTGATTCACACCGTTTTGGGCGGAGTCGGGGGAGGCACGGATCTCGATCTGGCCATCTTCGAGGTAATGGAGGGGGTCAAGGAGGCGCACCGCATTGCCTCTCCCTACAAGCTGGCCAGCCGGCCGTTCCGTCCGGGCGGTACGGTCGTCAGGATCGGCGATCTGGAGATCGGCGGAGACCGGGTGGTGGTGATGGCGGGTCCCTGCAGCATCGAAAGCCGCGACCAGGTGGAGTGCATCGCCGAACGGGTGGCCAGGGCCGGCGCCGCGGTGATCCGGGGCGGCGCCTTTAAGCCTCGCAGCTCGCCCTACAGCTTTCAGGGACTGGGAGAAGAGGGCCTGCGCCTGCTGCGCGAGGCGGCCGACCGCAATGGCCTCAAGGTGGTCAGCGAGGTGATGGACCCCAGCCAGATCAAGCTGCTGGAAACCTATGCCGATATCCTGCAGGTGGGCGCGCGCAACATGCAGAACTTCAATCTGCTGCGCGAGCTGGGCAAGTCGGAGAAGCCCGTGCTGCTCAAGCGCGGCATCGCGGCCACCATCGAGGAGATGCTGCTCTCCGCCGAATACGTCATGGCGGGGGGCAACTACAACCTGATCCTGTGCGAGCGCGGCATCCGCACTTTCGAGACCTACACGCGGAACACCATGGACATCTCGGCGATCCCGGTGGTGAAAAAGCTCTCGCACCTGCCCATTGTGGCCGATCCCTCGCACGCCACCGGACGACGAGACAAGGTGCCGGCCATGGCCCGCGCGGCGGTGGCGGCGGGCGCCGACGGGCTGCTCATCGAGGTGCATCACGATCCGGACCGGGCGCTGAGCGACGGCGCGCAGTCCCTGTTCCCCGATCAGTTCGCCGAGCTGATGGACCAGCTCCGGATCATTGCGCCGGCCGTGGCGCGCAGGGTCTGATATGGCGGCATCCGTAGCCGTTGTCGGTGTGGGGCTGATCGGCGGGTCGTTCGCGCTCGCCTTGCGGCAAGCAGGATTTTCAGGCCCTATTTTCGGAGTCAGCTCGCCCGGGGCCGTCGAGGCGGGGCTGGCCTGCGGGGCGATCGACCAGGGCCTGCCCCTTGGCGAAGCCGCCGCCCGCGCCGATCTGATCTACCTTTCGCAGCCCATCGGGCGCATCCTGGAGACACTGCACCATCTGGAGGAGCGGGTGCGGCCGGGAGCGCTGATTACCGACGCCGGGAGCACCAAGCGGGCCATCGTTTCGGCCGCCGCGAAACGCATTTCCCGGGCGCAATTCCTGGGCGGGCATCCCATGGCGGGCAAGGAGAGGACAGGCACGGCGGAAGCCGACGGCAGCCTTTTCCAGGGCCGTACCTACGTGCTTACACCGCGGCATCCGTCCGAGTTGGAGACGCCCGCAGCCCGGTGGCTGGTGGATTGGATCGGGCGTATCGGAAGCCGCCTTTTGGTGTTGGATCCCGACGAGCACGACCGTGTGGTGGCCTTCACGTCCCACCTGGCGCAGCTGGCCTCCACCGCGCTGGCCTCGACGGTGGCGGACAATCTGGAACCGGACGAGGAACTGTATGCCGCGGGCCCGGGCCTGGTGGATTCGACGCGTTTGGCGTTGAGCCCGTACGAGATCTGGCGCGACATCTTCGAAACCAACGCCGACTCCATAGAGTACGCGCTCTCGGCTTTCATCCAGAAGCTGGAGCACTACCGCGAATCGCTCCGGACGCGGCAGATGCGCGACGAGTTTCACGCTGCCGCCCGGCTGGCGGCGCAACTTCGCAAAGACAGCGTCAGATAACGCACAAATGCGCTACTTAGCGCGTTGACTCCAGTTACCCAGACCACTAATACTCAGGAGTGCCGGTGGCGAAACGAGGAAAAGGCTGTACGACCCGGGGCGTTAACCGGAACTCTGTGCCGCGTGCCGGCTGGCAACTTGCCTACGAGGGTGATCTATGAACTCAGTGGCTCGCGAACCGGCTGCCGCTACTCTGGGTGCGCAGTTAGCCGGGCTGGACGGGGTGACCCGGCTGTCACAGTGCCGCCGGGGCACAGCGCTTTTCTCCACGGGCGACCGCGGGGACAGCATCTACTATCTGGAATCCGGCCGGGTGAAGATCCTGAAGCGAAACCAGGACGGCAAAGAGGTGCTGCTGACGATCGTGGCTCCAGGCGAGGTCTTCGGCGAACAGGCTGCCGTCGGGGAGGACCCGCGCGAAGTCTGCGCGGAGGTTCTGGAAGACGCCGTCATCTATGTGGTTCCCCGCGAATCATTCCTGCAATTCTCCTTACGAACTCCCGACGTCTGGCACTGGCTGATCCGGATTTTCGCGCGGCGGAAAGCCGAACTGGAGCGCAAGATCGAGTTGTTCATCTTCCACGAAGTGGAGCAGCGGCTGCTGCGCTCGCTGGTCGACCTGGCGGCCGCCTGCGGGTCGGCTTCCGACGGTGGAGAGTACGTGATCGGGCTCTCCCAACTGGAACTGGCGGGAGCTATCGGCTCGACACGGGAGACCACCTCGAGCGCGCTGAACCAGTTGAGCCGGCGCGGCCTGATCCGCTTGCAGCGGCGGCGGGTGGTCATTCCCTCGCTACCCGCGCTGGAATCCGCCATCAACGGCGGCCAGGCCCAATCGCAGACCGCCGGACGGGGCTAGTCCCGGCGGCCGGCCCATACCTGCAACTGCGAGAAAACTCACTTGCGCCCGGTGGCGGCGGGAGAGTGCCGGGGGCCGGCGGATAGCCGGCCCGCCGGTCAACAATCCGCCCTGCGGCGCAGCCGCGCGACGGGCTCGCTGTCTTCCGGCGCAAGAGGCCGGCGGCCCGTTCCGGTGGTTGGGTGAGCGGCCGCGCGCGCGGCAGGCGTACCCGCCGCCGGTGGAGGAACGTCTGGATTTCCACGGGGCGCCGGCCGGCAGGCCCCTGCCGGCGGGGCCAAGCCATCGCGTGGTATATTGGGGCCATGCCCGGTGGGTATCTTCCCATCTTCATCTATCTGGCCATCGCCACTGCTTTCGTGCTGGTCCTGCTAGGGGTGGCCAAGCTGCTGCGCGCCTCCGCGCCGCAGCCGGTTAAGCTGGAAGCGTACGAGTGCGGCATCGAAGCGGCCTCCGACTCGCGTGGGCGTTACACGGTCCGCTACTATATCGTTGCGATCCTGTTCGTGATTTTCGACGTCGAGACGATCTTCCTGTACCCCTTCGCGGTCCGCTACCACGCCCTGGGATGGTTTGGCGTGGCGGAAGTGGCGGTCTTCATCGCCATCCTGGTTGTGGGCTACATCTGGGCCTACAAAAAGGGCGCCTTCGAGTGGGTCTAGGCCGAAAGTCCGCGCCGCCCCGTTAGCCTTTTCCGTCCATGACCGAGCGGCTCTACTACCGCGATTCCTATCTGCGCGAGTTTGAAGCGCGCGTGCTCGAGCGCTCCGAGGACGGCGCGGTTCTCTACCTGGACCGTACGGCCTTCTACCCGGATTCCGGCGGCCAGCCGTCGGACACGGGTCTCCTGAACGGTGTGCCGGTGGCCGGCCTCACCGACGAGGGAGACCGGATCGGGCACCGCATGGCGGGGCCGGTGAGCGGCGAGCTGGTGGCGGGGCAAATCGACTGGACCCGCCGCTTCGACCATATGCAGCAGCACAGCGGCCAGCACCTGCTCTCCGCGGTCTTTGTGGAACTGTTCAACGCCCAGACGCTGAGTTTCCACCTGGGCGCGGAGGCCTCCACGATTGACCTGGACTTGCAGGCGCTGAGCCCGGAACAGGTGCTCGCGGCGGAACGGCGCGCGAATGAAGTCGTCTCCGAGAACCGGCCCCTGACGGTCACCTTCGAGTCCGCCGCCGAGGCGGTGGAACTGCGCAAGCCTTCCGACCGGGAGGGTCTGCTGCGGGTGGTTTCCATCGCGGGTCTGGATCGCAGCGCCTGCGGCGGCACTCACGTGCGGGCCAGCGGCGAGATCGGCTGCATCCTGATTCGCAGGCTCGACAGGATTCGCGGCACGGTGCGGGTGGAATTCCTGTGCGGCCGCAGGGCGGTGGAACGCGCGCGCGCCGATTACGAAGCGCTGGCCCGCATCGCCCGCCTGTTCTCCGCGGCGCTGGATGAAGCCCCCGCCCAGGTGGCGGCACAGCTGGAATCGGCCAAGGCGCTGGAGAAGCAGCGCCGCCAGCTGGAGTCGGACCTGGCGGGCTACCAGGGCAGGGAACTGTATGCCTCGACGGCGCCGGGGTCCGACGGGTTCCGCCGTGTGGAGCGCCGCGTGGCGGCCGGAAGACTGGATGAGATGCGGGCGCTGGCCCAAAGCTTCACCGCCCAGCCGAAAGCGGTCTTCACCGCCATCGTCGAGCAGCCACCCTCGGTGCTGCTGGCCGTTTCGGCGGACGCGGGCGTGAACGCCGGGGAGCGGGTCAAGGCCGCGGTGGCGGCCGTGGGAGGGCGCGGCGGCGGCACGCCTCGCATGGCTCAGGGCAGCGTGCCGGACCGGGCCGTTCTCGAGGAGGCGGTCAGACGGCTACTGTGAGGCCGCAGGCGATGCGCTCGCCCTGTTTGGCTCGCGACTCCAGCATCATCCGGGTCAGCTTCACGGCTGCCGCGGATTCCTCGGGCGGGCAGCGGTCGGGGTGGGATCCGTTGGCGCAGCACTGCAGGAAATACTCGATCTCGGCGCGGTACCAGTCAACCTCGGCCCCTTCCAGGGTTTCCTGCGTGCCATCGGCCCAATAGACCGTCGCGGGGCGTCCCAGCGTACTGAATTCCGCCGTGCCCCCGTCGGCCACAACGGTGTACTCCATGGAGAACGGATAGGCGCCGATGTGGTGCCAGCCGCCGGTGATCAGCACCAGCCCGAATCCGGGGTACTCGAAGTTGGAGACGATCGTGTCGATGCCGCGCGCCATGGCTTCGTATCCGCCCGCCCGTATGGCCTGCGGCGGACCGAAGGCGTGCAGGCAGGCGTCCACGTCGTGGATCACCAGGTCGAAGACTCCGCCGCCGCTTTGCGACGGGTCGAACTCCCAGGGCCCCCAGGTGGGCGCGGCGCAGCGCCGGCGGAAGACCGCGTAGCGGATCGGCCCGAACTTGCCCGAATCCATCAGGGCGAACAGCGCTTCGTAGGCCGGGTGGAAGCGCAGCACCTGGGCGGTCATCAGGACTCGCCCGGCGTCCTTGGCCGCGGCGATCATCCGGTCGCACTCCTCCCCGGTGAGCGCCATGGGCTTCTCCACAAGCACGTGCTTGCCGGCTTGCAGCGCCTCGATGGCCAGGGGAGCGTGCAGGTTGGTCGGCAGGCAGATATCGACGATGTCCAGCCCGGGATCGCGCACGATCTCCTCCGGTCGCAGGTACTGCCGCACCTGGCTGAAGTCCATGCGCTCGCCGCCCGAGCCGAGGTTGCCGATCACATCGCTGAGGTCTCCGGACAGTCTCTTGGGATTCTGATCCATCACCGCGCACAACCGCACGCCGGGGATTCCCAGCCAGGCCCGCAGATGGGTACTTCCCATGAATCCGAGTCCAAGCACGCCGACATTCATAAAATCCACCTCCGGGTAGCATACACCGCCGCCCGCCCGCGCGGGTGCTAAGATTGACTTTCCTATGCATCGCCGCAGTTTTCTTTCCCTGACTCCCTTAGCCCCGGCGGCCCTCGGGGCGCGGATGGAACCGGGCTTCACCCCGCTGTTCGACGGCCGCACGCTGGCCGGCTGGACCATTCAGGACGGTCCGCAATCCGCCTTCTCGGTGAGAGACGGCGCCATCGCCGGGCACCAATCCTCGATGTTTCCGGCCTGGCTGCGCTCCAGCCGTCAGTACGAGACCTTCGATTTCCGCTGCGAGGTTTTCATCAAGGGCTGGACCGATGGCGGCATCTACCTGCACGCGCCCGAGCACGGGCGAAACACCTGGGTGGGGGCGCAGGTGAAGATCTTCCACCAGCAGGACAAGGTCCCACAGCCGAATTCGATGGGCTCGATCTTTCCGATCATCGCGCCCTCGCGGGTGAACGTGCGGCAGGGCGAGTGGAATCCGATCCGCATTCTCAGCGACTGGCCCAGGCTCCAGGTGTGGATCAACGGCGAGCAGGTGCAGGACCTCAACGTGGATCTGATCCCCGAGCTCAAGTACCGGTTGCGGCGTGGGTATCTTGGATTGAGCGCGCTCGGATATCCCCTGCGCTTTCGCAATCTGCAGATCCGGGAGCTGCCGGACAGCGAGAAGTGGGAGCCGCTCTACGAGAGCGATGCCGACATGGAGAAGTGGTTCATTTCCGAGTCCAATCCGAAGGCTCCCGCGGTGTTCGATTCGATCAACGGGGTGATGCGCGTGGACGGCTCCGGCCACCTGGCCACCAAGGAGCGCTACCGCGATTTCCAGTTGCACCTCTACGCCCGCGGGCCTCAGCACCACAACGGCGGAATCCTGTTCCGGTCCATCGGCAAAGGGCTCTCCGGAGGGCGCCATTACGAGATTCAACTGCACAACGTGGAGGAGGCGCACTACCCCACGGGGTCCTTGTATTACTACAAACGTTCCATCTACCCGCGCATCGAGGACGATAAATGGTATCTGCTGCAGCTGGTGGTGAGGGACCGCTCGTGCCTGGTGCGCATCAACGGGGAGAACGTGCTCGAGTATAACCAGCTGGAGAATCTGGACGCCGGGCACATCGAGATCCAGGCCCATCAGCCGGGACGGTGGATGGAATTCAAGCAGATCCGCGTCAAGCGGCTGTAGGCCGGCCGCAGGCGGTACCCGGCCGTCCGGACCCGGGGGCCGGCGCACTCCAAGCCACGACCGTCTTCGAGCGCTCATCCGGGCGGCCGCGGGTGGGGAGGTAAACAGAAAGAGGGCAGGCCCTGCGGCCTGCCCTCTTTGGTTTCAGCCTTCTGTTCTTGCCCTACCGTACGAACACGTGCAGCACAGCCGAGACCGAGCCGTCGGGTCCGTAGGCAATCAAGGTGTAGTTGGTGTTGGTGATCGGGTTCACCACCACGCTTCCGTTGGCCGGCAGGGAGCCATTGGGCGCTCCGGTACCGGTGATGACCACCGAAGTGGCGTTCTCCGTCGTCCAGTGCAGGGTCACCGGGTCGCCCGCCTTCTGCGAGTAAGCCGGCACGGAGCTGAACGAGGTGATGCGCACACGCTGGGCTACCGTGATCGTGGTGCTGGCCGTGATCTGGCCCTGGTTGTTGCGGGCCGTCAGCGTGTAGGTGGTAGTGGTGGCCGGCGAGACGCTCACGCAGCCGGATGCCTGCTGCTGGCCGAGACCGGAGATCGTAACCTCCGTCACGTTCTCGACCTGCCAGCACAACTGGCTGTTGCCGCCCGGCGTGATCTGCAGCGGGCTGCCGCTGAAGCTGAGCACGCGCGGCACCTGTCCGAGGGTGACCGTCACCGTGGCCGCCGCGCTGACTTCCCTTCCGTCGGCGTTGCGGGCCACCAGGGTATAGGTGGTCGAAGTGGTCGGCGAAACCGCCCGGCTGCCATTGGGCGGCAGGTTTTCGCCCACACCGGGGATGCTCACCGAAGCTGCATTCTCGGTGGCCCAGCTCAAGGTCGAAGCCTCGCCGGAGATGATGGTGGCCGGCGCCGCCTGGAAGCGCAGGATACGCACATCCGGCTGCTCGACCATCACGGTCAGAGACTCGGTGACCTCGCCGTTGCGGTTGCGCGCGGTCATCGTGTACGTGGTGGTTTGCGGAGGCGTGACCGAGGTGCTGCCGCTCGAAGAGACCGGGCCTACTCCGCTGATCTCCACGCTGTCGGCGTTCTCGGTCTGCCAGGTCAGGGTAGTGGGCTGACCGGCCTGCACGGGGTTCGGCAGGGCCTGGAAGCGCAGGATGCGCGCCTCGGCGCCGCGGGAGGTCGAAACGACCACCGTGTCGGTACCCTTCAGGTTGCCCGTATCGGACACCGTCAGGCGGAAGCTGTAGGTCTGGGCGCGGTCGGCGGTGAAGGTGGCCTGAGCCGTGTTCATGCCGGAGATGGAGACCCGCGGTCCGGAGACCTGCTCCCAGCTGTAAGCAATGGTGTCGCCGTCGGGATCGTACGACCCGGCGCCGTTCAGCGAGATCGTGCCCGGCTCGACTCCAACCTGGTCAGGACCCGCGTCGGCCACCGGCGCGCTGTTACCCACACGCCGCTGCATCACTTCGTAGCGGATGCGCGGGATATCCACCGGCACCGGATGCGCCAGGTTCAGGTATTCCTTCGGCCGGATCCAGTTGCCGAACTGGAACCCGAACGCGATCCGCGAGGTGTGCTCGAAATCGCCCACCAGCGTCTCGTTGGCGCCGGCTTCCACCGTGAAGGCCCAGCGCTCGTTCAGAGGCTGCACCAGGCGGATCAGACCGCCGGGCTTGTCGCCCGCTCCCGAGTAGCGCCGGATCCAACCCAGGTTGCCCTCCAGGTACGCGTCTTTCCAGACACCTACCTGTGCGCTGCCGCCCAACTGGTCGGAGATCCTCAGGAAGTATTCGTTGAACGCATTCGGACCCAGCTGCGTGCGGGCAATGGCCGATTCGGTCTTCAGGCCTTTAGTGCCGTAAAGACCGATGCGGCCCCGGTTAAACAGGACGTCGAAGGTGAAGGCGCCCTGGGATAGCCAGCCGCTGCCGCGGAACAGCTGTTCCCGCATCCCGACCATCTTGAAGCTGGAGAACAAGCCGGCCTGTACCCGGTTCCAGCGGTTCACCAGGCCCAGGTCAAACTGACCCTCCTGGCGGTTCGGGAAGTACATGTACTCCGCTTCGGCTTGTACGGCGTGGGTTCCGCTGCCGCCGAAGGGCGAGAAGAAGCGGCCCTTGCCGGCGAAGCTCAGGCCGCCGTCCGTGGTCGGCCCAAGGTTCAGGCCCAGCAGCGAGAACTTCTTGTTGCGCTGGGAGGCTTCGTCCAAGGCTCCGGTTGCGGCCCTGGTGGCGATTTCGGTGGTCTGCTGCGCGGTGAGCGGCTTGGGAGCCGATTCCATCTCGCGGCGCATGCGGTCCTGATCGGCGCGCAGGGAGGCGAGGTCGGCCTTCAATTTGTCGTTCTCACCCTTCAGATCGCGAAGAGCCGCCAGAATATCGTCCAGCTTGTCGAGCTTCTTCAGGATCTGGCTGCAGCATTCCTCCTGCTTCTTCATCAGCTCGGCCAGCGTCGGGCCGACGTCGCTGATTCCGCCCGCGGCGATGAGTCTGCCCTGGCCGTCGGTCACGTCCATGGTGACGCGCCGGTTCATGAAGCGGCCTTCCTTGGTCTTGTTCTCGACCTTGGGGTCCCGCTTGCCGCTGCCGTCAATCTGTACCTGGCCGGCCGCAGCACCGTACTTCAACAGGAAATTCCGAACGGTGGTGGCACGCGCCATCGCCAATTTGTCGTTGTACCGATTGGAGCCGACCCAATCGGTGTGTCCGTGGAGTTTGACTTTCCAATCCGGATGCTTCTGAAGCGCATCAGCAAGCCGAAGCAGGCTTGGATACCCGTCAGACAGAATCGAAGAGTTGAACTCGAAGTTGATTTCTTCCCAGTCGTCCTTGGTTGCCGAGGTTTCAAGTCCCTGGGCAAACAGGAGACCGGTGATCAGGCAGACAACAAAGCATCCTGCCAGAGCTGTTCGCACCATCAACGTTTCTCCTCTAACTGGTTCCTCAAAGAATTGTTGTGCAGGTCGTTCACGAGTGCTTGACCCCCGGCCGCGCGTCTTCTGCTCCTCGCGGCCGCAAATCCGAAGCTGCAACTATCATAAAATAGCCTTTCTCCCCGAACGATCAGAGAGAAATCCCGTTGTAGCGAATCATTTCCAGAATACTACAATACCGGGGAAATTTATCCCTTTTTCGTACTTGCGGCGCTATTGCGGTATGCAATGACACGCACGCCTCGAGGGTGCGAGAATAGTCTTGTGGCCTGCCGGACGGGCAGCCGCTCCCGGTTACGGGGGAGGAAAGTCCGGTCTCCACAGGGCAGCGTGCCGGCTAACGGCCGGGGGTCCGTTCATCGGATCACGGAAAGTGCCACAGAAAACATACCGCCCCGGAATGCCGGGGTAAGGGTGAAAAGGTGCGGTAAGAGCGCACCGCGGCGCGGAGTAATCCGCCCGGCAGGGCAAACCCCACGCGGAGCAAGACCAAATAGGAGGGAAGGAGCGGCCCGCTCCGCTTGACTCTCGGGTAGGTCGCTAGAGCCCGGCAGTAATGCCGGGCCCAGAGGAATGGCTGCCGCCCCGCAAGGGAACAGAAACCGGCTTACAGTCCGGCAGGCCGCTACTGGATGATTACAGGCGTTCCCGCGGGAAACGCCGGCCCCGCCTTCATTTTCAATCGTGGATCCGGTGTCTTTACACTGAGTCGTTTTCCGTCCCAGGACCAATCCAGAGGGCCCGATTCCAGTAACAAGCCTCGAACCGAAAGCGGTTTCTCCAGCCAGGAAGCCGGAATACCCGCTCCGATGGTGACGGATGCCTCGCCGTCCTCGACGGCCAGCATATCCAGCTGCAGCAGCAGCATCTCCGCCGCGGTCCAGTAGTGCGGGGTCACGTGCGGCGGACTCACCCAGCCGCGAACCTGCTCCCAGAAGCCGAAGCTGTTCTCTTCGCCTTCCCCCTCCCACCAGGTGTACAGGCCCGGCGAGGCCTGGTTGTCGAAGAACCAGCCGAGGGTTTCCCAGACGCGCTCCGGCCTGCCCAGCAGCAGCCATTGATGCGCGGCCGCCAGCTCGAAGTAGGTCCATGGAGGCCGGGCCGCGCCGGCGGCGGGCGGGCGCCCGGCGCCGGACTCGTCAAGCCCCAGTGCAAACCGCTCCCGCATCCCGCCCGCAATGCCGCTGGGCCACAGGCCGCTGATCCAGGTGCGCTGGTTCTGCATTCCGGGCCGCGACAGCGCGGCTTCCCAGGCGCGGCGCAGTTGCGCGGCCGCCGAACGCCACCGCCGGGCATCGGCCGTCCGGCCCCGGCGTCCCGCGAGGCGAGCCCCGCTCAACAGGCCCCGGTAGCTCACCGCATTGATGAAGAGCAGCGGCCGGTGATGGTCCATGCGTCCGTTGATCAGGCCGTCCCGCGCGGGTTCCGCCACCAGGGTCAGGTCGGGGCGCGCGGCGTGGCGCGGCGCCACGGGCGCCTCCACCGGCCGGTGCACGGCCTGCTTTGCCGAGATCATCTCGAGAATCAGGTCCGCCTTGCGTCTCACGTGCGGCCACAGCCAGGAGTCGAACTTGCCGTCCTTCAACCGGACGGCGGTCTCCTCGAGGGCCCACAGGGCCAGTCCCGGAGCGTCCGCTTCGGGACCGAAGCCGCCGAAGAAATCGTGCTCCGCCAGGTAGGCGGCCAGTTTGCGCGCGGCGGGCAACTGGCCTGCCCGGGCGAGCGCCGTCACCACGTAGGCGCCGTCGCGCAGCCAGGGATACGGGTAGTTCAGCGGATCGCCGGCCCGCAACTGCCAGTCGAGCACTCCCATCGACAGGTGGGCCGCCTGTGCGTGCAGCGAATCGACGAAGCGCGCATCCGGCAGATCGGCGCTCACCGCCGCGCGCGTGGAAGCTACGGCGGGCGGGAAGCGGTGCGGCGGCGTGTCGTCCTGAATCCGTACCTCGATCTCCCGGGCATTGCTCAGATCGAGCCGCGCGTAGGCCCAGCCCGAACGCACCCGGGACGGGAAACTCGACCCTTCCGTCGTCCAGCGGGTGTGCCGCTCGTCGCCCATCAGTACGTCTTTGGGCGCCGGACTCACGCTCATCCACCAACGGTTGTTGATCCGCAGCCGGTTGGACTCCCAGATCAGTTGAGTGACCGGACCACCCGCCGGGCCCACACCGCGAACCGTCACCATGGGGAAGGTCCTGGGATTCTTCCAGCGCAGCTTCAGCACCCAGCTTCCCGTCTCCGGGTGAGACCACACGGACTCGTAGTCGCCGGTGTCGGAAGCGATGGCCGGCAGGACCCGCCCCGGCTCCCATACAAGACGCTGCCGGACGTCCGCCAGCGGGATGGTGTCGCTGGTGGCCTTGAACACAAGGCCCGGCGCCCCGGTGGAGAGTTTGCCCTCCTCCAGGATCCAGATGGAGACGCCGAAACTGCCGATTCCCGGACTGAAGCTGCCGCCCGGTTCGTGGTAGCCGGCCTCGCGGCTCCCGGGAAAGGCCAGCACCACGTGGCCCGTCCCCCGGGGCCAGTAATCGGTGGGACGCAGCTCCATCTGGCGCTTGACGTCGTCGCGCGGTGCGGCCGCCGCGAGCGCGGCGGAGAGCAGAATGGAAAGGATCAGGGCTTTCTTCATGGCTTCGTTCTACAACCGGCGGCGCCGCCGGAACGAAGCCAACATATCAAAAGGTCCGGTTGCCTTCAATCGGCTGTCACACCGCCTTCAGGCACTCGGCAATCTCTTTTTCCGGAACCGCTCCCTCCCGGATGAGCCGCCAGTACGGCTCGGTGATGTCCAGCGTGGTGGATCCCTGGCCGGTGCACAGCCCGCCGTCCAGCACCAGGGCCACGCGCCCGTCCATGACGCCGAAAACCTCGATGCCGCTGCGGCAGGTCGGCTGGCCGGAGATGTTGGCGCTGGTCGCCACCACCGGCTGATTGAGGATCTCCAGCAGCCCGGCCGCGACCTTCGACCGCGACTGCCGCAGGGCCAGGCGCCCGGTGTTCCCCGTCACTTTCAGAGGGACCTTGGGCGATGCCGGCACGATCAGGGTCAGCGGGCCCGGCCAGAAGTGCCGGGCCAGCAGGTAGAAGCGCTTGGACAACTGCGACGCCAGATCCTCGGCCATCACCAGATCGCTGACCAGGACCGGCAGGGAGCGGTGGATCTCGCGCCCCTTGGCGACGAACACCTGGCTTACCGCCCGCAGATTGAACGGGTCGGCAACCAGGGTGTAGAGGGCGTCGGTGGGAATGGCGACCACACGGCCGAGGCGTATCGCCGCCGCGGCTCTTTCCAACGCCTCCGGCGCCGGGGCTTCGGGATTGATTTCAATCAGATCTGTTGCCACGGAACTCTTTCTTCAACGCGGGCCGATAGCCTCGGCGACGTCGATCGCCATCTGGTAGCGGCCGAAGGGCGCGCTCAGCTGCACGCCCTGGACCAGGGGACGCACGCGTTCCACCATCTGCCGCGCGATGGCGACGCCCTCCTGGCGCGCCTTCTCGGCGCTGTCGGCGCGGCGCATCCGCTCCATGAACTCTTCCGGGACCGGCACCCGCAGCTCGTTCACCATGAACTCGGCGTTGCGGTAGCTGGTCAGCGGCCAGATGCCCGCGATGACCGGGATCTTGAAACGCTCGATGGCGCAGAGAAATTTCTCCAGCAGGTTCAAGTCGAACACCGGCTGGGTCACCACGTATTCCCCGCCGGCCTGCACCTTCCACTCGAGGCGGCGCAGTTCCTCGTCCATGTTCAGGGCCCCGGGGTTGGCGCCCACGCCGATCAGCAGCGCGGTCTGCGAACCGATGGGGTTGCCGCCCATGTCCAGGCCCTGGTTCAGATTGCTCACGATGTTCACCAGGCCGATGGCGTCCACGTCGAACACCGCCGTGGCGTCCGGATAGCTGCCCATGCGCGGCGGATCGCCGGTGACGCAGATCAGGTTGCGGATGCCGGCCGCGTGCGCCCCCAGCAGTTCCGACTGAATACCCAGGATGTTGCGATCGCGGCAGCAGAAGTGGTTCACGGCTTCGATGCCGGCATGCTGCTGAATCAGCTGGCAGGTCACCTGGGAACTCATGCGCGCGCTGGCGCGCGGCCCGTCCGGAACGTTGATGCAATCGATACCGTGCGCGGCGCACAGCCTGGCGCCCTCAATTTCGCGGGAAGCGTCCACCCCGCGCGGCGGCAGAATCTCGACGAAGGCCACGAACCTGCCCTCGGCCAGCTTGGCGCCCAGCTTCGACTTCTGCGCCATCGGAATCCGCGGCAGCCCCTGCGTTTTCGGGCCGGCTTCCTGTGTCACCACGGCCGCCGCCTGCCGCACCGGCTGCAGGGAGCGCAACTCGGCCCGCACCGCCTTGATATGTTCCGGCGTGGTGCCGCAGCAGCCGCCGACGATCCGCACCCCCGCCATGAGAAAACGGCGCGCGTACTGGGCCATGTACTCCGGCGAGCAGAGATAGATGTTGCGGCCTTCCACCCGGCTGGGATAACCGGCGTTCGGCATGGCGCTGACCGGCTTGGAGGTGCGGGATAGCATCCTCTCGACGGTTTCCAGGGTCACCCGGGGTCCGACCGAGCAATTGCAGCCGATCACGTCGGCCGGCCATTCGCTCAGCCGCTCGGTGAAACTCTCGGTGTCAATGCCGCTGCCGGCCAGGTTGCCGTAGTCGTCGATGGTGACCTGGGCCACGATCACGAGATCGGCTCCGGCTGCCTCGCGGGCGCCGAAAACCGCCTCGCGCAACTCGTCCAGATTCGTGAAGGTTTCCAGAATCAACAGATCGACCCCGGCCTCCACCAGCACGGACGCCTGCTCGCGGAAAGCGGCGCGGGCCTCGCTGGTTGAAGTCGGGCCCAGCGGCTCGATGTGGACGCCGAGCGGACCGATGGCGCCCGCTACGAAGGCCAGGTCCCGGGCGGCTTCTCTTGCCGTTTTCACACCGGCCCGGTTGATGGCTTCGAGCTTCTCCCCCAGTCCGTAGCCGGCCAGCCGCGGCCGGTTCGCCCCAAAAGTGTTGGTTTCGAGGATCTCCGCCCCGGCCTTGGCGTACTCCTGGTGGATCCCGCGCACCAGGTCCGGCGCCGAGAGGTTCAACTCGTCATAGCAGCGGTTGATGAACACGCCCCGCGAATACAGCATACTGCCCATGGCGCCGTCGGCCACCACGGGGCGGCGCCCCAGAAGTTCGCGGAATTCGGCGGCACGGGATTCTGTCATCGCATGATTCGGCTTAAAGGGCTGGAAAGAAGAGCTTTAACTTCAGGCTGATTTTACCGCATCCAGGCCGGAGCGACAAATCTCGCTACGCTTTGGCCTTCAAGGGCGGCAATTCCAGAGCCTGCACCTGCGATTGGAAGCCGTGGCGCGCATGGCTCCCATCGCAAAAAGGCTTATTCTCGGAAAAGCCGCAGCGGCACAGGGAGACGGCCTTTCGTTCCCCCAATCCGTACTGACCGCCCTCCGGGTCCAGCAGCGCGAAATCCCCTTCCACGCGCAGCGGACCGTTCTTCGTTACGGTGATCTTCACCATGCAGCCATCTTAGCAGCAGGGCGGAGCGGTGTGGCGCTCAAGCCCGTTCAGACCGGATAGCGGCGGGAAACACTTCGAGAGTCGCCTTGTCGAATTGCCGGATAGCGGGCGGCGGCAAAATACGCTGCTCGAGGCGGATCCTGTTTTCGCTGACTTTGAACTGCCCACGCCAAACGCCTTCTACACAGAACCGCGGCACCTCGGGCTCGATAACCGGCAGGCCCGGACGATCGTCTCTGGCAGGAACAGGACCTATGTTTCTCCCGTGTCCACCAAGGTGTAATTTCACCGGGATTCGGTCCTGCCGCCCAATACGCCGCCTATCTCCGTCACAACCAGTCGCCGGAGTGTGTCCCGGCATGGTCTGTTGAGCACCTGGGAGACCGACACGAGCACTTCTCCCTCCACCGCGTTCGACTGCGGCCTCGCCCGGCTCGTCACGCTGAGCACGCTGCCTACAACGACCACTTCTGCCTTGCCGGCCAAATCCTTGAGTGATCTCGGCCACCACGCGGGGCTGACCAGCGCCACGGCGGGACCGGTTGGCGCTGTGGCATCACCCTTTCGGCGCCGGCTCTCCTGACTGTAAACAGCCGTGACCACGCATGCGGATTGCTCTC
This sequence comes from Bryobacterales bacterium, assembly GCA_020852755.1. Classification (GTDB taxonomy): domain Bacteria; phylum Acidobacteriota; class Terriglobia; order Bryobacterales; family Bryobacteraceae; genus JADZAF01. Next base: position 25,858 of record JADZAF010000170.1, read on the forward strand.
CGAAGGGATTCTGTGGCCACTCGAAGGCCGGCACCACCAGGCCCTCAGTGCGATCACGAGTC
>JADZAF010000171.1 GCA_020852755.1 Bryobacterales bacterium
AGAGGGCCATTTCGCGGCGGTAGCGGAAGGGGTCGGGGTCGTCGAAGCGGTTGATGAGGACTTTCCAGCCGACCACGGCGGAGTAGGCCAGGGCGCAGACGGTGAGCAGGAGCGTGGCGCGGCGGAAGCCGTTTCCGGAAAGAACCCGGCGGGCGCCGGCCAGGAGGATGATGGCCAGGATCTCGCAGGAAACGAGAATGGCGCCCGCGCGGGAGGCTCCAGCGATTACGGATGCGTATAGGGTTCCGACGACGGTGGCGTGGAACCACAGGCGACGACGCTCGCGGAGCGCATTGAGAAGGCCGATGGGGAGGAGCAGCTCGACGAAGGCGGCGTGATGATCGCGGTTGACGAAGGGTCCCATGGAGGTGGGGACGTTGGTATCGAAGAGGAAGAAGAGTTTGCCGGGGGCGACGAAGAACTGGACCAGGGAGACGAGGGTGAGGAGGAATCCGAAGAGGAGGAGGGCCTGGAGGAAGCCGTGGCGGAGGCGCGGGTAAGAGAAGATCTGGAGGCAGAGGAAGAAGAGGAAGAAGAGGGCGGACCAGGAGACAGCGGCGGCGCGGGTGGCGTAGGGGTAGACGGCGGAGCCGGACCAGAGCTGGAGGAAGGGCCAGGCGGCGGCGAGCGCGAGGGGAACGAGCACGGGGCGGGCGGCGGGCAGGGCGCGGGAGCGGGCGAGGTAGAGGGTCCAGGCGGCGGCCAGGAGGAAGACGCCGGTTTCGAGGGTGGACTGGGCCCAGCGGGTGGTGGCGGCGAAGAGGAGGACGGCGGCGGCGAGCAGGAGGGTGAGGGCCAGGGCGGAGCAGGCGTAGAAGCGGGGCGGCTCGGGGCGCGCGGGGGCGCGGGGGACGGGGCGGGCCTGGAGGAAGGCGAATGGGGCGGCGGTAGTCATGGGAGGGCGCGCTCGAGGCGGAAATCGCGGAGTTCAATGGAGCCTTCGATACGGGCGCGGCCGAGGGGGCGGCGGTAGGCGAGGGCGAGGGTGGCGAGGCCGGTAGGGGCCTGGAAGGAGAAGGACTCGGGCTGCCAGTCGTCGGCGGCGAGGGGGAGGGAGTAGATGCCGGAGAGGTCGAGGGAGAGGCCGTTGCCGGGGGCGAGGCCGGGGGTGCGGTATTCGAAGGCGAGGCGGTAGGAGCGCCCGGCGACGACGGGGAGGAACTGGGAGAGGAGGCGGCAGTTTTCGGGCTGGCGGCCGGAGAAATCGATGACGAGGGCGGGGGGCGTGCGGGAGAGGGCGACGGAGACGCCGGGGGGGTTGTGGAGGCGCCAGTCGAAGCCGCGGGACTGGGGCGGGTGGAGGAAGGTTCCGTTGGTGAGGGAGAGGTTGCGCTCGGGGCGCAGGGGCGAGTAGGGGAGGAGGCCGCGGGCGGCGAGGGTGTTCCAGACCTCGAGGGCGCCGGGGAGGGCGTCGGGCGAGGAGGCGGCGGCGGCGAGGAGGGCGTCGCAGTAGGCGGCCAGGAGGGGGGTATCGAGGGGATCGGGGGCGGCGAGGCGGCGGCGGGCGACGGCGGCGGCGGGGTCGAGGAGGCGGCGGGAGAGGAGGAAGGCGAGGTATTCGCGCTCGACTTCGGGGCGTGGGGGGATGGCGCGGCGGAGGATGAGGGCGGGGTCGGAGGAGGCCTCCCAGGCGAGTTGGAAGAGGGGGGTGAAGTCGGAGGAGGCGATCTCGGCGGAGGCACGGAGCCAGGTCCAGAAGGGGTCCCACTGCTGGCGGCGGAAGTAGTAGTTGGCGAGGAACCAGCGGGGGTTGAACTCGCGGTCGTAGCGGGCGGCGAGGAGGAGGCTTTGCTCGGCCTGGGGGTCGTCGCCGGCGAGCTCGGAGCGGAAGGCGAGGAGGAGGCGGGCGGTGGTTTCGCGGGGGTTGACGCGGACGGCGCGCTGGAGGTGGGCGAGGGCGCGGCGGTTGCCCTCGACGCCGGACTCGAGTTCGGCGAGGCGGAGGTGGTAGCGGGAGTTAGCGGGCATGAGGGCTATGGCGCGGCGGAGGTCTTCCGAATCCCCGCTGGAAGCCAGCCAGTCCGCCCGGGCAAGGAGGCAGGACTGGCCGGCCAGCCAGACGAGAGCCGCGAGGAGACAGACGGCGACGGCAACGCGGAGGCACGAGACGGCCATGGCGCTTCAGACTGATAAAGAAAGGGGCCGGGCAAAGGCCGGACGGCGGCAGGAGCGCCGCCGCTGCACGCTAAAGCGTGCGCCACCCGCGCTGGTGCGAGACTTAGCGACGGGGGCCGGCGGGGCTGATCTGCTCGCGGCAGGAGTACATGGCCATGCCGCGGACCAGGGGGTTGCGGCCCTTGGTGGGGGTGCAGCCCCAGCCGCCGACCTTGGTGGTGCCGGGAGGGCAGGTCTGGAGCTCGTACCAACCCTGCACGGCGGCGATGCAGGAAGCCTCGTCGGGGAACGGCAGCGGCCCGTAGCGGACGATCTTACCGGCGGCGAGCAGGAGCGCGGCGGCGAGGACGAGGAGGATGGCGATTCTCAGGGCCTTGCGATTCATGGGATTCCTTTCTCAGTTGTCAGTTCGGGATTTCGAGCCGGGTGATGAGGGCGCTCAAATGAGCGACATTCCGGTGGAGCTCTTCGACGCGGGCGGAGAGGGACTCGAGGCGGGCGGAGAAGGGCTCGTGGGGGTGGCGCTCGAGGCTACGGCAGGCCAGGTGGCGGGCGTAGGCGGAGACGGAATGGGCTCCCAGCTGTTCGCTGATGCGCTGGAGCACGAGATATTCCTCATCGGAGACCCGGAAGCTAACGATCCGATTGCGTTTCTTGAAGACCGGCATGGAGGCAGTCTGGGGAGGCGAGGTGGGGGACCCATGGTCCCACCGGCCGGATCCAACGGCGGTCGAGATCGACGGCCACCGAGCGTTGCAGGAGGGTGATGGAGACGACGAGACGGCAGTTCCCATCGACGGCCTGGACGAAGCCTTCAGCGCCCTGGAGAGGGCCTTCCGCGACGCTGACGCGGTCACCGGTCTTCAGGAAGGGCCAAGGCTGGACCTGGAGGCCGGACCCGACGATGCGCTGGAGAGCATCGATCTCGCTCTCGGCGACAGGCTCGGGGCCATGGGAATTGCCGACGACTTGAAAGACGCCCGGGGTGATGAGGATGGGGAGGCGGGCGTCGGGATCGAAGCGGCAGAAGACGTAATTGGGGAAGAGCGGGAGATCGACATCGCGGAAGCCCCCGGCGTGGCGGTGTCGGCCACGGTAGAGGGGGAGGAAATCCGGGTAACCCTTGTTGTGGAGAGCGGCGGCGACGGCCTTCTCATGGTGCGACTTGACGTAGAGCGCGAACCAAGGGTAGGTGAGCGTATGGATCATGAATGGAAGAGGAGAAAGCGCCTCTAAGTCCTAGAACTCTGTAGGTACTGTAGCGTTCAGAGGTGGAGGGCACGCTACCGCCCTGCCGAGGTTGGAAGTGTAGTTGCACTTCATTGTGAACGACTATACCCCGGTTACACCCATTTTCGGGCAGCAGAATACGATTATTCGATCCTTTTGTGCGGTTGTCAACGAAAAGACAGCTTTTGAAAGCGGTACCAGTTATAGTACTGAATGTACTGTAGCGGTTCAAGCTGGAGGTTCTGGTTCTATACCAGTCAGTACTTTTGAAGTACTGGCGTGCTCCAATGGGGGCGGTACTGACGAGATAACAAGCGGTTAGCCTCGGGGTCGCCGGGGATGGATTCGGCGGCGGGATCGAAGGCGAGGGGGCGGCCGGTGCGGGCGACGATATTGCCGAGGTGGGCGAGGAGGGCGGAGAGGTGGCCTTCGGCGATATCGGCGTTGGGGGTCTGGCGGGTGCGTACGCAGTGGATGAAGTTCGCGGCGTGGGTATCGGGGGAGGGGGGCTCTTCGAGGACGAGATTGCCTTTGGGGTCGAAGACCTTGAAGCCGGAGGCGAGGTGGATGCAGCCCTGGTCGCCGTAGACGGCGACGGCGTTGGAGGCGCCTTCGAGGCCGTAGGGGTTCCAGATGCGCATTTCGAAGTGGATGAGCTTATCGGGGTAGCCGTAGGTGAGGTTCATGGTGTCGGAGGTCTGCTGGTCGTCGTCGAAGTAGAGCTTGCGGGCGTGGCCGTCGACGCGGGTAGGGGCGCCGAGGGAGAGGGCCCAGCGGGCGATATCGAGCTGGTGGACGCCGTCGTTGCCGATATCGCCGGTGCCGTAGTTCCAGTGCCAGTGCCAGCGGTAGTGGAAGCGGTTTTCGTTGAAGGGGAGGAGGAGGGCGGGTCCGGTCCAGGTATCCCAATCGAGGCCCGGGGGGAGGGGGCCGTCGGGCTTGCGGCCGATGTTCTGGCGGAGCTGGACGTTCCAGGCCTTGGCCATGAGGACGCGGCCGAGCCTGCCGGAGCGGACGTACTCGATGCCGCGGATGGTGGAGGGGCGGGAGCGGGCCTGGGTGCCGACCTGGACGATGCGGCGATGGCGGCGGGCGGCCTGGATCATGAGGCGGCCCTCGCGGACGTTATGGGAGGCGGGTTTCTCGACGTAGACGTCCTTGCCGGCCTGGCAGGCGAGGAGGGTGGCGGGGGCGTGCCAGTGGTCGGGGGCGGCGATGACGAGGGCGTGAAGGGAGGGGTCGTCGAGGGCGCGGCGGATATCGGCGACGAGCCGGGGGCGGGAGCCGTATTCGGCGGCGGCCTGGAGGGCGTCGGAAGCGACGGAGGGGTCGGGGTCGCAGAGCCAGGCGATCTCGACGCCGGGGAGGCGGGCGAACTCGCGGGTGAGGCTTCTTCCCCGCCCTCGCAGGCCCATGACGGCGATGCGGACGCGGTCGGGGGCGGCGGGGGCGCGGGGGGAGAGCCAGGGGGCGGCGGCGGCGGGGAGGAAGTAGCGTCGCTGCATGGAGACCTCCGGTGGCGCGCGGGTTGCGCGCGGGGTACGGGGACTATGTTACTTCGAATCGAGGCCCTCGGTGAGTTCGATGTAGACGCCCCAGGGATCGGTGAGGAAGGCCAGGGCGATGCCGAGGGAGGGGACCTTGCGGTAGGGCACGTCGAGCCTGATGCCCTGGGACTCGAGGCTGCGGGTGAAGCTTTCGAGGTTCTCGATCTCGAAGCCGATGTGGTCGAGGACGCGGCCCCTGGTGGGAGCGGTGGGGCCTTTGGGCGCTTCGAAGCTGAGGTTGACGCCGGGGAGGTCGGCGGCGTGGATGGAGCCGCGCATGCCCAGGCGGGCGTGGAAGGTGCGGGCGTACCACTCGCGCATGCGCATGAAGTCGCGGTTATGGAAGTGGATGTGGTGGTTGACGGCGGGGGCGGCGAGGGCGCGGTCCTGAATCAGCTCGAGCCAGATGCCCTCGGGCGCCTCGACCATGGCGGATTCGGCGCTGCCGCGGTTGAAGTTGATGTTGAGCGCGGCGGCGCGGGCGAGGGCGGCGTCGAGATCGCGGACCTTGAAGGCGAGGTGATCGACGACGGAGCCGCGGGTGCCGCCTTCCGATTCGCCGGCCTGGAACAGGACGATGGTCCCGGGCAGCTTCATCATTTCCATGTTGCCGAGCCGGGCGGGCTGCGCGTTCAGCACCTGGATCCAGAACTTCTTCTGGGCCTCGACGTCGCGCACGCGGAAATGGACGTGGCCCATGGCGACTCCGGAGGCGTTGGGCGGAGGGAGCTGGGCGAGGAGCAGGCCGGCGGAAAGCAGGAAGGAAAAGGGAAATCGCACCATGGGCCGATTGTAGCGCGGCGGGCGGCGGCAGCCGGGGCCGCCGCCGGAAGAGCCGCAGGCCTCAGAGGAAGAGCATGTGGGAGGGGTTGCCCAGGGGGATAAAGCGGCCGGTGAAGGCCAGGCGGGCCCCGCCGTCCTCGACGCGGAACGAGGTGATGTTGTCGCTGCGGGAGTGCAGGACGTAGAGGAACTTCCCGGTGGGATCGAGGGCGAAGTTGCGGGGGTAGCTGCCGCGGGTCCACTCCTCGGAGACGCGGCGAATGTCGCCGGACTCCGGATCGATCGCGAAGATGGCCACGGTGTCATAGAGGCGGTTGGCGCCGTAGACGTACTTGCCGTCGGGGGTGACGGCGATCTCGGAGGTGAAGTTGGTGCCGGCGAAGCCCTCGGGGAGGGCGGGCACGGTGTGCTTGGCCTCGAGAGTGCCACGGGTGGCGTCGTAGTGGAAGAAGGTGATGGTGGAATCCTCTTCGTTGATGGAATAGAACCAGCGGCCGTTGGGATGGAAGGCGAAGTGGCGGGGGCCGGCGCCGGGCAGGGCCTGGTGGAAGGGCTGGACGTTGGGGGTCAGCTTGCCGTTGACCATATCGAACTGCCAGATGAAGATGCGGTCGGTGCCCAGGTCGGTGGAGAAGACGTAGCGGCCGGCGGGATCGGCTTCGATCATGTGGGCGTGGGGGGCGTCGTGACCGCTGATGGCGAAGCTGCCGGGCCAGCCGTAGGCGGCGCGCATGGGGCCGAGGGGGCCGGTGTGGGCCTGGATATCAGTGGCTTCGCCGAGCGATCCGTCCTGCTGGACGGGCAGCACGGCGATGTTGCCGCCGCCGTAGTTGGAGACCAGCACCCAGCGGCCGGAGGGATGGACGCTGAGGTGGGCGGGGCCGCCGCCCTGGGAGCTGACGACGTTGAGGGGCGTCAGGTCGCCGGTGGCGCGGTCGATGGCGAAAGCGCTGACCGAACCGTTGCGGGTGCCCATGAAGTTGCCGATCTCGTTGGCGGCGTAAAGGAACCTGCGGGTGGGATCCAGGGCCAGGGCCGAAGGGTTATTGCTGGGGAAGGCCTTGAGCTCGGTCAGGACGCCGGTCATGGGGTCCATGCGGAAGAGGTGGATGCCCTTCCCTTTGTTGGTATAGGTGCCTACATAAGCCAGGAACGGCCCTGGGTTGTCTTCCTGGGCCGGGGTGGAGCGCGCGGCGGCCGCCGCGACTGCCGCTCCTTTGAGTAGCGCGCGCCGCGAGACGACACGGGACACGCCGCTTTGCAGTTCCATTTCCATAGATCCTCCTTCTGAGTCAGTAAATGTGGGTAGGTCCCAGTTACTGGTTCGAAGGTATGACCGCGCACAGCCAGTGTCAATCCGGATATGTTCGTTTGCGCCCGTTTGGGGAGCGCGGCGGCAAGAGCTCCGCCTCAGCACGCCGGCGCGCGCGCCACTTAGGGGAGGGTAACAGCGACTTAGTGAGTGCGGGTGGAAGGAAGCAGACGCAGGAGGCGTCCGGGGCGCAACACAAATAAGGCAAAGGCGAGGGTTGCGTAGAGCACGGAGTAGACGGGGTGGATCTGGGCGGGGGTGAGGCCCAGGGCCAGGCGGGGGAAGACGGCGCTGAGGGCGGGCATGGCAAGCTGCCCGACGAACATGGCGAACAGCAGGGCCGCGCCGCCCAGCGAGAGCCGCAGGGAGGCCAGCAGCACGACGGCCAGCAGCGACTGGGCGGCGGTGAGCAGGATCTCGAACATCTGGAGGTCGCCCATGGGGATGGGGTGGGCCAGGGTGGCGTGGGAGACGGCAAAGACGCCGGGGATCATGCCCACCAGCAGGGTCCACTGGTTCAGCTTGGCGGAGAGCAAGCTGCCCAGGGCGAGGCCGGCCTGCCCGCGCCAGGCGAACATCAGGGCGACCACGAACTCGGGCGCTTCGGAAGCCACTGGCGCCAGCCACTGCACGAGGAGGAACTCGTTGATCCGGAGCAGGCGGCCGGTGCCGACCAGGCCTTCGCAGAAAGGTTCCGCGTTGGCGAGAATGGCGCCGGCGGCGAAAACAAACATGCCGGCGGTTCCCAGGCGGCGCCACATGCGGGGCAGGCGGAGGAGCAGAGCGGCGGGGCCCCCGGCTTCCAGACCGGCCGACGGCCGCCTGGCGGCGATGACGAGATACCACAGGTACAGGCCGGCGAAGACCAGGCCGTCGTACCAGGCCAGATTCCCCTTAACGGGGATGAGGAAGGCGTAGGCGGTGGCGAGGCCGAGGAAGGAGAGTTCGAGTTTGCGGTCTTTCTCGAGGCGCACCGGCCGGCGAAAGCGGAACCAGTACAACAGAGCGATGGCGCCCCAGCCGACACCGATGAGCAGGCGGTTGGCCCCGGTCATGTTGGCCACGGCGAAGTGGGCGTAGTCGCTTTCCGGGTGGCGTCCGGCCTGCCAGGTGAAATACATATCCACGGCATACTCGGGCAGCACCGCGATAAGGGCCACGACGGCCAGGGCCAGGGACTGGGAGATCTCGGACTGGGCGGCGTCGCAGGCCCACAGGAGGAGAAAGGACGCGCTCAGGATGGCAAGGCCGGAGACGGCGGCCATGGCGGCGGGCCCGGCCGGGAAATCCGTGAGCCGGGCCACGATGCCGGGGAGTGTGGCGGCGACGGCCAGAAGAATGGCTGCAAAGTTTCTGCTGATCACTCTCACCTCGGGCGCGCGGCGGGAACCCGGGCCGCGCGGCACGTACTGCGCAGCCAAAGCTCTGGCACCCGGGGGCCTTTCCGGTCAGGAGGCCAGAAGGCGAACCTTCGGGACTGTTGGCCTCACTGGGAGCGGCTTCGGGCGCCGCTCCTGCTACTCCCCTTCGGCTTTCTTTCCATTATACGAATTTCGGAGTTGAAATGCCCGGTTGGCGCCGGACGTTATACTGGTTAGCCGCCGTGGCGAAGCCCGGCGCCGGAAACTACCATGAGACGCAGGGACTTTTCGAAAGCGCTGCTTGCCGGTCCGGCCATGCCGGCCGCGGCGGCGCAGGAGTATCAGAGGCGGGTGAACGGGCTGCCGCCGCTCACCATCAAGGATGCCAAGGTGATCACGACCAGCGGCGGCCGCGGATACCGCTGGATCTTTCTGAAAATCACTACCAGCGAGCCGGGCCTGTACGGCATCGGGTCGGCCGGGAACCACTATCAGACCATGGCCGTGGTTGCGGCTTTGGAGAAACACCTGGCGCCCTGGCTGATCGGCAAGGATCCGGACCGCATCGAGGACCTGTGGCAGAGCGCCCACGTGCGGACCTACTGGCGCAACGGGCCCATCAACAACAACGTGCTCAGCGGCCTGGACATGGCCCTGTGGGACATCAAGGGCAAGCGCGCGGGCATGCCGGTCTATGAACTGCTGGGCGGCAAGGCGCGGGATGCGGTGCCCTGCTACGACCACGCGGGCGGCGCCGACAAGGAATCGGCGGTGGAGAGCGTGCGCAAGTCCATGGAGCGCGGATTCCGGCACATACGGGTGCAGTTCGGGGAAGGCGGCTACGGCGGGGGCGGCTTCATCCGGGCGGGACAGGGCAACCGTCCCGAGGGCGGCTACAAGGGGCTGGCCTTCGACGAGGAACTGTACGTTCACACCATTCCCGGCGTTTTCGAGTACGTGCGCTCCAAGGTGGGATACGAGCCCAAGCTCTGCCACGACGTGCATTCGCACCTGAGCGGCATCAACGCGGTGGAACTCGCGCGCCGGCTGCAGCCCTACCAGTTGCTGTTCGTGGAGGATATCCTGCCGCCCGAGCAGATCCAGTGGTTCCGCAACCTGCGGCAGGTCTCGACCACGCCGCAGGCGGTGGGCGAGGTATTCACCCACCCGTTCGAGTATCTGCCGCTGATCACCGAGCGCCTGATCGACTACGTGCGCTGCCGCGTCTCGGCCATCGGCGGCATCACGGCCGCCAGGAAGGTGGCGGTGTTATGCGAGATCTTCGGATGCAAGACGGCCTTTCAGGAAGGCGGCGAGAACGACCCGGTCAACCAGCTGGCGGCCTATCACGTGGATATCTCGAGCACGGGCTTCGGCATTCAGGAGGAGAACGGCTTCCCGCCGGTGGTGCACGAGATGATGCCCGGGGTGGCGGAGATCCGCAAAGGCTATCTATACGGCAACGGCAAGCCCGGTTTGGGAATCGACATCAACGAACCGCTGGCGGCGAAGTATCCGCTGGGCGAGATCCGCGACGGCGGCGCCTACCGCACGGACCGCACCCTGGACGGGGCGGTGGTGAAGCCGTAGGGGAGCAGCGCAGCCGGGCCCCGGTGTGGGGCAGCCGGCTGCGCAGCGGGGGCCGATCGGTCAACCGGCCTGCTTCGGTGACAGTTCCCGGCGCAACCGCTCCTCCCGCTCCCGCAACTCGGGAGTCATGGCTTCGCCGAAATCTTCGGTCTCAAACAGCGGCCGAATCTCGATCTCCGACTCGCCGGGAAACGGATTCGGGCAGCGCTTGACCCATTCGACGGCTTCCTCCATCGACTTCACCTGCCAGAGCCAGAAGCCGGCGATGAGTTCCTTCGTTTCGGCGAAAGGTCCATCGATCACCATGCGGTTCTTTCCGGAGAACCGCACGCGCTTGCCCCTGGAACTGGGCTGCAGCCCTTCACCGGCCAGCATCACCCCGGCCTTCGCCAGTTCCTCGTTGAACTTCCCCATTTCGGCGAGGAGTTCCGTGGATGGCATGACGCCAGCTTCCGAATCCCTTGTGGCTTTCACGATCACCATGCAGCGCAATGGTCCGATCTCCTTTTTGCAGATTGTCAGTCTTCACCTGGTAGTCGAACGGGCGACCCCCGGATCGACAGGCCGCTCCTCTTTTTTCGGGCATCGGGACCGGCTCAGCCGGCCGCCGCCCGTTTCAGAGCGGCGATGTCGAACTTCTTCATCTTCAGGAAGGCCTGGGTGACGCGCGCGACGCGGGCCTGGTCGCCGCCGGCGAGCCACTCCTGCATGGCGGCGGGAGCGATCTGCCAGGACAGGCCAAACCTGTCCTTGAGCCAGCCGCACTGTTCGGCTCGCGGGTCCGCCGAAAGCCTGTCCCAGAAGTAATCGATTTCCTCCTGCGAGTCGCAAGGCACCAGGAACGATATGGCTTCGTTGAACGCGAAGCGGTGCTCCGCCGCCGAATCCATGGCTCCGAACTCCTGGCCGCGAAGCGAGAAGCGGGCCTGGCGAACCGTCCCTTCGGTATCGGGCCCTTCGTTCCGGCCGTAGCGCTCCAGCACGTCCACCTGCGTCTCCCCGGCGGCCGCGCCGCCGGGCGCGTTCGAGAAGACGGAAGCGTAAAAGCCGGCCGCCTGCTCCGCCTGGCCGCATACACTGCCCACGAACATGAGGAAGGGAGTGACTTTCTGGCGAATGGGAACTGCGCCGGCGTGCATGATCTGCCAGGAGAGGCCGTACCGGTCTTCCAGCCATCCGAAGCGCGGGCTGAAGGGGTACGCGTCCAGCGGCATCAAGACCTTGCCGCCCGGCGAGAGGCGCTCCCAGACGGCATCGACTTCCCCGGCCGTGCCGCATCTGACCTGCAGAGAGACGGACGGATTGAACTTGAACACGGGCCCCGCGCCGATCGCCATGAACGGCGATCCCCCGAGCTCGAAGGCTACGAGATCGCAGTCGCCCGACGGCGTGCCGGGGATGGTGGTCACCGTGGCAACCCTCGAGCCGGGAATAGCGGACGAATACAATTCGGCGGCTTCCCGGGCTTCCTTGTCAAACCACAAGTGCGGAGTGATTTTCCGCATGCTGTTTCAGCGCCCTCCCCTTAGAGGAAGTATACTGCGCCGGCCTGGACCGGGCCGGTTTGCAGGGCGCGAGTGTACGGAAGCGCGCAGCCACGGATCACAGCCGGGCGCGGGCTACAATAATCTGCGGATGGCTTTCCGTTCCCCCGGCGTTCTGGCCATGCTGCTGGCCCTGAGCGCTCTCCCGCCGCCCGCCCGGGCGCAAAGGGAGGACAGGCAGCAGCCGGCGGCCTTCGAAGGAGCGGTTGCCGCCGCGGGCGGCCTGCCGCGCATGCGCAGCCTGCTGGTGAGCCGCCGGGGAGAGCTGATCCTGGAACGCTACTTCAACGGCGCGCGGGCCGGCACGCACGTCAACGTGAAGTCGGTCGCCAAGAGCGTGATCTCCGCACTCACGGGGATCGCCATTGCGCGCGGGCTCCTGCCCGGCGTGCAGGCTCCCATCGCGCCCTACTTTCCGGAACTGGCGCGAGCCGGCGTGGACCCTCGGAAGCGCCGGATCACGATCCAGGATCTGCTCAGCATGCGCTCGGGGCTCGAATCCACCAGCGGGCGCAATTACGGCGCCTGGGTGCGCAGCCGGAACTGGGTGCGCTACGTGCTGGAACGCCCGCTGGCGAGCCCGCCGGGAGAGCGGATGGAGTACAGCACGGGGAACAGCCACCTGCTCTCCGCCATCCTCGCCAAAGCGGCGGGCAAAGACACCTGGGCCTTCGCGCAGGAGGTTCTGGGCCGGCCGCTGGGCCTGGAGCTGGCGCGCTGGACGCGCGATCCGCAGGGGGTCTATTTCGGGGGCAATGAAATGCTCATGACGCCGCGCCAGATGCTCCGCTTCGGCGAACTCTACGCCCGGCGCGGCGCGGCCAACGGAAAGCAGGTGCTACCCGCCGCCTGGGTGGACGACTCCTTCGTACCGCGCGGACGGTCCCCGATCAGCGATCAGCTCTACGGCTACGGCTGGTGGATCGGCTCCCTGGCGGACCGTCCGGTGTACTTCGCCTGGGGTTCGGGCGGGCAGTACATCTTCGTGCTGCCCTCTCTGGAACTGGTGGTAGTGACGACGTCGTCGGTGGACGGGGGCCGGGATCGCCGGCAGCATCACGCCGTGTTCGACCTGGTGGAGCAGCACATCATCCGCCCGGCCGCGCTGGCGGCGGGAACCGGCGGTTCGTAAGGCATCTGCAGCTCGCGCCCGGCGCCGAATTCGTTCAGTCGATCAGGCCTTTGCGCATGGCGAAGCGGACCAGCTCGGTAGTCGTATGCAGATTCAGTTTCTCCATGATCCGCCCGCGGTGGGCGTCCACGGTGTAGACGCTCAAGTTGAGGATACCGGCGATCTCCTTGTTGGTCTTGCCCTCGGCGATCATCTGCAGCACTTCGCGCTCGCGTGAAGTGAGCAGATCAATGGGGTCGGTTACCTGGCGCCGGTAATCCATCAGCACTGCGTCGGAAACCGCCGGACTGATATACCCCTGCCCCTGGGCCACCGCACGAACGGCGTTCAGCAAGTCGGTATCGAAGGAATCCTTGAGCAGGTATCCCCGTGCGCCGGCGCGCAGGATCTCGCGGACGTAGGCCGCGTCCTTGTGCATGCTCAGGGCCAGGACCCGGGTGTGCGGGCTGGATTCGGCCAGCCGCCGCGTGGCTTCGATGCCGTTCAGTTCGGGCATGACCACGTCCATGACGACGACATCGGGATGCAGCTGCGCGGCGATCTGCAAGGCCTGGCGGCCGTTGTCGGCCTCGCCGACGATCTCTATGTCCGGCTGGCCGCCGAGAATCAGGCGGAATCCTTTCCGCACCATCACGTGGTCGTCGGCCAGCAGAACCCGGATCTTCCGTTTCATGATGCGGCTCCCATCAGCGAAGGAATGGTGGCTTCGATCTCCACGCCGCCGCCCGCGGCCGGCCGCACGCTGAGTTCGCCGCCGGCGCTGCGCGCCCGGGCGCGCATCCCCACCATGCCCAGCCCGCCCAGCGGTTTGCCGGGTGCGGGCGGCAGGCCGCGCCCGTTATCAGCCACCAGCAGGCGGATGCGGTTCCCATCGGAATCGAGGCGCATGCGCACCTGACCGGCCGCGGCGTGGCGGGCGACGTTGGTGAGAGCCTCCTGGGCGATGCGAAACAGGTGGGTTTCGACCTCGTCGGGAAGGCGTCCGCTGAAGGTGGAGGTGTAGTCCACGTGGATTCCCGTCCGCGCGGCAAAGCCATCCGCCAGCCAGCGCAACCCGGCGTCCAGCCCGAAATCGTCCAGCATGGTGGGCCTCAACAACTGGGAGAGTTCGCGCACGTTGCGAATGGCGTCTTCCAGCAGCCGGAGGGAGTCCTGCTTACGCTCGCGGGCCTCCGGCGAACCCGGCGGCAAGGCCACCAGGTTGGCTTTCAGAGCGGTCAGCGATTGCCCCAGTTCGTCGTGCAGTTCGTGAGAAAAGCGCCGGGCCGCCGTCTCCTGCTTTTCCAGCAGGTGCCAGGAGACCCGGCTCAGTTCACCGGCCTGCCATTCCATCCTGCGAAGAAGCCCGGTGGTGGTCCAGACGGTAAGGACGGCGCAGGCGAGAGCCAGCAACAGGCAGGTCCCCAGCAGTATGAAGGACTGGCGTACCAGGCTGCGCGAGTCTTCATCGATGCGGCTCTCGGCGGCCGCGGCCCGGCGGTAACTGCCGGCGACCAGCTTGGCCACCACCGCAATCACGGCCTGATGCAACTCCACCAGTTCGCCCGAAGCTCCTTGAGGAACGCCCGAACCGCCGATCATGGCCCGCGCGGCCGAGGAAAACCGGGAGCCGGCGAGTTCCAGTTCACGCCACAGATCTTCGTCGGGACGGCCGGCGGCGACGGCCACGGTTCTTCGAATCGCCTGGTCGGCCTGGTCCAACTGGCTGAGCGCACGCTCCCGGTCGATGGTTCCGGGTTGCCGCGCCAGGCGGTGGAAGACCGCGCTCAAAGCCCCCTGCTCACGCTGGATTTCGTCGATAAGGCGGGTGGTCACCAGTTGCTCGCTCACCATGGCGCCCGCGCCGGCCCGGATGGACTGCACGTTGGCCACGCCGGCGTAGGCGGCGGCCAGGAGCAGCAGGATCACCAGGGCAAATCCGCCGATCAGCACGCCCAGAATCGTGCGATGGGTGACCTGCGAGGAGAGAGTAAGAGCCATGGGATTCTGCCGGCTCTCTTCAGTGTAGAACCGGGGACCCCGTCCGGGCGCCCGGCACAATCCGGTCACGGCTATAGTTTCCATCCGGCGGACCGGCCGGTTGTATAGCCCGGAGGGGCTAATTCGCGTGCCCTATGTCTGGAGTCGCAGTTCAAGCGTAGCCCTGCGAAGTCGATTCGATTAGCCCTCCAGGGCTATCGCGGGAAGACTCGCCGGGAGTCATGCTCGAATCAGGCGGCCAAGATCGGGCCGCGTGAAAGAAGGAGGATGCAATGAAGAAGTTGGCGGCACTGGCGCTGTTCGGCGCTCTGAGCCTTTCGCTGGCAGCGGCGGGTCCGGCTCCCGACAGCAAGACGGCCAAGAGCCCGGCGGCCCAGACCTCGACCGGGACTGAGACCTCGAGCCACAAGGTGAAGAAGCACCGCACCAAGAAGCACGAAAAGACCTCCGGGACGAGCAGTTCCATGTCCCCCCGGAAGTAGTCAGGCACCGGCAGCCCGCGGCGGAGATGATCGTTCAAGAGCCAGACCGGCACCGGGTGTCCGTCAGACCGGGCCCGGTCACGGGTTCACGCGCGGCCGGACGCGGCGGGCTGCCGGAGGCCGGACCAAAGTCGCACGCCGCGGTGATCCTGATCGCACTGTTCACGCTGGGCAGCGGGCTGGTGAACCTGTGGTCGGTGATCGGGCCGGCGCTGCACGCGCGCATCGTGCTGTTGCGGCACATCTTCCCGCTCGAGTTCATCCGGCTTTCCCGCTCGGTGACGCTGCTGACCGGTTTCGCACTGATCATCTCGTCCATCAATATCCATAAGCGCAAGCAACGGGCCTTTGCCGCGGTCAGCCTGCTGGCCGCCGCCTCGGTGGTTTTTCATCTCACGAAGGGATTGGATTACGAGGAAGCGGCATTGAGCGCCAGTCTGCTGCTTCTGCTATGGCGGAGCCGGCGATTGTTCACCGTCCGCAGCGGCGCTCCGGAGTGGACGGCCGCTTTCATCCGGCTGGGAGTCGCGGCGCTGGCGGCGACCGGCTACGGCATCGCCGGCTTCTGGCTGCTTGACCCGAATCAGTTCGGCCTGAACTTCACACTGGCGGATGCGGCGCGCCGCACGCTGCTGTTCCTCTCTCTGGCCGGCGATCCGACCATCGTGCCGCATACGCGCTACGCGCAGTGGTTTCTGGATTCGCTCTACCTGATCACGGCCGCCGCCATCGCTGATTCCGGCTTCGCCCTTTTCCGCCCGGTGATGTACCGGCTGCGGACTCACCCGCACGAATGCGAAATGGCCCGCCGCATAGTGGAAGAGCACGGGCGGTCCGGGCTGGACTATTTCAAGACCTGGCCGGACAAGTCATTCTTCTTTTCGGCCTCCAGCCGGGCCTTCCTGGCTTACCGGGTGGCGGGCGACTTTGCGGTTGTACTGGGAGATCCGGTGGGGCCGGAGGAGGAGATCGAAGCATTACTGCGCCGCTTCCTGTCTTACTGCCAGGACAACGACTGGAGGCTGGGCTTCCACCAGGTACTACCCGACTTCCTGCCCTTGTACCACAAGCTTGGCTTCCGGAAGCTCAAGATCGGGGACGACGCCGTGGTGGATCTGGAGCAATTCAGCCTGGAAGGAAAGAGAGCCCGGGAATTCCGCAACAAAGTGAACCAGATGGAGCGCATGGGAATCCGCACGCAGTATTACGCTCCACCGCTTCCCGAAGCGGTGTTCGAGCAGCTGCGGGAAATCTCCGAGGAGTGGCTGCGCCTTCCGGGACGCAGAGAGCGGCAGTTCACTCTGGGACGCTTCGAACCGTCCTACATCCGCTCCACGCCGGTGCTCCTGGCGCTGGACGTGAACGGCCGGGGCCTGGGCTTCCTTACCGTCATCCCTTCGTACCGCGTGGGAGAGGCCACCGTGGACCTGATGCGGCGCCGCGCGGACGGGCCCAACGGCATCATCGATTACCTGTTCATCGAGCTCTTCCTGCTGAAGAAGGCGGAGGGCTTCCGGTGGTTCAATCTGGGCATGGCGCCGATGTCGGGCTTCCAGGAGCACGAGCAGGCCTCCGCACAAGAGCGGGCGGTACACACTTTCTTCCAGCACCTGAACTTCCTGTTCAGCTACAAGGGGCTGCGCGCCTTCAAGGCCAAGTTCGCCACGCGCTGGGAGCCGCGCTACGAGATCTACCGCAATGTGCTCGACCTGCCGCGCCTCGGGCTGGCGCTGCGCAAGGTTTCCGAGATCCGGGGGTAAGGTGCGCCGCGTCTGCCTGTTCCTCGCCTTGAGTGCACACGCCATTGCGGCGGATCAGGCCGGCAAGTCGGAATTCGTTCTGCGCGGCCAGCGGCAGAATGTGTACGTCTACCGTGTCCCGGCCGGCACGCCGCGCTCCAGGATTCTCTTCCTGCCCGGAGACGGCGGCTGGCGGGGCTTCGCAATCGCCATCGCCCGGCAACTCCCGGAATGGGGGTACGAGGTCTGGGGGTTCGATACCCGGCGATACCTGGAGAGTTTCACCGGAGCGGGCACGCTCACAGAGGGCCAGGTGGCCGAGGACCTGAGAGCAGCGGCCGGCTGGGCCAAGGACCGCTCATCGACGCCAGTGATCCTGGTGGGATGGTCGGAGGGAGCCGGATTGGGGGTTCTGGGAGCCGCGCCCGAGGGGAACAGGAGCGCCCTGGCGGGGCTGGTGGCAATCGGCCTTCCGGATTGCGCCGTGCTCGGCTGGCGCCTGGCCGATACCATCACCTGGATCACCAAGAGGATGCCCAACGAACCCCGGTTCCTCACCGGGCCGCACCTGGCCAGAGTGGCGCCCTTGCCGTTCGCCATGATTCACTCGACCGGGGACGAGTACACTCCGCCTCCGGCCGCCAGAAAACTGTTTGAGAGAGCCGGCGAGCCCAAGCGGCTGTTCCTGGTGCAAGCCAGAAACCACCGCTTCGAGGGTAACCAGGACGAGTTCTTCCGGTCGTTGCGGGAGTCACTGGAATGGATCCTGCGGAAACCGGCGTAGGCGCGCCTCCTGCCCGGCGGCGATTTACCGTCGCACGCGTGCTTGCGGGCTACGCCATGGGAGCCCTCTGCCTCGTCTGGCTGTTCCACGACGTGCACCCGAGTCAGGTTCTGCGCAGCGCGGGGAACATCCGTTGGGGCTGGGTTGCCGGGGCGGTGGCCTTCGACGTTCTCAGTTACGTGTCGCAAGGCTGGCGGTGGCAGGCCTTGCTGCGGCCGTCGGGCAGGGTCGGGATGCTGGAAGCCACGCAGGCTATCTACGCGGGGCTGTTCGCCAATGAGCTACTGCCCATGCGGCCCGGAGAGGCGCTGCGGGCCTGGCTGGTCTCGCGGCGGATGTCGCTGCCCCTAACCCGGGTACTGCCTTCCATTGCGGTGGAGCGCTTTCTGGACGGCCTGTGGCTGGCTATCGGGATCGGGTTGAGCACCCTGTTCATGCCCCTGCCCAGGCGCCTGGCGCAGGCGGCGGACGCGCTCGGAATCGCGGTGCTGCTGGGCGCCGGAGTATTGCTTGCGCTGGTGCTGCGGCGAGGAGAGGAAACCCAGCCTCCGGCGCGCTCCGGGCTCCGCGGGTTCCTGTCGACCATTCAGGAAGAGATGAGGAAGATCGCGAGGTCGCGATCGTTCCGGGTGGCTTTCGCGGCTTCCGGCCTGTTGCTGCTGGGACAGATCCTGGCCTTCTGGATGATCCTGATCGCCTGCCGCCTGCCGGCCAGTTTCTGGATGGGGGCGGTAGTGCTCTTCGTGGTACACCTGGGAACCGCTCTTCCCAACGCTCCGGCCAATCTCGGCACCTACCAGGCGGCGGTCGTGCTGGGGCTTTCGCTCTTCGGCATTGAGAAGGACACAGCCACGGCGTTTTCATTCGTGGTCTTCTTCATCCTCACGGTCCCGTTGTGGGTTTTGGGGATGCTGGCCGCCAGCCGCAGCGGACTGCGGATCACTCCGGACGCCGCTTAGCCGGCGGCGCAGGGAGTCAGGCGTGGGAAGCCAGAAGACTGTAGAGCAGCACGGCCAGAACCGTCAAGGTCACCCAGACGTAGGCACGGTCCCGCCCGGCCCCGAAGACGAACAACGAAAAGAGCACACGGGCGACCGGCGTGGCGATCAGCACCAGGAGGCCGAGCTGTACGATGCCCCGGCTGTCCAGGCGCGCAGCGCGGACGACAATTCCCGGGACCGTGGTAAGGCTTGCCGGCTCGCCCCGGAAAGTATGGTACTGCAGCGGCCGCGAGCCGAACTCGGAGAGGTAGAGGACCGCGCCGGCAAGCACGATGGCCGCGGCTGCCGCCACTCCCAGGCGCAGCAAAGCGCCGACGGCCGCTTCGAGCCGGGGCGCCGTTGTCTCCGGTTCAGATCCCACCGGTCAGTCCCTTGTAGATCATCTCGACCGCCAGGGCCGCCACCACCAGGCTGAAGATCCGGCGCAGGACGCGAGTGCGGGCCGCCATCAGGAGACGGCTGCCGGCCAGGGCGCCCACCAGGACTCCCAGCATCACCGGCATGGCGAGTCCCGGATCGATGTAACCCCGCTTCAGGTACACGCCGGCGCCGGCGGCGGCTGTAACACCGATCATGAAATTGCTGGTAGTGGTGGACACCTTGAAAGGCAGCCGCATCACCTGGTCCATGGCCAGCACCTTCAGCGCTCCCGAGCCGATGCCCAGCAGTCCGGAGAGCACGCCCGCTCCGAACATCAGGGTGAAGCCGGTTTTCACGGCGCGGACCTGATACGACCGGGGGCCGTCCAGGCTGGGGAAGGTTCCGTTCAAGCGGAGCCGGGTAGCCAGGGGATCGGGCGGACCGCGATCCTCGATTTCGTGTCTGGGCCGGCCGGCCAGCCAGGCGGAGTGCAACAGGGCCAGGCCGAAGATTACGGCAATGGCGCCGGTGCCGATCCAGCCCGCCAGGTAAGCACCCAGCAACCCGCCCAGGGTGGTTGCGATTTCCAGAAACATACCCACGCGCAAGTTGCTGAAGCCTTCCCGGACATAAGCCGCGGCGGCGCCCGAAGAAGTGGCGATCACCGAGACCAGCGAAGCGCCCACCGCGTAGCGCAAGTCAACGCCGAAACCGAGCGCCAGCAGGGGAACGATTACGATGCCCCCGCCCAACCCGGTCAGCGAGCCGAGCAGGCCGGCGGCCAGCGATCCCAGCCAGACCAGCAGTGTGAATTCGAAGATGTTCAATCGCCCCGCCGCGGTTCGCGGCGATCCTCTACCTCTATCGTACTGCCGGCCCGGGCCAGGGCCCATACCCGCTCGAAGGCGAACAAAATACCCAGCCGGCCGGATGGGCCACAGCGCCGTCAGCCCCTATTCTGGAGTCGTAGACAGTTCAGCGGCCGGGGCGGAAACAGCGCACCGGCTCTGACAGGAAAGAGGAAGAGGATGCTTCGTTTGAAAGCGATGGCGTTACTGTTCGGCGCAGGACTGTTGGGATCGTTCCTTGCAGCGCCCGCCAAAGCCGACCCGGCAAACAAGGAGACCATTTTCACTTTCAGCCAACCGGTCGAGGTTTCCGGACGAGTGCTGCCCGCCGGCAAGTATGTGTTCGAAGTGATGGATTCGGCCTCCGGCCGGAACATCGTCGAGATCTTCAATGCGGACCAGACCCGCCTGTACGCGCTGGTCCCCGCGATTCCGGACTACCGGCTGGAGCCGTCCGGCAAGACGGTGGTGACCTTCGAAGAGCGGAAAGCCGGATCCCCGGAAGCCCTGAAGACGTGGTTTTACCCGGGCGATCAGTATGGGATCGAGTTTCTGTATCCGGCGAAAGGGCCGGGCGGCCGGAACGCCGGCGGCGCGCATTCGTAGGGGGCGAATCCGGATACCGTTCCAAGGCCATGACTCGCCGGAAAACACTCCGATGGCTGCAGTACGCGCTGCTTGCAGCCGGCGCCCTGACGCTGGCGTATTGCGCCTTCGTGTACTTCGAGGCAGGCGTTTTCCGGGCGTATGAGGGCCGCGTTTTCGACCGGACCGTCCACGACCCCCTTCCGGCTCCCGCCACAGGGAACCAGACCGGTCCGGCCGAAAAGGGGGACGACGCTTCCCAGCGTCCCGGTGGCTCGTCCCCCTTCCTCCCGCTTCGGGGACCTCAGGCACAAATCAAGGCATGGTTCACTTCTTCACATCCCCCCCTTGAAGAGTGCGCATTCGAAGGCGGGCAGACCGGGGGGATGGCATAGGATAGTGCCAGAGGGCGAAAAACAGACCTTTTCCCGCGCCATGCCGCCGGCAACCGATTCCAGGCAGGGAGCATTCGGAACCAAACTGGTTCTGGCGATAGGTTTCGGGGGCTTGCTGGCCCTGATGAGCGCAACCGGCTTCGATTCGCTGCGCGCGCTGTACCGCCTCGAGGCGGGCCATGCCAGGATCACCCGCGATTACCTGGAGAGGCGCCATGCGCTGGAGCGGATCCGCTCCCAGCTGTTCCTGGCGGGCGCCGCAGTGCGCGAATTCCTGACTGAACCCGATGCCGGAGAGGCCGGGCAGCGCCGCAGCGAAATCCTCAGGTTGAAACAGGAAATCGAAAGGGACATCCACTCCTATTCCTCGCAGCCGCGCGAGGACGAGCGGGCCCTGCTCACCGATTTGCGGTCCGGCGTACAGAAGTACTTCGGCAGTGCTGCCCCGGCATTGGGTTGGAGCGAGGCTCAGCGCCGGACGGACGGATACGAGTTTCTCCGCACCCGGGTGGCGCCGCAGCGCCGGGCACTTGCGCGCATCGCGGCCCAAATCGGGGACGCGAACGACGCCGCGCTCGACGCCGGCAACCACCGGGCTGCGGCCCTGTTCACGGCTTTCCGGGGGCGTATGACCCTGATGTTCGGCGCGACACTCGGGCTGGGTGTGCTGCTGGCGGGGCTCAGCGCCGTATCCATCGTCCGCCTGGAGAACGAGGCCAGGCTGCGCTACCGCGAGGCGGCCGCCGCGCGGAGCGAGCTGCAGGAACTGTCGGCGCGTCTGGTGGAAGCGCAGGAAGAGGAGCGGAGAGCCATCTCGCGGGAGTTGCACGACGAAACCGGCCAGGCCTTGAGCGCGGTGCTGGTGGACCTGAGCAACCTCGCCACCGGCATTCCTCGTGAAGACTCCGGAACACATGCCCGCCTGGAGACCATGCGAAAACTCGTCCAGGCAACCCTGGATTCCATTCGCAACATCTCCCTGCTGTTGCGGCCATCCATGCTGGACGATTTCGGGCTGGCGCCCGCCCTGGAATGGCAGGCGCGGGAGGCGGCCCGCCGCAGCGGAATCCGTGTAGAAGTCGATGCCCGCCAGGCGCCCGAAGATCTTCCGGAGGAGTTGAAAACCTGCGTCTACCGGGTGGTGCAGGAAGCGCTGCACAACTGCGCGCGCCACTCCGGCGCCGGCGCCGCGGAAGTCACCGTGCGGACCGCGCAGGACGCGCTGCACCTCCAGATCGCCGACGACGGCAGGGGTTTCGACGCATCCCGCACCCGCGGCCTGGGCCTGCTGGGCATCGAGGAGCGCGTCAGGCGCCTGGGCGGCGCTCTCCAGGTCCAGTCCCAACCCGGGCGGGGAACGCGCCTCACCATAGCCTTGCCCCTGGCCGCGCCACTCTCGGGAACGGAGGTCTCCGCCGCCGTATGAGCCCGATCCGGATTCTGCTGGCCGACGATCACACGGTGATGCGAGCCGGCTTGCGGGCCTTGCTGGAACGGCAGCCGGACATGGCCGTGGTGGCCGAAGCCGAAGACGGACGCCAGGCGGTGGAACTGGCGGCCAGGCACGCGCCCGACGTGGTGGTGATGGATATCGCCATGCCGGGTCTGAACGGCATCGAGGCTGCGCGCCAGGTGGCTGCCCGGAATTCCGGGACCTCCGTGGTGATTCTGAGCATGCACTCGGATGAAAGTTATGTGTTGCGCGCCCTGCGGTCGGGCGCGCGGGCTTACCTGCTCAAGGATTCTGCCGCGGCGGATCTGATCCTGGCCATTCGCTCCGTGCGCGAGGGCAAGTCGTTCTTCAGCCCCGCGGTCAGCAAAACCCTGCTGGAGGAATATGTCCGGCAGTTGCAGGCGCGGGGCGCCGAAGACAGCTACGAGTTACTGACCGGAAGGGAACGGGAGCTGCTGCAATTGTTTGCCGAGGGCAAGAGTAACAAAGACGTCGCCAACCTTTTGAACCTGAGCCCCTATACGGTGGAGACCCACCGGGGGCACATCATGCAGAAGCTGGGGCTGCATGGCGTTCCGGATCTCATTTTGTACGCGGTGCGCAAGGGGTTGATTCACTAGCGGCAGGGCAAGGGGAAGGGTGTTCTCATGATGCGGTTGCCGCATTCATCACTGCCGGGGCGGCCGCCGGGCGGCCTGGCGCGGCTGGGGCTGAACAAGCTGCTTCTGGCCGCGGTGGCCGTCGCCGCGGCGGCCGGCATCCGGCTGCTGCTGGACCCCATCCTCGGCTCGCTGGCGCCTTTCATGCTGTTCGAGCTGGCGGTCATGGTCTGCGCGCTGTGGGGCGGGCTGCAGGCGGGGATTCCGGCGGTGGTCCTGGGGGGCGTGGTTTGCGACTACCTGTTTCTGGAACCCCGGCACAGCTTCGCCATCTCCGGGCATTCGGGAGTGGGATGGGTGGTCTTCAGCTGCGTCGGGCTGGTCGTGAACCTGCTGGCCTATCGCCTCGCCGAGGCGGAGAAACAGACCGCCGCCGCCAACCGGGCCCTGCGCCAGGCGAACAATGAGCTGCGGGACAGCGAGGCCATGCTGGAGCTGGCCCAGACCGCCGCCGGGTGCGGCCTGTGGGAGGTGAGCCTGCCCACGCGCGAGGTGCGCTGGTCCCGGAGTTTTCGCCAGCTGTACGGTTTGCCGGACGGTATGGAAGCCAGTGACAGGAACTGGATCGCGATCGTCGATCCCGAGGATCGCGAAAAAGTGCGGGCCGCGCTCGACCGGGCCTTCGAGGAGAAGGGCAGGTTGAGCGTCGAATTTCGAGCCGGGGAAGCCGGGAAGCGGCGATGGTTCGCGGCTATGGGAAGGACCTTTCCGGATCCGGAAGGACGCCCCGTTCGCCTGGCCGGGATCACCCTCGACATCACTGCGCGCAAACACATGGAAGATGCCCTGGAGCGGTCCAACGAGGATTTGCAGCGCTTCGCCTACGCAATCGCTCACGACCTCAAGGAACCTCTCCGGACGGTGGGCAGTTATTGCCAGCTCCTGGCCCGCCGCAACCGCGGCAAGCTGGATCCGGACTCCGATGAATTCCTGGGGTTCATTTTGAACGGCGTGGAGCGCATGCACGGCCTCATCCAGGGCTTGCTCGACTATTCCCGGATTTCCTACCGCCCGGACGAGAAGGTCTGGGTTTCCGCCGCCGCCGTGCTGGAGAGGGCGCTCCAGCACCTGGATGTGCTTGTCCGTGAGTCCGGGGCGAAAGTCACCTGCGACACCCTGCCGGCCGTGAACGCGGACCCCGACCGGCTTCTCCAGGTCTTCCAGAACCTGATCTCGAACGCCATCAAGTACCGCCGCGCGGCGCCTCCGGAAGTCCACCTTTCCGCGAAACGCCGGGGTGAGGACTGGATCTTTTCAGTCCGCGACAACGGCATCGGCATCGACATGCGACAGGCTGACCGGATCTTCGGAGTGTTCCAGCGCCTGCACAGCCACTCGGAATACGAGGGGGCCGGAGTGGGCCTGGCCATCGTGAAGAGAATCGTGGAGCGACACGGCGGGCGGGTGTGGCTCGAGTCCGAACCGGGCAAGGGTTCTACTTTTTATTTCAGTATTCGCGCCGGAGAAGACGTGCCGGCTGAAATGTTGGCAATCGCACGTTGAAAAGCACCGGGCCGCCGCCGCTCCGCGTCCTAACAAGTGGAGACGAGCCATGCTGGCTTTCAGGGTAGTGCAACTGATCAGAAATCACCGGCGGGAGATTGTGGACCGGGCCATCCGGCAGATCCGGGAGGAGCCGGAGCTTCGGCGCCTTCAGGCGCTGCCGCGCTCCGACCTGGCCGGGCTGGCGCAGGCCGTGATACAGGATCTCGAGTCCGGAACCGAACTGGAAGAAGTCAGCCGGCGCTATGAATTGCGCGGCCGCCGGGCCTGGGCCGAGTCCGTACCCATGCATGAGTACGTGCGCGGCCTGCAGTTGCTGCACTACGCCCTGGTCGATTTTGCCCGCACTCAGGCGGTTCCCCGGACGCCGGTCGAGATTTACTCGCAGGAGGATCTGGAAGAAAGGTTGTGTCACATTTTCGACCGGATCGCCTACCACTTCATCCGGGGGTATGAGCTGGGCCAGGCAGCCGGCCGGCCGGCGGCGTGATTCCCGGGACAGTGATTGGCCCGGCCGGAGAGCAACCCATGGGCTCGCGGCCGGCTCAAGCGGAGGAGACTCTGGTAACGCCGTTTCCGCGCCGCGACCAAAGGGAGTGGCTGGATGTGCCCTCGCGTTGTTTTCCAGTGCAGCCGCTCCCCTTGGCCGCGGCTCAGTATGCGGGGTTTTCGCGGCGAAAGGATGATTCTCAGGGAACTGGAGCGCCGGGCCGGCCGGGCATTCCACCGCGATGGACCTCCAGCGCGAAAAGCGGCGTGGGCACGGCCCTCAGTGCCGCCAGCCGCCTCTGGTTCACGATCAGCCACGGAATCCTCAATGAGGTGTATTACCCCCGCCTGGATTCGGCCTGCACGCGCGACTTCGGCCTGATCGTTACCGACGGCGCCGGCTTCTTTTCGGAGGAGAAACGGCATGCCCGTTCCATCGTGCAGTATCTTGAGCCCGGAGTTCCCGCCTATCGCCTGATCAACCGGTGCAAGGAAGGGCGTTACGAGATCGTCAAGGAAGTGATCGCCGACCCGGCCTGCGACACGCTGCTCCAGAGAATCCGATTCCGTCCTCTGCAGCCTTCCGCCGGCTACCGTCTCTACGCGCTGCTGGCGCCCCATCTGGGAAACTGCGGCGGCCGGAACACCGCCTGGACCGGGGACTACAAAGGGAATCCGATACTGTTCGCGGAAAGAGACGGCTATGCCCTGGCGCTGGCCTGCACAGCGCCCTGGCTGGCAGGTTCGGCTGGATACGCGGGCTTCTCCGACGGCTGGCAGGACCTGGTCCGCCACAAGCGCCTGACCTGCTGTTACGCGAGGGCGGAAGACGGCAACGTGGCGCTGACCGGGGAAGTGGACTGGCAAACGGCCGGCGGCTGTTTCGAATTGGCGCTGGGTTTCGGGACGGATCCGGAAGAAGCCGCGCAGCACGCCCTGGCCAGCCTGGCCGAGGGCTTCGAAAACGTGTGCCGTGAGTACGTCCGGACCTGGCAAGCCTGGCAGCAGAAGCTGTGCCTGCCCGCCGGGGACCGACCCGGCCAACTGGATACGGGCCGCGTAAGCGCCATGGTGCTGCGCACGCACGAGGCAAAGACGGGACCGGGAGGGCTGATCGCCAGCCTCTCGATCCCCTGGGGGTTCGCCAAGGGAGACGAGGACCTGGGCGGCTACCACCTGGTCTGGCCCCGGGACCTGGTGGAAGCGGCCGGGGGTCTGCTTGCCGCCGGGGCGCACGAAGACGCGATCAGGGTGCTCCGATACCTGGAGGTGACCCAGGAGGCCGACGGGCACTGGAGCCAGAACATGTGGCTGAACGGGACCCCCTTCTGGAACCACGTGCAGATGGATGAGACCGCCCTGCCCGTGCTGCTGGTGGAGTTGGCCCTGCGCGAAGGCGCTCTCGGCGGCGAGAGCCTCCGCCGCTTCTGGCCCATGGTCCGGAAGGCCGCGGCTTACCTGGTTCGCAACGGTCCGGTGACGCAGCAGGACCGCTGGGAGCAGGATCCCGGCTACTCGCCCTTCACCCTGGCGGCCGAGGTTGCGGCTCTGCTCGCCGCCGCCGATCTCGCCGAGGGGAACGGGGAGATCGAGCCGGCCCGCTACCTGCGGGAGACAGCCGATTACTGGAACGCCAACATCGAACGCTGGATCTACGTGACTGGAACCTCCCTGTGTGAGCAGGTTGGCGTGGACGGCTATTACGTGCGCATCGCTCCCCCGGAGATTTCCGAAGCGGCCTCGCCGCAGGGCGGGTTTGTTCCCATCAAGAACCGCGTGCCGCCTCGCACGGCGGCCGCCGAGCTGGTGGTGAGCCCAGACGCCCTTGCCCTGGTCCGCTTCGGTCTTCGCAGCCCGGACGACCCGCGCCTGCTCAACACGGTGAAAGTAATCGACGCCGTGCTCAGAGTAGAGACGCCGCTTGGACCGGTTTGGCGCCGCTACAACGAGGACAGGTACGGCGAGAAGGAAGACGGCTCGCCTTTCGACGGCTCGGGAACCGGCCGCCCCTGGCCGCTGCTCACCGGCGAGCGCGCGCATTACGAGCTGGCCGCGGGGCGGCGCGACCGCGCCGGGGAATGCCTGCGAGTGCTGGAATCGCTTGCGAGCGACGGCGGCATGATTCCAGAGCAGGTGTGGGACGCCGGTGACATCCCGGAGCGGGAATTGTTCTTCGGCCGCCCTTCGGGCTCGGCCATGCCTCTGGTGTGGGCCCACGCCGAGCATCTGAAGTTGCGGCGTTCGCTGCGCGACGGGCGGGTCTTCGACACACCCGTCTCAACCGTACAGCGATACCAGGTGGAGCGGATCTGCACGCCCTTCGGCGTCTGGCGCTTCAATCAGAGGACCGGTTCCATACCGCGAGGGCGCGTGCTGAGGGTCGAAGTGCTCTCCGCCGCGGCCGTCCACTGGAGCCCGGACGGTTGGGCGACCGTGCACGACTCATCCACCCGCGATACCGGCCTGGGCGTGCACGTGGCCGATCTGGACACACAACACCTGCCGGAGGGCGCTCGCGTGCTCTTCACTTTCTTCTGGCCCGAGGCCAACCGCTGGGAAGGAACCGACTTCGAAGTAAGGGTGGCCTGACAGGGCCGGCACGCAGGCAGCGAGCCGGGCGCCGTAGAAAGCGGCCGGGGGCGCCGCGGCCCTGATGCGGGAGCCGGCTGTTGTATCCTGCCGGTGAGAGGCGCACTGGAATGCCCGACCCTCAATCCGCGGAAACGCTGCTCTGCTCTTTTTGCCGCAAACCGCGCAGTGCGGTGGCCAGATTGATCTCCAGCCCCGGCGACGGCCCGCGGGCGTACATCTGCGACGAGTGTGTGCGTGTCTGTGAGTCGATTCTCGACGAGGATGCCGCCCGGGTGACTCCGCCTGAAGCCAGCACCACCGAGCCGGCGGAGCAGCATCCGCTGCTGACTCATCCGCTGGTGTCACCCTTCCTCGGCGCGGTGGAGCGCTGGATCCGCCAGGAATCGCTGGGCGGCGACGCAGCCGCGGAATTCGCAGAGATGCGCAGGCTGGCCGGCGTGCTGGCGGGCACGGCCTCACGCCCGGACAGTAAGCGCCCTCGCCAGTAGCCAGGCTCTTCCCGAGCGCACTACAGCCATCACTTTCAGTATCAATTCACACACGAACTAGCCGTTCTACAACTCACATTTTGAATGTCGAGTATCACCAAAACCCAGTAGGAGGTGTTACAGTCATGTCCAACCGGCGAGGTCCGGAAAGACTTCCCAACAAACCCCCCTTTCGAGTGACATCGCGGAATCTTTTTCCCGGGAGTGAGGATGGCTTTAGCAATCCGGCGCGACGCGAGCCTGTTTCTGGCGGGCGCCTGTCTATACCTGGCCAACAACCTGGGCATCGTCAGCGGCATGCTGGACCCGCCCAAGGGCTACGTCCCTTTCTTCCTCTATCGCGACGCCGGCGGCCTGGCCGTCCAGATGACCTGGTTCGAGGGATTCCGAAAGTTCCTGCTCCTCCCCAATTTTCATGCGCCGTGGACGGTCGAGCCGGGTTTCTTCACTCCTCTGAAGTTTCTGGTCGGGCGCTCGGCGGGACTTCTCGACGTGCCCGTGCAGGCCACCTACGCGGCCGCCCACATCGCGATGTACGTATTCGCGGCCGCGGCTACTCTTTACGCCCTGCGCGTCTTCTGCCGGAGCCTCCGCGAGGCGCTGATGGCGGCGGCCCTGGCCCTGTGCATTGTCCCCCTGGCATCGCTGGCCATCGTCCCGGAGGCGCTTTGGGGAGACCCGCTGTGGCGGGTGCTGCCCGGGTTTCACGATTTCTTCTACAGCTCGGCGGACGGCTTTTTCCACGGGGGCAGCCTTTCGGCGGCCTTCGGCTGCGGGATCACGGTGCTGTCCATGGCCTTGATTGCGCGTTTCCTCGAAACCTCGGAACGGACCTATCTGTGGCGCGCGGCGGCATCCGCGTTCGCCTCCGGAATCGGACACCCTTCCGAAGTCGTGGTCATTTGCATCGCGGGTCCGCTGGCCCTCTTCTTCAGCAAGGGCCTGCCGCGCGGCTGGGTTCTGCTGCGGCAGCGTGTACTCGAGGCGGCTCCGGTGGCGCTGGGCGGGGCGGCGGGAATGGCCATCTACGCTTACCAGACGCGCCGGTACGAGTGGCTGCGCGACCAGGCGGTTACTCTGAAGTTTATCCCGGAGCCTCCGCTCGCGTTCCTGGCGGCGTTTGGTGTTCCGCTCCTGGCCGTCCTGGGCCTGATGCTGCTCCGCCCCCATTCCGCTTCGGCGAAAAGCCGTCTTCTGCAGACGTGGATCCTGGTGGCCCTGGCCGGCGTCTACGTGCCGTTCTTCCCGTGGCCGCAACACTTCGTGGATGGGCTGCTCCACGCCATCGCGCTGTTCATCGTGGTGCGGGCCCGGGAGTGCGGAGCCGCGGGTTTTTTCCCACCGTGGCATCGCAAGCCGCTGTTGGCCGCGTTCGCGGGGCTGCTGGCACTGTCTCTTCCGGTTCACGCGCTATACCGGGCCCAGTGTTATGTAGACGGCCGGCGGGCCAAGCCAAGGCTGGCTATGAGCACGGTGGAGCCGGAAACGGAGAGCCGGTTGATGGCCTGGATGAAGCGGCACGCGCCGGCCGACAGCCTGGTGCTTGCCCCGCATCCGCTCAGTTGCTGGCTGACCGGCGCCCCGATGCACAGCTTCGCCAGCCATGACCGCTACAGCCTGAGCTTCGCCGATCAGTTTCAGCTGCAGCGGCGCTTCTTCGACGGCAGCCTGACCGAGGATAGCGCACGCCGGCTGCTGGAGGAGTTCGGGATTCGTTATGTCGTGGTCCCCGACAATAGCCCTGCCGGAAAGTACCTGGGGGACCGGCAGCCCGCCGCGCAGGTTGCGGGCTACGCCATATTCCTGTTTCCCGAACATCGAATGCGGCCTTACCCCGGTCTGGCCCAAGCCAGAGCGATGACCGCCGCGCTGGCCCATGCGGCCCGGTAGACGCGGGCTTTGCCTAATCGCAGTCCGGCTCGCCCACCAGGCAGGGCAATTGATCGAGAAACACCGCTCCCAGGATCGCGACAAACACACCCAGCATGGCGATGCCCAGCGCCAGGTTCAGCAGCTTCATCCGCCGCCCGCCACGCAAGCCCGAAGCCAATGTTATGTACGAGCCGACGGGCAACAGCAGAAAGGTCACGAGCAGGGCTATGAAACTTGCGATCGTCTGCCGGGCATCCTCCCCGGCCGTCGACCACGCTTCCAGAAGCCCGTGGAGCGGCTCAATCCGAAATGCAGCGATCGCGAAAACCAGGGAAACCGGCAGGGCAAGGAGCAAGCCCACAGCAGCCGCAACTGCCGGATTCGCCGGCACGATGGATCTCAGTAAACC
>JADZAF010000172.1 GCA_020852755.1 Bryobacterales bacterium
CCGCGCTTGTCGAAGAACTCGCCGTAGGTCGATTGCGCCTCCACCACCCGGATCTTTTCGAAGCCCAGGGAGCGCAGCCGCCGGACCAGGTGATGGACCAGCTCGGGATCGGTGTAAGTGGAGATATCGCGCTTGTCGTAAGCGAACATGAAGTTCGGCTTGATGGCGACGGGGAATTCAGCCGGCGTTCTGCCCGCGGCCTGTTGTTTGGCCCGCACCAGGCTGTCGAAGCCGGTCTCGTCCAGCACACGGTCCAGCGCGGCCAACTTATCACCGCCGTGAATCGAGGCTACCGTTACCGACCTGGTGGAGTTGACCGCCTCCAGGCGCAGGAGGGACATGTCTTCCTCGAGCGCCAGGAGAGACCTGCCCTCCGGATCCTGGACGGGGACGACGCGCCGCTGAAAGACCGCCGTGGGGAAGTGATCGTTGTTGACCTCGATGAGCGGCGTCCCGATCCTGCGCAGCGCCACCGCCTTGCCGGCGGGCGGCAGACCCTCGACCGACAAGCGGCCG
Organism: Bryobacterales bacterium; assembly: GCA_020852755.1. Taxonomy (GTDB): domain Bacteria; phylum Acidobacteriota; class Terriglobia; order Bryobacterales; family Bryobacteraceae; genus JADZAF01. The sequence continues at coordinate 517 of JADZAF010000172.1, forward strand.
CCCTCCATCCGGATCTGCGCGCAGGCGGCGCGGCTGACGGCGAAACCGAGCAGGCGGTCGAACTGGTCCTTGGCCCAATACTGCCGTTCATCGCGCAGCGTCCGGCTTTCGATCTCCACCCGCGCGGAACGGCTGTCGGGATCGGGGGCGCAGAGGTAGTGATAGAGCAGGGTGGGCTCCTTCACGTTGCGGAAAGCGCCGTGTTCGCACTCGCCCGACGTGCGGGCGGCGTCGACGGTCCAGGGCTGCTCGCCCTCCACCCGCAGCGTTCCGGACTGAACCGTGACGGTGTGCGGAGTGATGTGGATGCCCAGCGCCGTTTCACCGGGCAGGGCCTTGCGGATTGCCTGGCCGGCCTCGGAGGAGAGATGCCGCAGCCGCTCGGGCAGTAAGGGAAACGGAAACGGAACGGTGTCGTAGGCGCGGGTTTGAAAGCGGATCTCGAAATCCACCCGGCACTCCACCAGGCCGGGCGCGCGCCGGCGCATTCCGGAGAACGAGGCGGAGTATCCCTGGTCGAGGCGAAACAGAGGGCCCCGGTAGCGGCAGAGGCCCGCCGGAAGGTCCAGGTGCAAGCCCTCCAGGACGCGATCCGTGATGGCATAGCGCCGCTCGCCGGCCACCAGCAGCACGTCCCAGAAAATCTCCGTGTCGCCCCATGGAAAACCCTTGTCGTGGACGCCGGCGACGAGGAAGAAGGGCAGGTCCGCGCCCGCCTGGTCATGCAGCCTTCCACTGAGCACCAGGTTGTCGTACTGCGTGTCGTAAAAGGGCCGCAGGTCTTTGAGGTATTCGTCGCGCAGGGCGCCGTAGGCGAACGAGGTGAAGGCGGCGAAGGCGGCGGCCTGCTGGATCCAGTCGCGCGCCCCTTCCACCCGCATGGAGGCCACCATGTTGGGAGCGTCGGCCAACTGGAAGCGCAGCTGGCCGGCTATGTACACCAGCGCGCCGGGGGCTTCGCCGCGATAGACGTTGGTGAACAGGCGGGTCATGTCCTCGACGACGTCCAGGCCGGCATCGTCGCGAATCTCCTTGTAGCCGTGGAGGCAGTAGGACTGGCCGTCGCCGCCGGTGAAAAGGAACTGGTAGACCATGCGGCGCAGGCCTGTCCGCGGATCCGTGGAGAACAGGTTGAACCGGCCATCGCGGATGGGCAGATTCCTGCCCAGGGGCGCAAAGGTGACGGCGCCTTCCAGGCGGGCTTCGTGTTCGGGAAGGCGCAGGAACCGGCCGAGGTCGTCAATGCGGATCTCGACGTCGAAACGCAGCTCGCCCGCCACGCCGCTGCCGGCGGCATGGCCCGACATGGATTCCTTGAAGCGAAATGCGAGCCCGTCCAGGTTTCCCTTTGACTCGCCCGGCGGTTCGGGTGATGTGCCCATGGCGAGCGATTATACTGGATATCACCGAAAGTGGAACCTATGACTGAATCGACCCTCAGCCGGAGAGACTTCGTGGGACGCTCCGCGGTGGCGGGACTTACCGCCGCCAGTTATGGCCGTGTGGCCGGCGCCGGCGGGCGCGTGCGGGTGGCCAATATCGGCTGCGGCCGGCGCGGCCTGCTGCGCGAATTAATCCAGATCAAGGACAGCGCCAATCTGGAAATTGCCGCGGTGTGCGACACCTGGAAACAGAAGCGCGAGAAAGCCGCCTTCGACGTGAAAGAGATGACCGGCGTGGATGCGAAGCAGGTGGAGCTTTACGCCGAGGTGCTGGAGGATAAATCCATCGACGTGGTGATCATCGGCACTCCCGACCACCAGCATTGCACCATGCTGATCGACGCGATCCGGGCGGGCAAGGACGTCTACGTGGAAAAGCCGCTGGCCATGAACATGCGGGAGTTGATCCGGGCTTACGATACGGTGAAGCGGTCCGACCGGGTGGTGCAGGTGGGAACGCAAATGCGCAGCTATCCGCAGTCGGCCGGGGCGCGGCAGATGATCACTTCCGGGGGACTGGGCAGGATCCTCAAGGTCGAGCAGGTGCGCAACGGATACAGTCCCTACTGGATGAGCTATGGCGGACCGGCGTTCGCCGGCCAGCAGCCCGCCGAGCAGGATGTGAACTGGAAGGCTTTCCTGATGAACCAGAAGGCGCGGCCCTTCGACGCGAGCATGTACCAGAACTGGTACGGCTACCGCGACTTCTCGCGGGGCCCGCACACCAACCTCATGGTGCATTTCATCGACCTGGTGCATTTCGTCACCGGCACGACGTTTCCGCAGCGGGCAGTAGCCATGGGCGGGACCTACCGCTGGAAGGGCAGCTACGACGCACCCGATTCGGTGGAAGTGGTGTTCGAATACCCGGAGGGTTTCCTGGTCCGCTACTGCACGGTATTCGGAAACGGCGCGGGCAATTACGCCAAGTGGTTCGGCACGCGGGGAACGCTGGACGCGAAGAACCTCTCATCGCGCGAGCACTGGATGGCGAGCGGCCAGGGGTCGGGCGAGCCCGACAAGCTGACCGCCGAGATCCAGGTGCCGGAGAACCAGCCGGCGCACCACATGCAGAACTTCTTCGACTGCGTGCGCAGCCGCCAGGCCCCCATCGCCCCAATCGAAGCCGGCTACGCGCACTCCGTGGCGGTGATCATGGCCGACGAAGCCCTGGTGAGCGGCCGCCGCATGGTCTACGATCACCCCAGGCGCGAGGTGAGGGCCGGGTAGGTCCTCCCCGCCGCGACAGCCCGCTGTCGCGCGGCACGGTCCCGCGCACCGAGACTGCAAGGAGCGGGGTATGCCGCTCCCAAGCGCCTGGTCCGGGGAGGCCGTTCACTTTGCCTTGGAGACGCCGATCCGCATCAGGTCTTCGCCAACGATGGTCCGGCCCGGGAAGTTGCGGCGGGCCCGCTGGAGGCGGGCGATGGGATCGTTGCCGGGAACGATGTGGTTGAGGACCAGGGTCCCGACGCCGGCCGCTTCCGCGACTTCCCCAACTTCCTCGATGGTGGTGTGGGCCGTCAGCAGGTGGTGGCGCAGCGCCTCCTGCGCGTCATTGCGGTCTTCGGGAAACAGAAGATCGATGAAGACCGGATCAATCACCTCGTGAACCAGGATGTCTGCGCCCTGCGACATCTGGATCAGGTTTTCACTGAAGCCCGTGTCGCCCGAAAAGACCACGGATCCGTCTTCAGTATCGAAACGGAACCCGAAGGAAGGAAAGACCGGCGCGTGGTTCACCAGAGTGGCCTGCACGCTCACCATATCGTCCTGGTAAACGGTGAAGGGGTTCATGCGCGGCGCGGGGGTGGCGTTCGGATTGACGAATCCGGGGATGAACGGCAGCGGAATGTCGTGGACCTTGACCACCTTCCGGAAATCCGCCCAGGCGTTGTCGCGCATGAAGTTATTGATCGACTGCGAGTACGCCTGGAAGAGATAGCCGGTCATCTCGACGGTGCCGGGGGTGGGGTTCTCCGGGTTGACCACGGGCACGTCGCGAGGGGGCACACCCGGGGGAGTATAGACCTCCTCCAACATGCCCCGGTTTCCGGGACCATATACCAGGAGCGGGCTGACGGTGTTGAGGCCCGCCGACTGGCCGCACAGAAGGAGGGCGGGATAGTCGGCCGTGTGGTCCATGTGGAGGTGAGTGAAGAAGAGGGCCCTGAGGGAGCGTAGGAAGTCCGGGTATCCTTTCTGGACTTTCCCCCCGGGCATGTTCTCGTACACACCGCTGTTGAAAGCTTCCGCGAGCCGGTGGGCGGCGCCGAGGCCCAGGTCAATGACATAGATTGTGTCTCCGACTACCAGGGCCGAAGAGGTGCCGGCGCGATCGGAGTCCGGCCACCACGCCGGTCCGCCCGCCGATCCGAGCAGCACGATCTGAGTACGGAAGCGGCTTTGGCTGCCTTTGCGCGCGGCGGCCTGCGACTGAGCCGCGAAGGCGCCGCGGGCGCCGCTCAGGAAGGGGAGCGCGGCCGCCGGACCCGCTCCCCGGAAGAATTTGCGCCGTGAGATGCCGCTCTCGATCGCCGCCCGGATCAGGCACATTAGGGTCTCCTCGCTTTCAGCCGGCAGTTCACTGTGGATCCAAGGCCGGAGTGACACTATAGCGGGACCGCTGAGCGAGCGTAAGACACAGGACGTTCAGTACGGGACTACCGAAGAGCCTGCCCGGCGATGTCCATCAGGTCGGAGAACACGCCGTAAGCGGTCTGCTCCACACCCGGGGAGATGGAGAGCACGCCCAGGGTTCCCATCAGGTCGGTGTGCAGCAGGAGCAGGTTGGAGGCGCCGGGCACGGAGGCCAGGACATCGGCGCGGTCAAGCACTTCAGCCCGCACGCGCAGATGAACGCCGTCCTTGCCGCAGCGGGCCCGGCTCACCAGGCGCACGGTCTTGCCCTTGCGCGCGAGTTCCCGTACCCGCTCGGAAGTCAGGCGGCCGATGCCCCGCACGCCGACCTGCTGCGGAGTGACGCGCGCATCCATCAGGACATTGGCCAGGGCGGCGGCCTTGGCCGCCGAATCCCAACCCTCCAGGTCGTAGGAGGCGTCGGCTTCGGTAATGCCCAAGGCGCGGGCGCGCTCCACGCCGTCCTCCAGCGTGCCGCCCTGCTCCATGGTCTCCACCACGATGTTGGAAGTCGAGTTGAGGACTCCGGTGAAGCCTCGCACCGCGACTGCGGGAAGATTGTGCCGCACCAGGTTGAAGACCGGTGTTCCGTCCATCACCGTGGACTCGAAGCGGAAGTGCAGATTGCACTCACGGGCCTGATCCCTCAGCGCGGCATAGGCATGGGCCACGGGACCCTTGTTGGCCGTCACCACGTGCATGCCGCGCGCGAAAGCGGCCCGGATGTGGGCAACGGCCGGCTCTCCGGTGACGGGATTCAGGGGGGTCAGTTCAACCGCGACATCGGCGCCGGCGCGGTCGAGAAACTCCTCGATCGAAGATGCCGCCGGCCCGAACTCCGGCGCCTCCGGCAGGCCGGTGCAGTAGGCGGTGCCGTGGCGCAGGGTGTGGATTCCGGCGATGCGGAAGGGGTGCCGCGCGCGTGTTCTCCGCAGCAGCGGCAGCAGAGCCCGGGCCACGTGCCCGTACCCGACCAGCGCCAGTTTCAAGACCTTTTCCTCAACTGGAAAAACAGCTGTTCGTAGGCGGCGGTGATGGCTTCCCAGGAGTAGTGCCGGCGCACCCGCTCGATGGCCCGGGCGCGCAAAAGGTTCCGCTCTTCCTCCCCCATGGCCAGGACGTGCTCGATCTGTTCCTTGAGGTTGGTTTTGGAGAACGGTACGCCCGCGCCGCCCGCCACCTCTTCGTTCTCGTCGGTGCTCAGGTACAGCACCAGAGCACCGCGCCCCATGGCCTCGACCAGGGCGGGATGGGTGCCGCCGACCTCGGTGGCATGGATGTAGGCGAAGCAGTTGGAGCCGAGTTCCGCGTAGCCTTCCCCGTAGATGGCGCCGGGCATCACCACGCGCGGGTCGGACGTGTCGCGCACCCGGGCGATGTACTCGCGCGAGTAGGGAGCGTCTCCCACCAGCGCCAGGCGCATCTCCGTGCGCACCTGCTCAAAGGCCCGGCGCACTTCCAGGGCGTTGTTCTCCGGCTCCATGCGGCTCACATAGAGGAAGTAGCGGCAGGGTTCCAGCCCCAACCGGCGCAGGGTCTCACCGGCGGGTGTCTGGCCGGTTTCCGCCCCGTAGGGAATGAAGGTGGTCGCTTTACGGTACCGAGCCTGGTAATAGCGCTGGATGCTGAGCGCGTCGGTCACCACCTCGCTGGGACAGAACGTGGCCAGCCATTCGGAGAGCAGGTACCAGCCCCGGGCGAGCAGGTTCCACTTCTTGCGGCGCCGCTCGAGGCCGTCCACATTCAAGGCCACCGGCATGCCGAACAGCCGGGGGAGGAAGGTGAAGACCGCGTTGGCCCCATTGCAGTAGAGCGCGACGTCGGCGCGGCGGGCCAGGAGGTGGAAGGTGGAAAGCGCGGTGTGGGCTATGGTGTCCAGGTACTTGTGGCGGATGGTGGGCAGGTAGCGGACCCGGACGCCGCGGTGATAGTCGCCGTGGTTCCTCTCGCGACAGTAAACGGTCACCGCGTGCCCGCGGGCTACCAGGCGGCCGGAGATCTCCTCGGCAAAGGTCTCGAATCCGCCATAGCGGGCGGGAATTCCGCGAGTCCCGAGAATCGCAATGCGCATTACCCGCCGGCAGTTCTGGTGCGGGCGAGCGCGCGGGGCGTGATCTGGGGCGCCGGCTTGCTCACCGGAGTGTAACTGAACCAACTGGCGATGTAGGCGTCATCCACCCGCCGCCGCCGGAGAATCGCGCGGCGCTTCGCCAGCGCGCGCTGCCAGTTCCGGGCCAGGTACCAGAAGGCCCGCAGCGAAGTGCGCTCGCGGACCAGGCAGCCGGCGATCACCACCATGTCGCGCAGCGTGATGGAGAACCAGTTGCGCATGTACAGATGCCCGGTCATGTTCTTGAGGCGCATCAGGTAGCGGTTCTTGACCGAGTGCATATTGATCTCGGCGGGCAGCGCGCGGCGGTTGCCGGGCAGGACCTTGCGGACGTGATAGCCCCGGGCGTAGGGCACATACAGGCAGCGCCAGCCCAGCAGCTGGGCGCGCCAGGCCACGTCGGCATCTTCCCGGTAGACGAAGAAGTCCTCGTCGAAGAATTCACCGTCCAGGGAAATGTCCTCGATCATCGCGCGCCGGTACAGGGCCGCGGCCGCGCTGGCGCCGAACACATACTCGTAGCGGAGATAGTGGCCGTTATCGACCTCCTGGCTGCCCCGGTCCAGGTGCCGCAGCATGGGATTGAAGTAGATCCCGGTCGAGTCCACCACCGGCGTGGCGGGGAAATCGAAGGCCGGGCTCATGGCCAGCAGCTTTCCGCACACCGAGCCGATGCGCGGGTCGATGTTACCGGCCTCGACCAGGACGTCGATGAAGTTGGGCAGCAGCAGGACATCGGGATTCAAAGCGAGAATCCAGCCGCCCCGGGCGAGCGAAATCGCCTGATTCTGCGCGGCGGCGAAGCCGATGTTCTCCTGGTTGTACACCACCTGGCAGCGATCCTCGAACTGCTCGAGGATATCCACGGTTCCGTCCGTGGAATTGTTGTCCACGACAACAATTTCCTTCTCCGGATACTTCTGCGCGAGGACGGACTCCAGGCAACGCTTGATGAACCGGCCGCTGTTGTAAGTAACGATCGTAACGGATACGAGGTCGCTTCCGGACATGAATCAGAACCGATCTAAAACTGCATAAGGAAACTACCGCAATTCCGTTCAGGAAGAGGATCGCTCCGCTTCCGGGCGCCGGATGCGAAAAAAAGCCGCTCCGGCCAACCGCACGATGCTCGAATAGACTGCGACAGGCCGCAGGCTCCATTGCCGGGCCATCCCCGCAAGCATCCGAAAGATGGAGCCAACCGCTACCGCAGCACAAAGACTCTTCTCCGCACCCACGGAGAAGTGTTTGGACGCGTATCTTAGAAGATTACCATACCAGTAAAGCTGGCGGGACTCCAAGGCGACATGTCGAATGGAATGCGCCCCTGTGTGTTTTGCCACAACGGCGGGCTCATAGTACGCGCGGTACCCCAGGTCGCGAGCGCGCTTCGCAAAGTCCACGTCCTCGAACCAGAGCGGGAAGTAACTTTCGTCAAAACCCTCCAGCCTTTCCCACACGTCCCGCCGCAGCATAAGGAGCGCTCCGGCCGGCTGCTGCGCCTCGCACGGCCTGCCGGTGTCCATCCCCAGGCAGCGATAGCGCCGGTTGACCGGGTTGCCGGGCCACAACCGGTTCAGCAGCAAGGCCTCGAAGGACAAGGCCAGGGCGGACGGCAGGCGGCGCAGCATGAATCCGGCTTGCGGTCGGCCGGTTTCGTCCACCAGCTTTCCTCCGGCCAGGCCGACCTTCGGGCGCAGGCAGGCCTCCTGCAACGGCCCGATGCCGGTCAGCAGGACGGCGTCGGGGTTCAGCAGGAGCAGGAAGGGCGCAGTGGTGGCGCGGATTCCCTGGTTCACGGCCGCCGCGAAACCCCGGTTGACGCGATTGGCGATCAGGCGAACGTTGCGCCGGCCGGCCTCCTCCAGCGTGCCGTCGGCGGACGCGTTGTCCACCACGATCACTTCCGCTCCGGTGGCCATGGCGGCGTCCAGACAGGGGCCGATCTCCTTTTCCGAGTTGTAGGTGACAACGACGATGGCGGCTTGCATGGGGTCAGGTCACCCGGCCGGTGAGCAGGAAGTACATGCGCCAGTACCAGTCGAAACCGGCCGCGCGCTGAAACTCGAGGATGCAATCTTCGGAGGCGCGCAGGAGGGGCATCAGGTGCGGGGCAGCGGCCGGGCGGCGGCTCACGCCGGACCGGTTCGCGAACGCGGCGAACTTCCCCTGGAGGAAGGCCAGGCCGGCGCCATGCCGCACGGCCAGCAGGCCCCAGAGCGACTGCGCTACCACGATTGGCCAGGCCCACCGCAGCAGCAGCGAGGCAGGATAGTGCTTGCGAACGAGCAAGGCCTGGTTGCGGGCGATGAGCCGCACCGTGCGAGGGTGCCAGCGGCCCAGGGTGGCCGAGCCGATGTGCCAGGCCGCCGCCTCCGGGACGTAGACGCCGCCCAAACCCTGCAAGGCGCAGCGCAGGCCAAGATCCACGTCCTCCAGGTAGGATTCGAAGCTCTCGTCCAGCAAGCCCACCCGGTCGAAAAGATCGCGCCGGAACAGGGCCGCGGTAGCCGGGGCGATGGCGATGGCGCGGGGTTCGGAATAGAGCGGGCCGTCCGGGCGCCCGCTGCCCACCCGCCAGGCGCAGGCGCCCCGGCAGAGGGCATCAAAGGCGCCGTCGATGGCGCCCTCCGGCCCGGCCTGGAGGATCTTCCCCGTGGCAAACCAGGCGCCGGATTGGTCGGCGGCCCGGAGCAGGGCTTCGAGCCAGCCGGCAGCGGGCCGCACGTCGTTGTTCACAATCCCGATCCAGCGGCCCCGGCTCTCCCGGATGCCGCGGTTCACGGCCCGGCAGAACCCGGCGTTGGCTCCCATGCGGACCACCTTCGCCCCGTTCCGCTCCGCCCATTCCGCGGAGCCGTCGCTCGAACCGTTATCCACTACCAGCACCTCGAAGTCGCGGACCGTCTGGCAGGCCAGGGCGTGAAACAGGTCCTCCAAGAGTTCGCGCCGGTTCCATACGGGGACAACGAGGGTCGCTGCCGGAGACGTCATGCCTTGGCTTGAAAGGCGTCTTTGCGCTCCGCGGTCCGCCGGGCCTGCCGGAAACGCTTCTTGAACAGGAAGAACAGGTTGTAGAGGCCGTCCTTCCAGGGATTCAGCTTCACCTCGCCCAGGCGCGACGAGTAGAGGATGGAGATCTCGCCGAAACGCACGTTGGGATGGCGCAGCGCCTCGATCTTGATTTCCTCGGAGAAGGCCATGCCGTCGGATTCCAGGTGCATCTGGTCGAGGATGGAACGCCGCAGCACCCACATGCCCGACTGGGAATCGCGCACCCAGCGGAAATAGAGCAGCGAGGTGGCCAGCGAGAGGACCAGGTTGCCGAACTTGTGCTTGAAGCTCATGGCCCGGCCGTCGCGAACCGGAAAGCGGGAGGCGTTGAGGAAATCCACTTCCAGATGCAGAAAGGCCTCCACCAGGTAAGACAGCGCATCCACGGGGTAGCTGTGGTCGCCGTCCAGGGTCACGATCAGGTCCCCTTTCGCGGCCGCAAAGCCGCGCTTGTAGCTGCGGCCGTAGCCGCGCACCTCCTCGCGGATCACTGTTGCGCCGAAAGAAGCAGCCACCGCGCTGGTGCGGTCGACGGAAGCGTTGTCCACGACGATCACTTCGTCCACGAACTCCGGCATCTTCCGGAGCACCTGCTCGATGCCCTGTTCCTCGTTCAGGCAAGGAATGATCACGGTGATGCTGTGGCCTTTATACATGCTGGTAGAATGTGGAAAGCCTCATGAGATTCTCGATTGTAGCTTGGGGAATCGCCCTCACGGCAATCCTGCTGTCCGGCGCCTCCGCGCAGCTGTCCACCATCCATTCGGTATACCTCTTTCCCATGGCCGGCGGCATGGAACAGTACCTGGCCAACCAGCTGACCAGCCAGGGCGTGTTCCAGGTGGTGACGGACCCGAAGCGGGCCGAAGCCGTGTTCACCGACCGGCTGGGGGCCGAGTTCGAAAAGCGGCTCGACGAGTTGATTCCGCTGCCGCAGGCCGCGCCTCCGGCCGAGCAGAAGGAAAAGGAAAAAGAGGAGAAGGAAAGCAAGCAGGTGCGGGAAGAGCCGCCCGGGCGGCTCAGCACCTTCGCCCGGGGCAAAGGCAACTTCTTCCTGGTGGATGCGCGGAGCCGCACGGTGGTGTGGTCCACGTATGCGCGGCCGGAGAACACCACGGCGGAGCAGTTGCACCGCACGGCCACGCGCATCGTCGACCGTCTCAAGAGGTTCCTGTCGCCGAAACAGTCTTAAGGGCGTCCCGGCCGGACGTCCGGCCCGCCTTTTCCTCCAGCACCTCCCGGTAACTCGCTTCGAGCTTGCGGGTAATGACCGCCATATCCCAGTTGGCGGCCACCTCTTCACGGGCGCGTATGGCCATCTCGGCGGCGGCCTGCGGGTTCTCGAAGACCTGGAGTACAGCCTCGGCGAAAGCTTCCGGGGAATCGGCCAGCAGGCAGAAGCGCCCGTTGCGGTACTCCAGGCCCTCCGCGCCGATACGGGTGGAGACCACCGGAATGCCGGCCGCGAACGCCTCCAGCAGCTTGACGCGAACCCCGGAGCCGCTGCGCACCGGGCAAACGAAGACGGAGAAGCGGGTGAGCGGCTCGCGAATGTCTTCCACGAAACCCCGGAACTCCAGGGCGGCGGCGTAGTCGGCGTAGAGGTGCTCGGGAGGCGCGTCGGAGCCGACCACCACCAGCCTGGCTTCGGGACGTTTCCGGAGGATCAGGGGGAGCACCCCGCGTATGAACCAGTCCAGGGCCACCTGGTTGGGCGTGTGCCGGAAACTGCCCAGAAACAGCATGGTGCAGGGATCGCGGGCCCAGGGGCAGAAAGCGTAGCGGGAGGTGTCGATGCCGGCCCGCAGTCCGTCCTGCAGCAGCGGCGCCAGGCGGGGAGCGAAGGAGGCCAGGTAGCGCCGGTTTTCCGTCGTGCAAACCTGCACGCGGTCGAAACGGTCCAGGATCCCCAGTTCATAGCGCAGGGCGCGCAAGTACTCGAAGCGCGCCTGAATCTTCTCCGCCCATCCGGCCATGTAGGGCAGCCCGCGTGCGATGGACTGGAAGTAGATATCATGCTCGAACAGGACGCAGGCCAACTGCCGGAAGCCGGCGGCGTACTGGGCCAGCGGCGTGTACTCCAGTTGCACGACGTCGATTCCCTGCATGTAGATGATGCGGTGAATCAGCCAGGCGAGGTCGTCGTTCTGGAACTCGCGCACGGCGTGCGGCACCATGGAGGCCAGGTGGCGGGTGCGCCCCTCCATGCGCACCAGGAATTCCGCCGAGGCGCAGAAGGTGGCCAGTTCCCGGTTGAGTTCCACCTGGTGGTCGTAATCCAACAGGGCGACCACGTGGACTTCGGCCAGCCGGGACAGTTCACGGAGCGTCTGGTACATGAACACGCCGCCGCCATGCACGGGGGGGCAGATGGGGTAGGGGGAGACGAACAGCACGCGCAGCCGCCCTGCCGGATTCACTGTTTGAAAGCGGTCGCGGAAGTAGCCGCCCAGCGGCAGGAGGAAGGCTTCGGTATCGGAAGCCTCCGCCTGGCGCCGCGCCTTCAGACGGGCGGCGACCGCCCCGGGCAACTGTGTGAAGGCCCGCCAGAATGCCTGCAGGTTGGCCCGCAGAGGCTCGTCGCCGAAGAAAACACTGACCAGGACGGAGCCGTACAGAAACAGGAAATGCGAGGCCAGGCGCGGCCATTCGTGAATGTTCTTCCAGCAGAAGAGTATGTAGTTCTTCTTGAGGACAGCCTGGATGTGCTCCGGTCGAAAGTGCTTGCCGATGGTGCCGCGATGCTCGTGGAAGACGACGCTGGCCGGCTGGTAGAAGACCTTCCAGCCCCGCTTCCAGGCACGGTATCCCAGGTCGGTGTCTTCCAGGTAAAAGGGCTCGTACAGCCGGTCGAATCCTCCCAGTTCCAGAAACTTGCGGCGGTCGAAAGCGCAGGAGCCGCCGCCCCCGTAGAAGCAGGGATAGGGCCGGGTGACGGCCGGATCGGCGCGGTGGCGCACCCGCAGCGTACCGTCTTCCCACCATGCCTGGGTGAGGCCGGTCTCCTCCCGGACGCGGTTGGGATCGCTCAGGAAGATCTGGCAGGAGGCGGCGAACACCGTCTCATCGGCGAAGCAATCCAGAAGGGGCTGCAGGAATCCGCGGTCCACCCGCATGTCGCTGTTCAGCAGGACCACGATGTCGTTGCGGGCCTCGCGCACGCCCGTGTTCGAGCCGCCGCCGAATCCCAGGTTCCTGTCCAGGGGGAGCACCCGCACCTGGGGAAAATGGCGCCGCAGCAAATCGACGCTGCCGTCCGTGGAGGCGTTGTCCACTACGATGATCTCGTTGGCGGGATTGCCGGCCAGGGCCTCGATGACGGAAGGCAGGTAGCGTTCCAGCAGGTCGCGACCGTTCCAGTTGGGGATCACCACGCTGGCCGCGTCCCGGGCCGGCGGCTCATCCGCGGGCGGCGCCGCCGCGTTCCGCCGCAGCAGCCACAGCAGGTCGCCGACCGCCAGGGCCAGCACGCTCAGGACCAGCAGCAGCGGGGAGATCAGCAACAGCGGCAGCGCGCGCAGAAAACGGATCAGGCCCGCCATCTCAACTGCCCGGCAGCGGCGGCCCCAGACCGATCTTGCGGCCCAGCTTCATCCAGCGGGATGCCTTCACCAGGCTCAACTCCTGGTTGGCCTGTTGGAGGTGGGCCTGCAACTGTCCGGCCCACTTCGTACGCTCTTCGATGGTCTGCTCGGCCTGGTGCAGCATCTCGACGCAGCTGACCAGCTCCTGCGATTTGGCCTCCAACTCGGCCCCCAGCCGTTCCTCGGTATCCAGTGCCCATTGGGTTTTCGCCCGGTTCTCCTCCTCCAGTTCAGCCACCTTGGCTTCGTACTTCAGGGCGGTCGCGCGGGCCTCGTCTTGCAGTGCGGCGGCGAGGGCCGCGGCGTCCGCCAGCTTCCGGTCCAGGTCCTGGGCCCAGCGATTGCTTCGCTCCAGTTCCTCTTTCTGCCCGCGGAACAAGCCCAGCAGCTCTTGATGTTCCCGGTTCAGGGCCGCCAGGTTGTGCTGGGCCTCCTCCAGCCAGCCGTTCTTGGTCCGCAGCTCGCCTTCCAGCAGCTCGATGTGGCGCTCGCGTTCCCGCAGCACGTTGGCCGAGCGCGGCACGTAGACGAAAGTCGGCGCTCCAGTCTGCAGCCGGTGCGCGCAAACCGCCACGAAGAAATGCGAATCCTCCGGCTCGACCGCCACCCCGTCGACACGAACCTCCGCGGTGTTGTCCGGCTCCACCGGCTGAAACACCACCCCGCCCACGTGATTCTCCAGGAACAGGGACAGGTGGGGGAACACGCGGGCCAGCTCGTCCCGAAACTCGGCGAATTCGAATTCGTGCCGGTGAAACGGATTAGGCCCGGCCAGGCGGCGTGTTTCCTCATAGTACCGCTTATTAGGTGTGGAAACCACAAACTGGCCGCTAGCGGTCAGGACCCGGCGCACTTCCAGGAGAAACTTCGCCCAATCCTCCAGGTGCTCGATCACCTCGAAAGCCACAACCAGGTCGAAGCTGGCGTCGGCATGCGGCAGGGTGCTGCAATCGGCCTGCTCGAAGCGCAGGTTGGGCAGACGGTAATGGTTCTGCGCGTAACCCACCGCCTCTCCGGACCGGTCGGCGCCCACCACGGTCAGAGCATGCCTGGCCAGTTCGGCGGAGCCGTAGCCGGTGCCGCAGCCGGCGTCCAGCACCCGCTTCATGCGCGCCAGGCGCGAGGCGAAGGCGTAGCGGGCCATGTGCTCATTGAGCAGGTCGTCGCCCACCCGGTCGGGAATGATGCGCTCGCCGGTGAACTCAGCCAATCTTTCTCTCCCTGCCGGCGGGCGCCGCGGTTAACCGGGCGTTGACCTCCACCCGGCACGGAAGGTGCAGGAAGCCGTAGACTTCCGCGTCGCCGTGGCCCATCTGAAGAACCAGCGCATTGTCGATCCAGTCGCACATCTTGTACCCGTAGAGGGTTCCGTCGGCCACGGCGGGTGAGAACGAGAAGGTCCCGGGATAGAGTTCGGGCAGATCCAGGTGGAAGTCCACGGTGCAGAGGTCGCCGGCCGACATGGGAGGCAGCTCGTAGCCCTCCCGCGCCGTGTTGGTTCCCGAGAAGTCCACGCCCAGATGGTTGCGCAGCATGAAACCGACGATGGGGAGCGGGACTTCCTCCCTGGCCCGGATACTGATGCGGACCACGATCCGGCCGCCGGGCTCGAGCAAGCCCAGGGTTCTTCCGTTCGGGTCCAGCACGGCAATGCCGATCACCTCCGCGCGTCCGTCTCCGTAGCGGTGGTCGACGTTGGGGATGCTCTCGACCACTTCCGGAGGCAGCCGGGAGCCCTCCCCCGCCTTGCGGGGCGCCGGCTGTTTCAGGGTCAGGTAGGCGGAATCCTTCTCGACCATGGCGGCCAGATACTTGGAAACCACCGTATCGGGATCGCCCAGGTCGACCATGCGTCCCTTCTCGAGCCACAGCACGCGGTCGCCGATGGCCTTCACGTCGCCCATGGAGTGGGAGACGAAGAGGATGGTGATGCCGCGGGAGCGCAGCTCATGCACTTTGCGCATGCAGCGCTGGCGGAAATAGATGTCGCCCACGGCCAGGGCTTCGTCCACCAGGAGGATTTCCGGGTCCACGTTGATGGCCACGGCGAAGGCCAGCCGCACGACCATACCGCTGGAATAGGTTTTGACCGGCTGGTTGATGAAATCGCCGATCTCGGCGAACTCCTCGATGTCGCGATAGCGCTGCTCGATCTGGCGGGTGGTCAGCCCCAGGATGGAGCCATTCAGAAAAACGTTATCGCGCCCGCTGAACTCGGGGTTGAAACCGGCTCCCAGTTCCAGCAGGGCCGAAACCCGGCCGTTGACTTCGATCTCCCCGGAAGTGGGTTTCAGGATCCCGGCCACCATTTGGAGCAAGGTGCTCTTGCCGGAGCCGTTCTCGCCGATGACGCAAAACGTCTCTCCGCGGTTGATGGAAAAACTCAGATCGCGCAGGGCCCAGAAATCGCGGTGGAACCGGAAACGGCGCGGCAGCACCAGTTCCTTGAGGCGATCGCCCGGGGCATCGTAGATGGGATAGCTTTTGGAAATGCTGCGGAATTCAGCGGCCGGCGGCATGCCAGTTCACAGTGTAGCGAAATCGGGAGAACCGCCGCGCGGAATCGGACGGAAGGATGAGTAGAACGGGCGGCCGCCGGCTCCTGGCCGAGGCGATCTGCTCTATTGGCAGTCGCGCGCCGGCTGCATGAGGCCTTCACTTTGCGGTGCAGATTCCGCGGCGCCTGGATGTTTCCGGCGCTTCAGGCCCGGCAACCGATCAGCGGAGGAAGCGGGTAGCCGCCCCGCGTGTGGACGTTATCTACGATGGACTTCCTCCTTTCGTGAAGTCCAAAAAGAAAGGGTCCTGATTCAACCCTTTCCAGTTGGAAATGCCGAGTGCCCACATGGAGCGGGTCCTCGACTACTACTATCCCGCCGCTCCCAGAGCCTGTCAAGAGCAGAAAAAAAGCCACAAAAGGGGGCGGCGGGGGAATGCCGTCCGGGCGCGCCGGGAACGGCGCTGAGAGTGCGTGCGTGAGCGCTGAGGGAAGTCTCTTACTTGACCGGTGAGGCCGCCGGAGGAGCGGGCTGGGCGGGCGGAGCGAAAAAGGCTTCGTTCTCGATCTTGATATTGAGCGCAGCCTGAGTCTGCTTCATCCACTCGTCGAAACGAACCTTCTTCAATTCATTGAAGATCTCGTCCTTCACCTCGGGATAGGGCCGCAGGGTGACTTCGTCGGCGCGAAACAGGTAGAAGCCGTTAGGCTGGCGCACCGGCTCGCTGATCTCGCCCTGCTTGAGGGCGAAGACCGCGTTCTTAACCGCTTCGGGCAGGTTATCGCTGCGGCGCATGATGCCGAACTCCCCGTCTTTGGCCTTGGAAGTGGCATCGTCGGAGTGCTCCTTGACGAGCTTGACGAAATCCGCTCCGGCCCGCGCCTCGGCCAGAAGCTTCTCGATCTTGGCCTTGGCCTCGGGCTCGGTGAGCGACTTCCTGCCGGCCGCCGAAGCGGGAGGCGGAGTGGCGCTGAACGCTACATACAGGACCTTCACCTTGACCTGCCCGTAGCGGTCGCCATGCTCCTTGTAGAACTTCTCCTGCTCCTCGGCCTGGACTGGGAAGCTGTTGAACTTCTCGGTAAGGAAGGCGTTGGCCAGGGTCTGGACGCGGCTGGCCTGCAGCTGCTCCCTGTAAGGCGTCTGCTGATCCAGTTTGGCCTTTTCGGCCTCTTCGGCCAGGCGGTTGAGCAGGGCATACTGCTGCAGGAAGCTCCTCCGGTTCTGCGCGATGGCCTTCTGCATCTGAGCGGGCAGGACGGCGATGAACCGCCGGAGTTCCTCGTGGGTCACCTTGCGTCCGTCAATGGTGGCCACCACGGTGTCCGGGGAAAGCTGCGGGGCGGCCGGCGGCGGCGTTGGGGGAGCGGTCTGGGCCCAAAGGCACGCGGCTGCGAAGAAAGGGACAACGAAACCTGCAATACGCATACGAATGTATCAGTGTAGCATCGCCCGGACAACGGCCTGCTCATTCGCGGGCGCCGCGGGTAGAATTGGGAGATGGCTTCCGAGCCCGCCCGCAGCCGCGCTTTTGCCGACGTCGCCATTGTCATCCGCGCCCCGGACGCGGGCCTGCGCCGGGTACCCCTGGGTCCCGGTCCTCTTTCGCTGGGGCGCTCGGCCGTCAACGACCTGTGCTACCCGGACGACCCCGGCCTCTCGCGGCGGCACTTGCTGTTCGAACCCTCCGGCGAAGGCTGGGCGGTCCGCGACCTGGGCAGCAAGAACGGAACTCAGGTGAACGGCGTCCGCATCGCGGGACCGCATCTGCTGGAAGCCGGGGACCGGGTGTCGGCCGGGCGCCTGAACATCGAGTACCAGCCCGGTTACGAGCCGCCTCCCGGAGAAAGCGTTTCCTTCGTGGACTCGGAGGAGGCCAGCGTGCCGTATTCCGGACCCCTGGTCACCACCCTGCATTCGCTCATGGGCAGGACGGCTCCGGCGGCTTTCCAGTCCCGTCCGGTTCAGGCCCTGATCAAGGCCGGCCAGGAACTGCTCGGGCACCGGCCCCTGGAAGAGCTGTTCCAACTGATCCTGGACCTCTCCGTCCAGGCGGTGGGCGCCTCGCGGGGCGTGCTGATGACACTGGAACGGGGAGAGTTGGTGGTGCGGGCGGCGCGCGGCGAGGGGTTCCGGATCAGCACCGCGGTCCGTGACCGGATTCTCTCGGAAAAGGCCTCCCTGCTGGTCCGCGACGCGCAGTTCGACGATGCGTTCCGGGAGCGGCAGAGCATCGTGCAACAACACGTGCGCAGCATGATGGCCGTGCCCCTGCAGACCCGCGACCAGGTGACCGGCCTGATCTACGTGGACATGCCCCACCTGGTGCAGCCGTTCGCCGAGGAGGAACTGAGCCTGCTGACGGTCATGGCCAACGTCGCGGCCATCCGCATCGAGCAGGCCCGGCTCGTGGAGGTCGAGCAGGCCGAGCGGATCATGGCGCGCGAACTGGCGCAGGCGGCCGAGATCCAGCGCGCCCTGCTGCCGGACCACGCCCCGGAAATCCCCGGCTTCCAGCTGGCCGGCCATACCGAATCCTGCCGGACCGTGGGCGGCGACTACTACGACTACCTGCCCTTCGAGGACGGCCGGCTGGCGGTGCTGGCCGGAGACGTGGCGGGCAAAGGCATGTCCGCGGCGCTGCTCATGTCCAGCCTGCAGGCTCGAGTTCAGGTGCTGGCGGAAACCCGGGGGAATCCGGCCGAGGTGGTGGAGCGGCTGAACCGCAGCATCGCCGTGAACTGCCCCGATAACCGCTTCATCACGTTCTTCTACTCGGTATTGGATCCGGCCACCGGTGAACTCCGCTATTCGAACGCGGGACACAATCCGCCGCTGGTGGTGCGCAGCGACGGCACAATCGAGCGGCTGGAGACCGGCGGCACGGTTCTGGGAATCCTTCCCAAACAGCGCTACGAGGAATCGTCCGTCATCCTCCGGCCGGGCGACCTGGTCGCGTTTTACACCGACGGCGTCACCGAGGCCTGCCCGGCTGACCGTGACGAGGAATTCGACGAAGAACGCCTGGCGCGCTTCCTGATCGAGCACCGGTTCGAGCCGGCCGCCGCGATCATCGAAGGCGCCCTGGCCTGCCTGCGCCAATGGATGTCCGGAGCCGCTCCGGGCGACGATCTGACGCTGGTGGTGGTGAGGAGTACAGGCGCCGTCTGATTCCCGGTGCAAAACACCGCTTGACGGTCGCGGCCCGGCAAAAGTGCCGTTCACCGGCCTGGCACGCACTAAAACCCTTTCCCGGCGGGCCGATAAGGAAAAAGAGGCGCAAGGTGACTCGGATGATGCCGCCGGACTCCAGTTTGGATGCATGCAGGTTCCGCGACCAAGCGGGGTCGCTCGCACATTGCCGGCGGGTGGCGGCGCTGTCCCTGGAGATTTCCTACCGCCTGCGCTTGCCGGCCAGCGGCAACCAGCTGCTTGAGCAGGCCGCGCTGCTGCACCACTTCCCGCCCGCGCTGCTGGCGGCGGCCTCGTGCAGCCGGCTGCTGGCCGACCTGTACGGTTCGCAGGCGGCCGCACCGGGCGGCGCCGGGTGGCTGGAGGCGTCCGGGCAGCCGCATGCCGGAGCGGTTCTGAAGGCTCTGCGGGGAGGCGGACGGGCATGCGCGGAGGACAGGATTTCGCTGTTCGCGCGGATCGTGGAGCTGTCCGACCTTTTCGATGAACAGATCGAGTTCCTGCCCTACGCGTACCGCACTGTCGAGCAGGTTCTGGACGAGCTGCGCTGGATGGCACAGGACGGCTTCTGCAATCCGGCCGTGGTAGCCGCTTTGACGAGCCTGCCGCGCACTCCGCGGCAGCAGCTGGTGGAGTCCGTCTACCGCTTACCCGTTTTCCCCGCCGCGGCGCTGCAGGCCCTGGCCCTGGCCTCCGAACAGGAGGTCGATTTCCAGTTTCTGGAAAAACTGGCTTCCTCCGACCAGGTGCTGGCGGGATCGCTGATCAAGGTCGCCAACTCGGCCCGGTTCAGTCCGGCGCGCTCCATCGCCAGCATCCGGCAGGCGATCTCCTACATCGGGCTGGAGGCAGCCCGCAAGATCCTGATGGCTGCGGTTCTGGAACCTCTGTTCGGGTCCGCCAACCTGTGCCATCTGTGGCGGCACTCGCTGGAAGCGGCCCAGTTCTGTGAGCGGCTCGCCCGCGAAACCGGGAGGCACGATCCGGAGGAGGCCTTCCTGGCCGGGCTGGTGCATGACGTGGGCCGGCTGGCGCTGGGGCGGCTGTCCGGAGAAACGGCGGCGGCCTATCAGCGTCTCTTGGCGAAGGGCTGCGCGCCGGTGTTCGCCGAGCTGGCCCTGCTGCGCTTCGACCACGCCGAGCTGAGCGGCGACATCCTGCGAGTGTGGAACTTCCCGAACCACCTGGTGGAGGCCGTGCGGCGCCACCACGCCCCGGAACAGTCCGAAGCCGCGCTCGCTTCCCTGCTTTACACCTCGGAATGCTGGCTGGAGAGCGAGGAAGACCTGCCCTCCGCCGTACGCTGGGAGGAGGCGATGCGCCGCACCGGCCTTTCCTTTGAGCGGCTGAATGCCCTCGGCCCGGCCGCGGGCTTGCTGGACGCCCTGATCCGCGCCGCGTAGCCGTCTCCGGATTCCCTCCCGGCCGTGGCACAATTCGATTTATGGCTCTGAAACTTCTGGAGTGCCTGGCGGCCGGCCGGATTCTGATCTCCGACGGCGCGATGGGGACCTATCTGCACGCCCGCGGGCTGGAACCGGGCGAGTGTCCGGAATCGTGGAACCTCTCCCATCCCGGCGTGGTGCGGGGGATCGGGGAAGCTTACGCCGCGGCGGGCGCCGACATCATCCAGACCAATTCCTTCGGAGGCAGCGCCTTCAAGTTGAAGGCGTACGGCCTGGCGGACCGGGTCGCCGAGTTTAACCGGGCGGCCGCGGCGCTGGCCAGGCAGGCCGTCGGGGAACGCGGATGGGTGGCGGCTTCGATAGGCCCCACCGGCCAGATTGCCGAAGAGGAGGGCGGCGAGGTGACAGCGGAGGACCTCTATGCCGGCTTCGCCGAGCAGGCGGCCGCGCTGGCCGAGGGCGGCGCGGACGCGCTCTGCATCGAGACCATGTCGTCGTTGGTCGAAGCGGTGCAGGCCATACGGGCGGCCAAGGACCACACCGCTCTGCCCGTGTTCTGTACCTTCACCTTCGAGGCCGGCGCCAAGGGTTTTCGCACCATGATGGGGGTGCGGCCCGACCGGGCCGCGCGGGAGGCGCTGGCGGCGGGCGCCGACGTGATCGGCTCGAATTGCGGGAACGGGATCGCCAACATGATCGACATTGCCCGGCAGATGCGGGCGGCCGCTCCCCGGGTCCCGATCCTGATTCAGGCGAACGCGGGCGTCCCGGTGGTCGAGGACGGCAGGACGGTTTTCAAGGAGACGCCGGAATACATGGCCTCGCGCCTCCGCGAACTGGTGGAGGCCGGGGCGAACATCGTGGGCGGCTGCTGCGGAACCACCCCGGCGCACATCGCGGCCCTGGCGGCGAACCGCGCGCCGGCCGCTCCCCCGCCTGGGACGGCACGTTGAGAACCTCCCCGGGCTAGCGCGCGGGGAGCACCACGGTCACGCTGACCGCGCCGCGCAGCTCGCCGCCCCGGTATCCGGCGGCCCGGTCGCGCGGGTACTCCTTCTCGAGGACCGAGCGCACTTCGGGCGCGATCTGCCCGGCCGGGCCGTGGCAGGCGAGGCACATGGGCAGCACCAGGATCGGTTTCAGGTAGCGCAGCGTCTCCCTGCCGCCTTCACGGACCACTTCCCAGGTCTCCGCCGGCAGCCGCTTCTCCGCATGCAGGCGCGCGAGCGCCGCGAGCTTGGCGGCCTCGTAGCCATCGGGCGCGTTGTCCGGGTTGCGGTACTTCAGGCTGACCCTGCGAACTGTGTGGCCCGCCCGCGCGGAGAACTCCCGGGTGGTCTTCTGGGCCAGCTTCGAGCAGACGTTGACCGCTCCGGCAAAGCCCCCCGCCTTCAACTCCTGCATCAGCAGGGCACGGATCTTGTCGGTGAGCTGCGTGGAAATCCGGCGGGCGGTGTCAAGGGCGGCAGCCGCGCGGGAATCGGAGGGCGGCGCCTGCCCCGCCACGGCTGCCGCGCTCAGGATCAGAAGAATTGCGGTGCGCATCCCGGAGGCCACCATAGCACGGATCCCCACTGCGCTTCCGAGGCATGATATAACAGGCGCTTGGAAACACACCCATGAAGATCACAGCCATCGATACCTATATTGCCGGGAACCCCTGGAAGAACTGGCTGTTCGCCAAGGTTTCCACAGACGAGGGCATCTACGGAGTCGGCGAGGGAACGCTGAACTATCTCGCCCGGACGGTGGAGGCCGCGATCCAGGAATTGAAGCCCCTGATCCTGGGCATGGATCCCTTCCAGGTCGAGACCATTTCCCAGCGGATGATCCGGGACATCTACTCCGAAGGCGCCCAGATTCACATGTGCGCCGTGGCCGCCGTGGAGATCGCCCTGTGGGACATCATCGGCAAGGCCTGCAACCAGCCCATCTACAACCTGTGGGGCGGGCGATGCCACGAGAAGCTGCGGGCCTACGCCAACGGCTGGTATCGCGGCCCGCGCACGCCCGAAAGCTTCGCCGAAAAGGCCAAGGCCGTGGCGCAGCGCGGCTACACGGCGCTGAAGTTCGATCCGTTCGGCTCCACCTGGCGGTACATGTCGCGCTACGACTTCGACCTGAGCGTGGACATCATCGCGGCGGTGCGTGACGCGGTGGGCGCGCAGGTGGATCTGCTGATCGAAGGCCATTGCCGCTTCAACGTGGCGACGGCCGTGGAGTTCGCCGAGGCCATCCACCGCTACCGCCCGGTCTGGTTCGAGGAGCCGGTGCCCCACACCAGCGTACCCGCCATGATCGAGGTGGCCCGGCGCAGCCCGGTCCCCATCGCGACCGGCGAAAGCCTCTCGACCAAGCAGCAGTTCGCGGAGTTGCTGGCTTCCAACGCGGTTTCCATCCTGCAGCCGGAACCGCTGAACCTGGGAGGCTTGTTCGCCACCCGCAAGATTGCCGACCTGATCGACGCCCATTACGGCGTGGTCGCGCCCCACAGCGCGCAGGGGCCGGTCTGCTCGGCGGCCTGCGCGCAGTTGAACGCCTCGCTGCCCAACTTCTTCATCCACGAGATCTTCGACGAATTCAACGAGCCCTGGGAGAAGGAGATTGTGACCAATCACGTGGAGGTGGTCGACGGGTATATCCCGATCTCCGAGCGCCCGGGCCTGGGCGTGGACCTCAACATCGAGGAGATCCAGAAGCATCCCTACCAGCAGGAAAACTACCTGCCGCTGTTCAAGCCGGGCTGGGAGCGGCGCCGCAGCCAGTCGGCCGATTGAGCCGAACCGGCGGGCCCGATGCCGTGTCAACCGCCGTGCGGGGCCGAAGCGGACAGTGATAGAATCAGAAGAGACCGTTGGGAGGTCGTCTAACGGTAAGACTGCAGACTCTGGATCTGCCTATCGGGGTTCGAGTCCCTGCCTCCCAGCCACTGATCCCGCAGCCCTTCCCTGAATCGATTCGATTCCCGTTCCGAGCATGGCGTGAAGGCAACTCACGCTTTGGATTTGGCTAAATCCCGGGGGGCGAGGTCTTTCCGTCCGGCGAACTCCGTCCGGCCACGGAGCGCTTCGCGGCGCTCGTCCCGAAGCACATCGACGATTGGCTCTGGAAAGACCTTGCCGGCGAGGAGGCGCACTGGCGCCGCAATGGGGAACGCCTTGTCTTGGTGGGCCACCTAGCCGGCGCACGGGTCTGGGATGCAACGAGGAAATGCAACCGCTCCCTTTGGGTCGCGGCTCGGAAGTCTTCGTGGGCCACGCAGCCGGCGCACGGATCTCGGATACAGCGAGGAAATGCAACCGCTCCCTTTTGGCCGCGGCTCGGAAGTCTTGGTGGGCCACGCAGCCGGCGCACGGGTCTCGGATACAACGAGGAAATGCAACCGCTCCCTTTGGGTCGCGGCTCGGAAGTCTTCGTGGGCCGCCTGGCCGGCGCACGGGTCTCGGATACAGCAAGGAAATGCAACCGCTCCCTTTGGGTCGCGGCTCGGAAGTCTTCGTGGGCACGTAGCCGGCGCACGGGTCTCAGATACAACGAGGAAATGCAACCGCTCCCCGAGTGCGGTCGCCCTGGGCGGGCGTGGGCCTGAATGCTCGCG
>JADZAF010000173.1 GCA_020852755.1 Bryobacterales bacterium
ATAGGAAGACGGTTGCGGGTGGGGAGACGGTAGCGGGTGGGGAGACGGTCGCGAGTGGGGAGACGGTTGCGGGTGGGGAGATGGTCGCGGGTGGGGAGACGGTTGCGGATGGGGAGATGGTTGCGGGTGGGGAGACGGTTGCGGGTGGGGAGACGGTTGCGGATGGGGAGATGGTCGCGGGGTGGGGAGATGGTCGCAGGTGGGGAGATGGTCGCGGGGTGGTGAGACGGTTGCGGGTGGGAAGACGGTTGCGGATGGGACGAGGGTTGCTGGTGGGAAGATGGTCGCGGGTGGGAGGCTGGTTGCGGGTCGGGGGACGGTTGCGGATGGGGAGGCTGGTCGCGGGTGGGAGGCTGGTTGCGGGCCGGAAACGGCGCTTTTCGGAGCTGAGGGTTGAGGGCTAGAAGGGCAAGTCTTTCCGCGCGGTCTGGGAGATCGGGGCCTTGGCGAGGAAGCGGTAGGGGTTGACCGGGGCCTGGCCGATGCGGACTTCGTAGTGCAGGTGCGGGGCGGTGGAGCGGCCGGAGCTTCCGACGGCGCCGATGGGTTCGCCGCGGCGGATCTCCTGGCCGGGGATCACGGAGTATTGGGAGAGGTGCGCGTAGTAGGTCTGAACTCCGCCCCCGTGGTCCACGATCACCAGGCGCCCGTAGCCGCTGAAACGCTCGGCCCGGGTGACGACGCCGTCGGCCGTGGCCCGAACCGGAGTGCCGCTGGGAGCCGAGATATCCACCCCGGTGTGATAGGCGCCTTCGCCGGAGAATGGGTCGGTGCGCTGGCCGAAGTGACCCATGAGGCGGCCGTTGACGGGCCAGAGACTGGGCTTCACGTTGGCGTGCCACCAGCGGGCGTAATTGCGGTCGAAGCGGGAGAAGTTCGAGGTGCGGAGGAAGCTGTACTCCTCGAGCGATTCCTGAAAGGTAGGCACGAGGCGGCCTTCGAGGGAGATACCGGAAGGGCCTTCCAGCTTCTGCTTGATGCCGTAAGCGACGGAGACTTCATTGGCGAACAGCTGCAGGGTGGCCATCTGCTCATTGGTCTGGTTGACCACCTTCTGGAGGGCCTGATAACGTTCGCGTAAACCTTCCGCTTCTTCGCGTAAAGAGTTGTAGTTAGCTACCTTCCACGCCATGCGTGCGTAGCTGGAGACAAAGCCGAACAGGGACAGGCAGCCGAGCAGGGCGAGGGTGAGAACCACATAGACAACTTTCTGGGGTATGTGCACCCGCCGCAGGCGGCCGTGGAAGGAATGGGCTAGAACGACAATAAAATAATCTTGCTTCATCTCTCCTCGAAGCGGGCCGCTGCGCGGGACGTGCTCTTACGGTACGCTACCCTCGCTCCCGAGGACTGGAATTGGCGAAATTTATACCCTAGCAGGGTCAGCGGTTTACTGTCAAGGATGGCAACTCTTTAACTGCTAAGCACTTTGACGGCGGACTTCGAGGCACGGCTGGGGCGGCTGCCCGGCCAGGACGCGCCGGATATTGGCGGAATAGACCAGAGCCTTGGCCCTCAGGCCGTCCAGGGTGCCGGAGGCGACGTGGGGGGTAAGGACCACGTTGTCCATCGCCAGCAGCGGGTGGTCCGCCGCAATGGGCTCTTTCTCGAAGACGTCCAGCCCGGCCCCGGCGAGGGCTCCCGAGCGAAGGGCGGCCACCAGAGCCGGCTCGTCGACGACCTCGCCGCGGGAGGTGTTGATCAGGACGGCGGCGGGTTTCATCAGGGCGATGCGGGCGGCGGTCAACAGGCGCGCGGTCTGCGGGGTCAGGGGGACGTGCAGGCTGACGAAGTCGCTGGTTTGCAGCAACTCCTCCAGGGGCGCCCACGGCCAGCCGTCGGTGCGGACCGGATCGTGGTACTGGACGCGCATCTCGAAGGCGGCGGCGCGGCGGGCGACCGCCTGCCCGATACGGCCCATCCCGACCAGGCCCAGAGTGCGGCCGCAAAGGTTGAAGGACTGGAGGCGGCGGTCCCAGGCCATCCAGCGGCCCTGGCGCAGGCCGCGGTCCAGTTCGACGAGGCGGCGGCAGACGGCCAGCATGAGCAGCAGGGCGTGCTCGGCGACTTCGGTGACGTTGCCGGGGACGGTGATGGAGACCGGTATCCCCTTTTCGGCGGCGGCCTCCAGGTCAATGCCGTCGTGGCCGATGCCCGGGGCCATGATGAGACGGAGCCCGGGGGCGGCGTCGAGCATCGCGCGGGTGACCTTGGAGGCGATCAGGAAGTCGAGGTTGCGGACTTTGTGCAGGGGGTCGTCTCCGGGAGCGAGGGTGACCAGCTCGACTCCTTCGGGGAGCGCCGCCCGCAACACCGAGTAGACGCCTTCGTTGGCGCGCATGAAGTATCCGGCTTTGCATGCCATGGGCGGCAATGTATCACACGCCGGCGGGGTTGGGAACCGCTCCTTGCCGTCGCGGCCGGGCGTGCCGGGAGCGCTTGCCGGCAAGAGCCGGAAACGAGATGCGAGTTGCGCGGCGCGGCGCGGGCATAGTGTGATGGATAGCTCGTGACCACGAAGGAACGCGAAGGGCGCAACTGGGCGGTGGTAGGCCTGCTGTGCGTGGGATTCACCATCGCCTACGTGGACCGCACCAACCTCTCGATCGCACTGGCCTCGCCGGAGTTCAAGCGGCTGTTCCAGCTGACGGACACGCAGCGCGGATTGCTGAACTCGGCCTTCTTCTGGAGCTACGCGCTGCTGCAGGTTCCGGCGGGGTACTTCACGGACCGCTACGGCGTGCGCCTGCCGTACGCGGCGAGTTTCCTGCTGTGGAGCGCGGTGTCGGCCGCGAGCGCCATGGCGGGGAGTTTCTGGCACCTGTTCGCGCTGCGCCTGCTGCTGGGAGTGGGGGAGGCCATGGTGACGCCGGCCAGCCTGCGCTGGATCAAGCTGCACATCGGCGAGCAGCACCGGGGACTGGCGGTGGGGATCCTGTTCGCGGGGTCGAAATTCGGCCCGGCGATCGGCGCGGATCTCGCGGTGCGGCTGATCGGCTCCTACGGATGGCGGGGCATGTTCGTGATCCTGGGGCTGGGATCGCTGGTCTTCCTGCTGCCGTGGTTTCTGCTGGTGAAGGACGACGACCGGCAGATCGAAGCGGAGCTGGAGAAGAAGACCGGGGGCAAGGCGATCCCGTTCGCGGCCATCTGGAAGACGCCGGCCATCTACGGGATCATCTTAGGGGCGATCGCCTACAACTACTTCAACTATTTCTGCCTGACGTGGCTGCCTTCGTACTTCGTGGAGCGCTGGCAGTTGTCGCTGGCGCAGATGGGCGCCTTCACGGCATTCACCTACCTGGGCATGGCGGGGGTGGCGATTGGAGCGGGCGCCGCGGCGGACCGGCTGGTGGCGGGCGGAAGGAACCCTGTGGCGGTCCGCAAGGCTTTCTCGGTGGCCGGGCTGCTGCTGGCCTCGACGCAGATTGTGGGATCGCTGCCGGTGCCGCGCGAGGTAGCTCTGGGATTCGCGTTCTTCTCGCTGGCCGGGCTGGGGCTGACGACGGCGAACTACTGGGCGCTGACGCAGTCGATCATGCCCGGGGCGGCCATCGGGCGGATCTCGGGGGTACAGAACCTGGCGAACAACATCTCGGGGATCGTGGCCCCGGCGCTGACGGGGTGGCTGATCCAGAGGACCGGCGGATACGCCGCGGCGCAGCAGGCGATCCTGGTGGTGCTGGTGAGCGGGGTATTTGGCTACCTGGTCCTGGTACGGGAGAAATTCGCGCCAAAGGGGTGACGCCGGCAGCGCGGCGGCGGAGCCGGGTTTCTCAAGGGACCGGGAGTCAGTGCTGTCCGGAGTTGTCGCCGCTCCAGTGAGTCAGGCCCGCGGAGAGGGCCACCTGGGTGAGACCGGCCACATTATTCACGCCGATCTTCTTCATCATGGTTTTGCGGTAGCTGCGCACGGTCTGGAGCCCGAGGTCGAGGATGGTGGCGATCTCCTTGCTCGTCTTGCCCTCGGCCACCAGGCGGAGCACCTGGAGCTCGCGGGGTGAGAGGCCGGAAAGAGCGGAGGTCTGGCCGGCGGCTTCGAGGTCGCCGCGCTGGATGCGGCTCAGCAGGCGGTCGGAGACCTGGGAACTCAGGTAGGAGCCGCCCTTGGCGACGGTACGCAGGGCATCCAGCAGATCGTCGGAGGAAGCTTTCTTCAGGATGAAGGCGCGGGCGCCGGAGCGTATGGCGCTGACCACGGAGTTCTCGTCATCGTACATGGAGAGAATGACGACCTTGGTGCCCGGGCAGTGGCGGACGATCTCGGTGGTCGCCTCGATGCCGTTCATTCCCGGCAGGCCGATATCCATGAGCACGAGGTCGGCATGGTTGCGCTTGCAGATCTGGACCGCGTCGATACCGGTTTCGGCCTCGGCGATCACCTGGAACTCGGTACTCCGTTCCAGAATGGTTTTGAGGCCGTCCCGCATGATCTTGTGATCGTCTACCACTACTACTCCGTACGCCATGTTACTCCTCAGCCGGCAGCGGGCCGTTCATAGATCACCCTGACCACCGTTCCCTTTCCTCTGCGGCTTGCGACCTCAAGGCGCAGGTTCGCCTGGCCCGCATAGTGCTCCATAAGCATCAAACCCAAACCCAGCCTGCCGTCCGCGGCGGGGGCCGTCTCAAAACCGCACCCGTTGTCCCGCACCTCGAGGGCAGGACCGGCGTGGGTGGTCTTGACGAGAAGTTCAAGCTGGGAACAGCCGGAGTGCCTGATCGCGTTGTGGATGGCCTCCTGGGCGATCTTGTACATGGCGGACCCCACCGGGGCAGGAAGGTGCAGGGAGGAATCCGACATGAACCGCAGGGTGCCGGTGAACATACGGCGGCTCCGTCCGGCCAGGCGGTCGAGCGCGGCGTGCAGGCCGGCCCTTTCCACCACGGACGGGTTCAGCTCGTAGCTCAGGTCCCGGATCCGGTTCATCACGCCTTCGAGCAGTTCCTGGATCGCGCGAGTGCGTTCGTCGAGTTCAGGAACGCGGCTTTCGAAATCCATGCGCAGCAGGTCCAGCCGCATGCCGGCGGCGGTAAGGGACTGGCCGACGTCGTCGTGCAGGAAGCGGGAGACCCGGGCCTGCTCGGTCTCGCGGGCGTGGATGACCCGGAGGACCGTGGCGCGCAGTTCGCGCTCGGCGATGCGCGACTGGGTGGCATCCAGGGCGAAGCCTCCGGCGTGCAGCACCTGGCCGGTCTCACCGAGCAGGGGAAAGAACTTCAACGCGAAGGCGGAGCCTTCGGGGCGCGGCATCTCCAGGGAAGTGAAGGTTTCGCCCTCGAAGACGCGCTCGACGCGTTCTTCCCAGACACGGCCGGCGGGAACGGGCAGCACATCCTTCAGATTCCGCCCCACCAGCTCGCCGGCTTCGCAGCCGAACAGCGGCCGGGGGTTGCCCAGGAACTCGATGAAGACCAGGTCGCGGTTCAAAGCCCAGTGACAGGACGGCGCCTGACCAAGCAGCAGACTTGCTACGGAAGACAGCGAACTGACCGCGGTGCTCATTCGGTGCCAGTTTGCGACAATAATACCATTCTTCTCCGGAGAACCAGCGGACGGCCGGTCAAGCCGGCCGGAGAATGGGGATAAGAACCGGAACAGACGTCCGCTACCACTTCACTTCTTGCGGCCCACAGCCTTTCGCGCGGCTTCCGCGACATCCCGAGCCAGCAAACCGTACTTATCGAGAAGCTGTTCCGGCGTGGCGGACTCGGCATAGGTATCCTGGATGCCGACAAACTCCATCACGCAAGGCGATGTCCCGGCCACGACCTGGGCCACTCTGACTCCCAGCCCGCCATCCACGAGGTGCTCTTCGGCCACCACCAGGGCGCCGGTTTCCGCGGCCGCGCGGGCGATGGCCTCGCGATCCAGCGGCTTGATGGTGTGGATGTCGAGGACCCGGGCCGAGATGCCTTCCGCCTCGAGGGTCTCCTGGGCGCGGATGGCTTCGGCCACCATGAGGCCGGTGGCGAGAATGGCGACGTCCGAGCCTTCGATCAACTCCACGGCCTTGCCGATTTCGAAACTTTGCCCGTCCTGGTACACGATGGGGACCTTGGCCCGTCCGGTGCGAATGAAGACCGGCGCGGGGTGGTAGGCGGCGGCGCGAACCAGGGCCATGGTGGCCACTTCGTCGGCCGGGGAGAGGACGGTGAAGCCGGGCAGGGAACAGGCCAGGCCGAGATCCTCGACGCTCATCTGCGAGGGGCCGTCCTCACCGATGGAAATGCCGCTATGGGTGCCCACCGCCTTGAAGGCCGCGAGCCGCGGATAGGCTACCGCCACGCGCAGCTGCTCGAAGCCCTTGTTCATGAGGAAGCAGGAGAAGCTGGAGACGAAGGCGATTTTGCCCGCCGAGGCCAGGCCGGCTCCGATGCCCACCATGTTGGCTTCGGCGATTCCGCACTCGAAGAACCGGTCCGGAAACTCTTTGGCGAACAGAGAAGTGTACGTGGACTTGGAGAGGTCCGCGTCGCACACCACGATGCGGCTGTCCTCACGGCCCAGGGCCGCCAGGGCCTTGCCGAACGCTTCGCGGGTGGCCATGCCCGTCTTGAGTTCGAACGTCGTTCGTAGCGCCATTACTGCAACTCCTGAAGAGCCAGTTCCACTTCGGCCGGCGTGGGCGCCGTTCCATGAAACTTGGGATTGTTCTCCATGAAAGACACGCCCTTGCCCTTGACGGTATGGGCGATGAGCACGCTCGGCTTGCCCTTGACGGAGGCTGCTTCGGCGAAGGCGGACCGCAGGGCCGGGATATCGTGGCCGTCGAGTTCAATGACGTGCCAGCCGAACCCCTGCCACTTGGCGGCCAGCGGCTCCAGTTCCATGATGTCCTTGACGAAGCCGTCGAGCTGGATGCGGTTGTAGTCCACGATGGCCACGATGTTGTCCACCTTGTGGAAGGCGGCGAACATGGCGCCCTCCCAGACCTGGCCTTCCTGGATTTCGCCATCGCCCAGGATCACGTAGGTGCGGAAGTCGCGGCCGTCCAGGCGGGCGGCGAGTGCCATGCCCAGGCCGATGGAGAGGCCCTGGCCGAGCGAGCCGGTGGAGGCTTCCAGGGCGGGGATGAAGCGCTTATCCGGATGCCCCTGGTAAGGCGAACCGAGCTTGCGCAGGGTATTGAGGGCGTCCTTGGGCGTATAACCCGCCTCGGCGAGCACGGCGTAGAGCACCGGGACGCCGTGGCCTTTCGAGAGGATGCAGCGGTCGCGATCTTCCCAGGCGGGGTTCTTCGGATCGTGGCGCATCACGTCAAAGTACAGCGTAACCAGGATTTCGACGGCGGAGAGAGCGCCGCCTGGGTGCCCCGATTTGGCCGCACCGATCATCCGCACGATGTCGCGGCGCAGGCCTTTGCAGAGGGCTTGCAGCTCTTCCGGACTCTTGGCGCTAGGCATGAGATTTTAAAAGACTAATCTAACATAGTTGAGCCGAATCTCCCCGGAAGAGCGGTGCAGAACGACCCGCCTCGCGAAGCGGGTCAGGGAGCGCCCTGGGTGCGAAGGGCAGGGTAGGCGCCAGAGGGGGTTTCTTCCACCGCGAGGCTCATGGTTTCACGCCAGGCGTTGACGACCTGCTGGGGGAACGCAGGCAGGGCGGCCTCCATGCGCGAACGGATATCCGCGACGACTTCAGGATGCCCGGGGGCCACGTCGTAGCTTTCCGCCGGGTCTGCTTCCAGGTCGTAGAGTTCCGGCCTGGGCAAGGGCAGGTTGCGGACCCCAACCTTGGGCTCGGGAGTCCAGGGCGGCGTGTTCTGCCGGGCAACGTGCAGCTTCCAGCGGCCGGCGCGAGCGCACTGGAGATTCCAGGAGTCGAAATACAGGAACGCTTCGCGCTCGACCTGTTCGCATTCCCCGGACAGCAGCGGCGAGATGTCCACGCCGTCGAGCGGCTGCGAGGGAAGGGCGGCGCCGGCCAGGCGCGCCACGGTCGGAAGGATGTCGAGGGTGGAGGCCATGCCGTTGCTCACGGCGCCTTCCGGAATCCAGCCGGGGCAGCGGGCGATGAACGGGACGCGGAATCCGCCTTCGAAGCACTGGCCCTTTCCGCCACGCAGGGGGCCCGCGCTGCCCTGGAACCACGGTCCGTTGTCGCTGGAGAACATCACCAGGGTCCGGTCCTCAAGGCCGTTGGCGGCCAGCGCTTCCAGAATCTGCCCGACGCTCCAATCGACCTGCTGGACGGCATCGCCGTAGGCTCCCAAACCGGAGTTGCCCCGGAGCCGCGGAGCGACCACCAGGGGCAGGTGCGGCAGGTGGTGGGCCAGGTAGAGGAAGAAGGGCCGCTCGCGTGTGCGGCCGATGAAATCCACCGCTTGCGCGGAATAGCGTTCCGTCAAGGTCTCGATCCGGACCGGCCGTTCCACGACCTCGCGATCGCGGAACAGCGGCAGCGGCCACATGTCATGGCTGTAGGGAATGCCGAAGTACTCGTCGAAACCGCGATTGCAGGGAAGGAATTGAGGCAGGTTTCCCAAATGCCACTTGCCGATGCACATGGTCCGGTAGTCACGCGTCTTGAGCAGCTCGGCGATGGTGGTCTCCGACGTGGACAGGCCCGTCTGGCTATCCGGCCAGAGCACACCGGGCACACCTGCCCGGGCAGGATATCGGCCTGTGAGCAGCGCGGCCCGGGAGGGTGAACAGACAGAACTGGCCGAATAGAACTGGCGCAGGCGCACGCCTCCCCTGGCCATCGCGTTCAGGTTCGGGGTGTAGATCGGGGACCCGAAACAGCTCAAGTCACCATAGCCAAGATCGTCGGCGTTGATGTAGACGATGTTCTGCGTGTGAGCGGCGGCGCGGACACCCCACCCGAACAGCGCGGCCGCCGCCGTCTTCAGAAATTCCCGTTTACTGATCCTGGCGCGGATGCGGGAAGTGTATCACGGATTGTACAAGTCCGGCATGCGAAACATCCGGTACTCCTGAGTCGGGGCATACAGGTCGTAGACGACCTGGCCGCTGGGGTCCAGTTCGAGCGAGTGGCTGGAGCCGGATCCGGCGGTTTCGCCTGGAATCCAGCCTGCGACAAACAGGAAATTGCCGTTGGGCAACGGCCGGGCCGAACCCAGCGCCAGGGAGTAGATGCCGAGATCGGCGCTAAGGACCAGGGTGGCGGTGCGGTTGATTTCATCGAGGCGGTAGACCTGCCCCCGGCTGTTGGCGGTTGCATCCTCGGCGCGGCGGGTGTTGCCGTTGTCGAACACGACCAGGGTGGAGTTGTCGCCGGGCAGGAAGTTGGCGTCGTGCTGGTGGGAAAACCAGGGCCAGGCGTCCGGCGAATCGATTTGGAAGTCGCCCCACCGGCCCAGGACCCAGAGCACTTCTCCGTTGCCTTCGCCGTTGCGGTAATCGATCTTGATGAGCCAGTCCTGGTGACGCGCCGAATACAGGATATTGCCGTCGGGGGTGAACTGGACGGAGTTCCCGTGCAGCCAGTCGCTGGCGTGGTCGGTCTGGTAGAAGGGCGCGCAGCCGCCGGCTCCGCGGGCGCAATTCTCTCCCATCACCGCGGGCCGGGCCGTGTCCAGATGATCGAAAGCATCCCACACCCAGATCACCTGGAGATCCCGGTCGAGCACCAGGATTTCATCCCCGATAACGTTCACCGGACCGGGGCCTTGCACATCGGTCAGGATCTGTTCGTTGCTGGCCAACACGAGGAAATTGCCGTCGGGCAGACGCCGCGCATCGTGATGGAATCCGCCGATAGGCCGTTTGCCGAGGGCTCGAAGTTGCTCGGAGACCCGGGCCGCATTGGTCTCCCGGACGGTCATGCCTGCCAGGTCGAACTCCCGCAGGATCTGCCGTTCCGAATCCTGGTTTCCGTCCCAGAAGATGCCCAGGAAGGTGCCGCCTGCTATCGGATCGGTGAGAAAGGAGATGTTTCCGGGGTAGTACCAAACCAGGTTGCCCTGCAGGTCGGTGGCAATCATGGTCTGATTGAGGCTGCTCTGCAGCAGAATCCCATCAGTCTGGGGGCCGGGCGACGGCTTGAGGACTTTGAAGGGCGCGAGAGGGAGGGAAACGGCAGGTGTAGTCAGGGTCAGGGCAGGGCCCCAGACCGGGTCCGGTCCGCCCTCGATGACATGGCGCACCGAGTATTGCGTCTCCGCGCGCATGCCGGCCAGGTAGAAGTTCATGCTCAACCCTTCGCGGCACGGGTGATAGTCCGTGCTCTGCAGATAGCCATCCTCCGCAATGAACTGCACCGCCATGCGGCTGCCGGTGGGACAGGCAGGCGCACTGTAGAGGAATACCAGCGGGTTCCGGGTCCGGCTGATCACCGGGGCGCCGGTTTCCACACGGGAAGTGAAACCGTAGAGGAGCGATGTGGAGGCCATCTCACCCGTGTCCAGATTCCTGACAGCGACCTCGATCTCGTACAGCCCCTCGTGGTCGCCGGCGGTCCAATCCAGGACGTTCTCAGGGCCGTAGTCGCGCAGCATGCGGAAATCCTCGCCCGCGGCGCGCGCGCGGAACCGGTACCAGAGTTTACCCGGGCTGGAGTTGCCGGCCGACGCCGTCCAAGTGACCATTTCGCCCACTGCGGCGGTTGAGGGGATGGAGGGTTCAACGGAGACGGTGAAGGCGGCGGCGGATGCAGTCAGGAGAACAAGCAGGGGAGCGGCGCACCAGCCCCCAAGGCGCACGAGTCGTTTCATAGCGAGCCCCCCTCTTTCCATTCCGCAGCAAGTCCAGGGTCGCCAATGAGACGATAAAGGCTGGTGATGAGTTACCGCAGAGTTGCGTTAATCTGCCTTAATTAAGTCTAAATACCGACAATTCGGGCTCAGAGCAGTTGTTGGATGGCGGCTTCCAGAGCGGTCAGCTCCACCTCGCCGATGAACGACCGCACTTTGCGGCCGTTGCGGTCAAAGATGAACGAGGCGGGCAGGGCGCCGCTCCACTTGGGGTCCATGGCGGTGATGAAGCGCTCGTCGTCCTGCGCCCGTTTGATGAAAGCCGGGCCGGGGACGCGCTGCTGCTGCAGGAAGCGCAGGGCATCGGCCTCCTGCTCCGGTTCGTCGGCGGAAACGGTGATGAGTTTGAATCCGCGCTGGCGGAAGCGGGCCTCGAGTTTGACGAGGCCCGGCATTTCTTCGCGGCAGGGAGCGCACCAGGTGGCCCACAGGTTCACCAGCACCACCTGGCCCCTGGCCGACTTGACTACGGCCGCGAGGCGCGATTCGTCCACCGGATCGAGCCGCGCGGGCTGGGCCCAGGCGGCGGCCGACAAGATCAGGAACAGGCTCGTCAGGAGGCCTTTTTGACTCGTTTGATAGTGCATCCGAAGGCTTTCGTCTGGGCGGTCTCCACGTTCGCCCCGGTGAGCAGGGCGTCCAGCGCTTTCCGCAATCCCTGGCTCTTGATGCGGGCCGGGTTCTGGGAATCGTCGATGTAGCCGTGGTAGCGGATCACGCCGGTCTTGTCGAGCACGAAGGACTCCGGCGTCACTTGCGCCCCGAAGCGGTCGGCGACGATGTTGTTCTCATCCTTGTACACGGGGAACGCGAAGCCATGCTGGCGGGCGTGCTCTTCGACCTCGGCGGCGGGTTCGGAGCCGTTGGAGTTGACGAAAACGAACTTGACGCCCTTGGCGGAGTAGTCGTTGTAGAGCTCCTTCATCCGCTCGTTGTAGTTGTTGGAGACGGGACACTTGGTGGCGATGAAGGTAATCACGGTGACGTCTCCCGCCAGGGACGAATACTGCACCGGGGCGCCCTTCACGTCGGTCAGGGTGAAGTCGGAAACCTTACCGCCCAGCTGAAATTCCTGCGACCATGCCTGACCCGCGAGCAAAGCGGCGGCGGAAAACAACAACAGCGTTTGCCTCATAGCATCTTCCTCCCAGCTTAGGCCGCTGCGCGGTGGGAGGCCGCGCGCGTGCCTGCCCCTGCATTTTGAAGAGGCCGGTATTACTTCTTTTCCAGCGTCAGGTTGATGACGGGCTGCTTGCGGGTATCGAAGGCGCTCAGGGTGCGGACGGGACTCCGGGAGCCCTGGTGCTCGGCCCGCAACTCGTAATCCACGTTGGTGTCCAGATTATGAAAGTAGTAAGCCCCATGCTCGTTGGTGATGAAGGAGCGGATCTGAAGGCTCTTGGTGTTCTTGATCTGGACCACCGCGCCCTGGACCGAATTGCCGTCCGGGGCGGAGACGGTGCCCTGGACCATTCGAACGTTGGCTTCCTCCTTGTTCTTCTTGCCCTGGAAGCCGTACAGCGACACGGCTCCCGCGAGGAGCAGGAGCAGAAAGCTAAATACGGCACGCCGATGCATGGAATCTCCTCCCTTGATCAGATGCAGCCCGCTTGTCCCAAGTTGCGAATTACGGTGCGGGCTCCAGGCGGAATACCAGATCGATGCGTTCGTCGCCGCTTACGGCGGCGACTTTCTCCTGCGGAGAGAATCCCGCCCGTTTCACTTTGACAGTATAGCGCGACGGGACGGCGGGGACACGGAAGGCGAACTCGCCCCGGCTGTCGGAGACGGCCCGGCTCTTTTTGAGCTTATGGGTCCTGGCATCCTGGGGGTCGGGCTCGAGGGAAACCTCGGCGCCGCGAAGCGAGAGTCCGGATTCCTGAAAAACGGTGCCGGCAATCAGTGCGTACGATTGGCTCCTGCTCTCCCGGTGCTGCGCGGCGGCCGTTCCTGCCGCGGCGAGGACCGCCGCGCAGCAGAGAGGAAGCCAGCGTCCGCTATTTCCAGTCCTCTTCCTCTTCATCGTCGTCTTCGTCTTCGTCGAGGAAGTCTTCCTCCTCCTCCTCTTCATCCAGGGACTCCAACTCGAACGGGTCCACGCTCACCACCCGCAAGTCGGCGCCGCAGTCGTCACAGGTCAGGGTGTCGCCTTCGTCCAGGTCAGTCTCTTCCACATCGATTTCAGCGTCGCATTCCGGACAGGTCACCATACAGTCCTCACTCCTTGAATTTCGATAACGCGATGAATCCCGTTACACATTGTACCCGCAGTCCGGAAGGGATGCGGCCGGCCGTTTCAGGACTTTTTGGGGTGGCGCCGGGGGCGCCGGCGGCGGGCCGGCGGACGCGTTCACATGCGCAGCAGGTAGCTCAGCTTGACAAAGAACTGCCGCCCGGTGGAGAGGCCCGGAGAAGCGGTGCGGCGCAGGGCCGGATGGAGGTTGGGGTCGAAGGCCAGGTTGTCGTAGAGGTCCGTGTAGCCCAGGTGCAGGGCGGTGCCGGGATTTACGACGTAGCTCAGCAGGAGATCGACGCCGAAATGCCGGGTGCGCTCCAGGCGCACCAGGGAGGGATTGGCCAGCACGGCGTTGTAGTCGAGGATGGCGCGCAGGGAAAGCTCGCGGTTGAACTGGTAGTTCGCCTTGGAGCGCAGGATGTGGTTATCGAAGATGCTGGCGGCTTCCTCGCGGCCGGGCGCCAGGCGCCGGCCCCCGGCGGCCAGCGAGCTGTGGATATAGGTTTCCTGCAGGCGGGCGCGGGACCCGGGCCGCAGGGTCAGGGAGAGTTCGGTGTTGACGGAGTTGGCGAGGAAGGGATCGAGGCCGGCGGCCGGGTAGAAGTTGATATTCGAGCCGCGCACGTAGGAGGCGGAGGCGGAGAGCCACTTGAGCCATTCGGTCTCCAGTTCCACGGAGCTGTGTCCCTTGCGGAAGCCGCGGCCGGCGAAGAGTTCGTAGATTTCATGCCGCTCGACGGCCAGCTCCGTATTGCGGCGGAACTCGATGACGAATTCCGGGCTGAGGGTCCAATCCTGTGTTTGCCCGGCCCGGCTGCGGTTGACCAGGGCATGCAACCGCGGGCCGAAGGCGATCACCGGGCCGGTTTCCGGACGCCAGCGGTAGTCGAGCTGTTCATCGAGCTGGCGCATGTCCACGCGGGCGATGTATCCGAGCTCGGTGAAAAAGCGGGGGCTGCGGTCGGTATAGCTGGTGCGGGAGTTGAGGTGGCGTCCGAGGTGTGCGAGTTCGGCGAACCAGGCGGGCCCGCCGTCGCGCCGGTTATTCAGGTAGCGGGTTTCACTGCGCATGGCCTGGCCGGTGAAGACCCAGTTGCGGCGGATCTTGAGGCTGCTGTCGAGAGCATAGACCCGGTTGAAGGAATCACCGAAGTCCCGGCTGGTCACCAGGGCGCCGATGCTGGAGTCGCGCAGGAATTCACGCTGCACGCGGAACACGCCCGCGACGGCATGGCGGCCGCGCAGCGGGCCGCCCGGATCGGCGGTCTCGCCGGGCGCGCGGTCGTCGATGGCCAGCGCGCCCAGCGCCCAGCGGCCCAACTTGCCGCTGAAGCGCGCGCCGAGCCGCGGGTCGACGATGCGGCGGGAGAAGAACAACTGCTCGGGCGTTTTGAAAAGTCCCGCATTTTCGATGAAAAAGGGGCGCTTTTCGGGGAAAAAGACTTCGTAACGCTGGTTAATGGTGACCTGCGGCTCGTCCGATTCCACCTGGCTGAAGTCCGGATTCAGCGCCACGTCCACGGTGAAGGAGTCGCGCAGCACCATCTTGGCGTCCAGGCCCGCGCGCGCTTCGGTCCGGGTTTGAAAGCGGGGCGCCGCGGCGGGAGGCAGGTCCAGAAAGCGGGCGTGGGAGAACAGGGCGTAGGGAATGAACTGCAGGTTGCGGCCCGGCGAGATGTCCTGGATGCCGGTGAGATCGCCGCCCTGCCGGACCCAGCCCGGGCGGCTGGGGCTGACGTGCGGCCAGCAGGCGCACTCGTTGTTGCGCTGGATATAGCGGCCCAGCACGATCCCCCAGGACTGCCGGCCGGTGTTGGGAAAGCGCAGGCTGCGGAAGGGGATGCGCGCCAGGGCGACGTATCCGTCGCGGGTGATGCGGGCTTCGGAATGCCAGAGGGTGTCCCAACTGGTGTCGTCCTCGATGAAGTCGGTGACGTTGCCGTCGGCCTGCACGCCGAATGGATTGACGTCGAACCAGTAGGCGCGGCGATGGTCGTGGAAGGTGTCCAGGCTGATGGTGATGCGGTCGTCCTGCATGATCTGCTCCCGTTTCGCCATGCGGGCGCGGATCAGGCGGGGATCGTCCTTGCAGACAAAGACCACGTACAGGTTCGAGCCGTCGTAGGACAGGTAGGCGGTGGTGGGCTGGCTGGCGGGCGCGCCGTCACCCGGCGAGAATTGCCGGAAGTCGTCGATGCGCACTTCGGCGGGCCGGGGACGGGCGGCAATGAAATCCTCCAGCCTGGGAGGCCGCGGGGTACGGGGGACGCGCACTTCGGCCGCGCCGGCCGGGTCAGCGGCGGCCAGGGTCAGACAGAGCAGGCACAACACGGGCGGCGGCGAGACCATGGGAGTGCGCGCCCACCAGTATATCGGAGCGAGGGATCCGAAACCGCGCGGGCGGGAGATCAGGGCCGGGGCGCAGGCCGGTCGATGAGGCGGGCGAGTTCCGCCGCCAGCGCCGGCTCCCGGACCGGGGGTTGTTGGAGCGCGGCGGCCAGGCGCAGAAGGTCCAGGCCGAAATGCAGCCGGCTTCTCCAGTCGCTGTCCTGTTGCGGGTTCACAAGGGATGGATCGGACGATTGAGGGGAAGGCTTTAGAACGGGGCGAGTGGATGGCCGTTCAGGCATCCACCCGCCGCGAAAGTTACCAGGCTCAAGGCGACGATGCGGGGAGTCAGGGGATATTTTGAGGGAAACGGTAAAGTGGTGACTTAGTTGGGTTGTTCTTTTGCGGAGGGGGATTCGTTCCTCCCTGAGCCTGCTTTGGTCGAGTCACGTCTAGGGGTGAGCAAGCGATTTGCCAAAGCCGGCAGGCCTTCTGTTTTCAGCGCCTGGGTGCGAACGGCAGGAGGTGCAGTGCAAAAATGGGAGCTATTTTCGGACGGATAGCGGAGCCGGGCAGGAGGGTCGGAGTGCTTTTGTTAACAATGCGGTGCGCGGGCGGAGAGCCGCAAGTCAAGAACTGGCGCCTCCCGACACCGGGGAGCGTGCGAAACCGCGGGCGGCCGGCGCCCGCAACCTGGCCGGCGCGGGCCGGGAAGGCTTGCGGCACAGCGTTCGCGGCGGCAACGGCGCCGCCGCGGCATGTTGAGAACGGGGACCGTGCTGCCGGCCTCGGGCTCTTGCGCTACGGCTGTGCCGCTACGGCTGCTCCACGGCCGGGATAGGGCTGGGGGGCCGGGAGACGCGTCCGTTATAAGCCTCTTCCAGAGAGATGCTGTGGTTGTTGAGGGTCAAGCCCAAGGCCCGGTCCATTTCAACCCGCGCCTTGCTGTAGGAGGCCAGGGCAGCGACTTCGGCCGACTGGGCCTGAGTGAGGTCGCGCTGAACCAGGATCACCTGGTAGATGGTGGAAGCGCCCAGGGCGAGTTTCTTCTGCTCGGCATCCAGGGTCTGCTCCTGAAGGACGCGGCGCTTCATGGCCGCCTGATAGCTGGCACGGGCCTGCTGCAGGCCGATGAGCGCGTTCTGCACCTCCACGCGGATCTGGTTTTCGAGTTGCTGCAAACCGAGTTCGCCCTGCCGCAGCGACAACTGATCATTGAGCATGTCGGCCTGAGCCTGCCGGTTTCGAAGCGGGATGTTCAGCTGGAGTCCCACGGCATAGTCGGGGAAATTGCGGCCGAAGAGCTGGGAGAACAGAGTGCTGTAGCCGCCAAGGAAGTAGGCGTCCGGGTTGCGGATCACACCAACCGGAGCGGGCAGGCCGTTGACCGTGCCGGCCAGGGCGTTATTGGCCAGGCTCACAAAAGCGTCCAGGGTGGGCAGCATCTGGCTGCGGGAACCCTTCATGCTGATCTTGGCGTTCTCGATATTGATCCGGCGCTGGGCCGCTTCCGGACGGGACTGCAGCGCGCCCGCCACCATATCCTGGAACGGCTGGATGGGCTCGACGTCGGGCATGGTCATCCGGTCGGTGGGGACTACCCGGGCATCGGCGAGCAAGGGGCTGGCGATACCGGTGCGGCTCAGGTAGTTCTTCAGAATGGTTTCCTGCTGGAGCACGCGGGTTTCGGCCAGGGTGACCTCCTGCTGGGCGGCAGCGACTTCGGCCTCGGCCTGAACGATGGAGATCGGCGCCAGGGTGCCGATTTCCACCTGTTTCCTGTTGTCGTTATAGAGTTTCTCGTTGGCGGCGAGGGTCTGTTTGGCGACCTTCACTTCCTCGTTGAAACTGACCAGGTCCCAGTAAAGGTTCATGACGGTGGAAACGGTGGCGATCACTTGCTGCTTGAACACCAGGTCGGAGACTTCCCGGTTGTTCCTGGCAATGCGGATCTGCCGGGAGTTGACTGCCGGGCCGAATCCCTGCAGCAGCTTTTGAGTAATGTTGAGCGAGAAGCTGCCGGTCCGGGCGGGGTTGAAGTCATCGCGGACGCTGTTGGTTTCCACGCGGGAGTCGCTGTAGCCGAAGGAGAAGTTGGTGCCGGTAAGGAAGCCCTGGCTGTACTGGAAGTTCATCAGGTTGTTTTCACGGACGTAGTTGTTGGTGCCGGTGACGAACGAACTGGTCTGAGGGCTGGTGGCATGAGAGAAGCGCGCAATGCCGGAGATGACCGGGTCCAGGCTGGGAATGGCGCTGCCGGTCTGCTGGACCAGAAGGCCTCCTCCGGCGCCTGCGCTGCTGGCCTCGGTGGCCGCGCTGGTGGTGATGCCCGTTGCCCTGCGGCCCTCCCCCTGGCTGGCGGCGCTGGAAGGTCCGGAGGAAACGCCGGCGGAGACGCCACGGGCAAAGCCGCCGCCCTTTGCGCGCAGGATATTGGCATCCGCGATCAGCGGGCCGTAGCGCTGGACTTCGATATCCAGGTTGTTTTCCAGCGCCAGGGCGATGGCATCCTGCAGGGACAGGTAAAGCCTGCCGCCGCGCAGCAGGGAATCCAGGCGGTTGGAATTGGCCAGATCGATGGGAGCTACCTGCTTGGGGCGATAGATCTGGAATGAGCCGGTCTGCTGGACGGCAGGCACCCGCGTCGCGCTCTGACCGGCAGAGACGCCCTGGGCGGACGAGGCGTTTTGGGCGCCGGCAGTGCCCGGCGCGGCCAGAAGCATGGCACACAGCAACGCGGTCGCTTCACGTCGTTTGGACATAGGGTACTCCATAAAGTATTTAAGAACGCTGAAGACGGGGAATCGGTTCCCATAACCTGGCCGCCGCGGATGGCGGCAGCCGGAAGGGCCGGCGGCAATCGGTTCCTGCAACGTTTTTCAATGGTATAGTAGGCGTTTGTGACGCCGCAACCAGAGTCAATTCTAAACCTGTTCCGGTCCACGGGCGCGTATCTGCGCGGGCATTTTCGCCTGACCAGCGGCTTACACAGCCCGGAATATCTGCAATGCGCGCTGGTGCTGCAGCATCCCCGGTACGCGGAACTCCTGGGCAAGGCCCTGGCGGATTGTTTGAAGGAATTGACGAAGGAGAACGAGATCGGTCTGGTGGCTTCGCCGGCCATCGGAGGACTCATCATCGGGCATGAAGCGGCGCGGGCGCTGGGCGCACGTTTTCTGTTCACGGAGCGCGACGCCTCCGGTGCCATGACGCTGCGGCGCGGCTTCCAGGTAACGCCGGGAGAAACGGCCGTGGTGGTGGAAGACGTGATGACCACGGGCGGCTCCACGCGCGAGGTGGTGGAGAGGCTGCGGGCGGCGGGCGCGCGCGTGATGGCCGCGGGAAGCATCATCGACCGCAGCGGCGGGCAGGCGGAGGTGGGCGTGCCGCGGGCCGCCCTGGTCACCTTGAACGTAGTCACCTATCAGCCGGAAGACTGCCCTCTGTGCCGCGAGGGTTCGCCGGCCATCAAGCCCGGCTCGCGGCCGGCGTGATGCGCCGCATCCGGATCACCCTGGCGTACGACGGGACGGATTTCCACGGCTGGCAGGCGCAGCCGGGACTGCCCACGGTGCAGGGGACGGTGGAGGCGGCTTTCGCGGAGATCGAGGGGCGGGCGGTGCCGGTGGCGGCTTCGGGAAGAACCGACGCCGGAGTGCACGCGCTGGCGCAGGTGGCCGCGGTCTCACTGGAAAACCCCATCCCCTTGCCGAACCTGCGCCGGGCTTTGAACCGCCTGCTGCCGCCGTCCATACGCATCCTGGAAGTGGAAGAGGCGGAGCCGGACTTCCATCCGCGCTATCAGGCGGCGGCCAAGCATTACGAGTACCGGGTGTGGCGCTCCGAGGTCTGCCCGCCCTTCGACTGGCGCTACGTACACCATCATCCCTACCCGCTGGACACGGAGCGCATGCTGGCGCTGGCGCCCCTGCTCGAAGGCGAGAATGATTTCACAGCCTTCGCCGCTTCGGATGAAAGCGACCGGCTGGGCGGGTCGAAGGTGCGGACCATTTTCTCCTCGCGGCTGGCGCTGGAAGCAGAGAAGCTGGTGTACCGGGTGTGCGGCTCCGGGTTCCTGAAACACATGGTGCGCAACATCGCGGGCACGCTGCTGGAGGCGGGGAAGGGGAACCTGGACGCGGGTGGCCTGAGGGAACTGCTGCGGCCGGGGTGCGGGCGCAAGGCGGGGCCGGCGGCGCCCGCCAAGGGACTCTTCCTCATCCGCGTCGAATACGGCGCGGGCCCGCGCGTCGCCGGGACTTCCGAATGCAGTGAAGGGCCGGAATCGTAGAACCTG
This sequence comes from Bryobacterales bacterium, assembly GCA_020852755.1. Classification (GTDB taxonomy): domain Bacteria; phylum Acidobacteriota; class Terriglobia; order Bryobacterales; family Bryobacteraceae; genus JADZAF01. The sequence goes on from JADZAF010000173.1 coordinate 19,580, forward strand.
CGCGCGGGGCGGGGTGTATACTATCAGCCGGCCGAAATAAGCAGGGCCCGCCGAACGAGGAATCCGCCGTGTCGAAGAAGAACAGGAAGGACAAGCAAGAGCGCAAGAAGAGCGCGTCCCCCAAGCCCGATGGCGCTGCCACCGCGCCTGCCGTTGTGAAGGCGCGCAGGCTCACGCCGGAGATCTACGAAAAGGAACTGCAGCGGCTGCAGGTGGAACTGGCCAAGCTCCAGGAATGGATCCGGCACAAAGGCCTCAAGGTGGTGGTGATTTTCGAGGGACGCGACGCGGCCGGCAAGGGCGGGGTGATCAAGCGGATCACCGAAAGCCTGAATCCGCGCATTTGCCGGGTGGTGGCGCTGGGCACTCCCACCGAGCGCGAGAAGACGCAGTGGTACTTCCAGCGCTACGTGGCCCAGCTTCCGGCCGGGGGGGAGATGGTGCTGTTCGACCGCAGCTGGTACAACCGGGCCGGAGTCGAGCGGGTGATGGGATTCTGCACCGACGCGGAGCACCAGGAATTTCTGCACGATTGTCCGGAATTCGAGCGCATGCTGATCCATTCCGGGATCATTCTGATCAAATACTGGTTCTCGGTGAGCGACGACGAGCAGGAGCGCCGTTTTCAGGACCGCATCGAGGACCCGGCCAAGCGGTGGAAGCTGAGCCCGATGGACCTGGAATCGCGCAGCCGCTGGGTGGAGTACTCGAAGGCGAAGGACGAGATGTTCGCGTACACGGACACGAAGCAGTCGCCCTGGTACGTGGTGAACGCGGACAACAAGAAGTGCGCGCGGCTGAACTCGATTCATCACCTGCTCAGCATGATTCCCTACGAGGACCTGACGCCGGGACCCATCAAGCTGCCGCCGCGCACGAACCGGGCCGGGTACGTGCGGCCGCCGATGGAAGAGCAGACCTTCGTGCCGGAAGTGTACCGTCCGGCGTGACCGGCGCGGCGGCAGGAGCGCGGACCGAGGCCTGGCGGGAGCCCTAGGACACGTGCAGGCAGAGGCTGTCGAGGGGGAGGATCTCGCGCCACTGAGCGACCAGATCCCGGTACTCACGGCCGACGGGGCGAATCCGGCGGTCCAGGTCGTACAGGCCCAGCGGGTTCACGCGCCCGTTATCCTCGCGCAAGGCCGTATCCCAGTCCACCTGGTCGGTCAGGCTGTACCAGGTGAAACCGATGATGGGGACGCCGTCGGCTTTCAGGCGAACCATGTTGGCCCACTCCTTGCGGAGCCAGCCGGGTGCCATCTGGCTGTCGCCCAGGTTGGTCTCCGTGTGCATCACCGGTAAATGGTAGCGGTTGTAATACTGGCGGGTGATGACGTAGTAGCCGAAGATTTCGCCGGCCGGAGCGACGGGTCCGGCGCCGGGCGGCACGCGGTGCTCGTTGGTGATGTAGTAGTCGTTGCCCATCACACAGTAGGGCCGGACGAGTTCGCCCTGTTCCATGAACCAGTGGTATTCCTCGCGGGTGAAGCCGTTGTCCATCAGGTATTCGTACATCCTGCCCTGCACGTCGAAGCCGTAGCTGAGGTCGAGCGAGAGGAAGCGCTTCTGGTTGAGGAAGTCAGCGCGTTTTTCGGCCAGGGGGTGGGCGGCGTGGAAGTACTCGCTGGATTCGCTCTGGATGAACAGCGCATTGGGCCGCACCTTGAGAATGGTGGCTTCGGCGCACAGGTTGGCGCGCGCAAGGTGCTTGAGGGCGGTGGTGAAGCCGCGGTCGGAGGCCAGCGCCTCGTTCCACCAACCGTATTGTCCGGAGAACGTGGCGCAGACGAAGATCTCGTTGACCGGCGTGAAGAAGCGCACCCAGGGATAGCGCTCGGCGAAGGCGGCCGCGTAGGTGGCGAACAGGCCGGGCCACTCCGGATTCTGGAAATCGCCCGCCCAGCCGGGGATGCCGAAGTGGCAGAGGTCGGCGATGGGAGTGATGCCGAGGCGCCGCATTTCGGCGAAGACGGGATCGGAGAACGACCAGTCATAGCGCTCGGGGGCGAGGTGCGCCTGGTAATAGGGCGGGCCGTAGCGCAGGTAGTCGAGTCCCAGGTCGCGCACCAGCGCCAGGTCGTCACGCCAGCGGCGGTAGTGCCCGCACTTCTCCATTTCGTCCACACGCCGGCGGCGGCCGCCGGGACCGGGAACCAGCGGGCAGCTGTTCTCGATACCGGTGGCGAACATGAAGTGGCGCCCTTTGTCCTGGAGCCAGTGTTTGGGTTGGGTTTTCATGATTGTAGGGCCGGGTCAGGGCCGTCGCATTCAGTGCAAATCGGGTTCCGAAGGGTCTTGCGAGGCCGTTGACGGCGGCAGGAGTGCCGCCGCGGCACGCTAAAGCGTGCGCCGCGGAGCGGAGCGGGAAGGAAGGGCAAGGAGCGCGCAGCCGAGCAGGCCCAGGGCGGTGAGGGCGGCGCCGGCGTAAACCGAAAGGGGCCGGTAGGTCATGACGATGGTGTGCCGCCCGGCCGGCAGGTCGACGGCACGCAGAGCGCCGTGGACTTCGCGTATGGGCACGGATCGCCCCGCCACCCGGGCTTTCCAGCCGGGGAAGTACGGCTCGCTGATCACCACGCGGGCGGGGCAGGGCAGTTGTGCATCCACGACCACGCGGCCCTGGCCGCGGCTGGTCATCCAGGCCTGACCCGGGTTGGGGCACGGTTTGCTATTTTCAACCCACGCACGGTAGTATGCGCCTGGGTTCAAGTACACGTTCAAACCGCTTTGAGAGGCGAACACGGGGACCTGATCGGCGCGGATGGGCTTGCGCCCGACCCAGTACTTGACGCTGAAGCGCATGCGCTCCTCGTACCCGCCCTGCACGCGGTCGATGTTGGCGGGCAGGGAGGCCGTGTAGCCGCCGAAAACGTCGATTCCGTGCCAGTCCCCGAAGTTGAACGGGATCTCCCGCTCATCCGCCTCGATCCGGGGAGGTTCAGGCTGGCGGGTGAGGAAATCCACCAGGTCGGCGAGGCCGAAGTGGTTTTTCAGAAGGGAATCCGGCTTTCCCACAGGCTGGAGCCCATAGGTGGAGACGTTGTTCAACTCAAACAGCATCACGAGGAACAGCGAGACGGAGGCGGCGCTGCCAGAGATCCTTCCGGCGCTTCGAAACAGCAGGATCACGGCAATCAGCAAAGCGGCCAGGGCCGGAACCCCCAGGCGCTCATCGGGAAGTTTAGACTTAACCACCCAAGCCCATAATAAAAAGCCATATAAGAATACGGACAGGCCGGCGAGAGCCACGCCTGTCCCGCGCAGCCGGCGAGACTGTTCATCAGCAAGTATATGCCTTATTCCATAAGCACTTAAAACAGCAATCCCAATGTGAAAGATGACGATCGCCATGGATGGATTGCGGGCCTTCTCGAGCATGGGGACCAAGGCGTACGCCAGGCCGTGAAACGGGGAGAAGGCGCCCAGCGCGAAGGCCAGGCCGAGCAGGGCCAGGGCGGCTGCGATGCGCGCGCCCCAAGCCTGCCATCCGGCGGCCAGGCCGAGAGCGGCCAGCAGGATGGCGGTGATGCCCATGTAGGGAGTCGCGTGGGGAAAGCCGGCGGGCAGGACGGCGCCGAGCAGCCATCCGGGGTTCATCGAATAGTGCGTGTGCACGGTGTACGGCACGGGCTGATTCCAGGTCAGGGGCGCCGGCGCGCCAGCCCAGCGGACCGCCAGTCTGCCGTATTCGTAACCGGGCAGGGTTTGCAGCGCGCTCACGAGAAACGTGAAAAGGAGGAAGACCAGGAAGGGCCTGAGCGGCTGGCCGCGTTTTCGCACCAGGGACCAGGCCCAGATCAGGCCGACGGCGGCGGCCGTGAAGAGGGGCACCTGATGGTGGCCGCTGAGGAAGGCCATGCCCAGCGCGCCGCCGGAGAGAGCCGCACTGGCAATGGGACGGCGGCCGCCCAGGGCACGGAGAGAGAACAGGAGAACCAGGGGCGCCCAGACGGCGCCGTTCAACATCTGCGGCCAGTCGGTAGTGCCGACGTAGCCGCCCAGCGCGAAGGCGGAACCGGCCGGAAGGGAAGCGGTTCGAGGCAGTTCCAGGTCGCGGCAGAGCCAGTAGCCGAACAGTGCCGCGAGATAGTGAATCAGGACAAAGTACCAGTTCAGAAAGGCGGGCCGGATGCGCCCTTCATATAAAGGAAGGCGAAACAGGATCCAATTGAGCGGGTAGGCGGCGCCGGGTTGTCCCTGGCCGATGAGCGACTGGCCGCCCCACTGGTAGGGGTCCCACAGGGGAAAGCGGCTGGCGTTCCATTCGCGGGCCTGCATCTGGTACCAGGGCAGGACCTGGTAGGCGATGTCGGGGCTTTCCAGCCAGGTGTACTGATCGGTCAGGGTCAGCTTCCAGTAGAAGCCGGCCGTGATGAGGAAGAGGAGGACCGGACCGGCCAGGAACCGGAAGGCTGCGGGAATCCGGCCGGAGTGGTGCTTTTCAGCCACCGCCATGAGTCCACCATCTTAGCGCAACTTCCACAGAATCAACCGCTTGTCTTTTGGCCCCCGGCGTGCGTTAAGTAAGGCGCAGTTCGGAAAGGAGATGCGCCATGCGACGTTCTCGCACGCACCTGTGGTTGGCAGCGGCAGTGGTGCTCTTCTGGGCGCCGGCCGCCCGAGCCCAAGATGAGGAGGAGGCCCCGGAGCGGGGCGTGGCTCGCGTCAGCGTGCTCAACGGCGAAGTGTCGGTGCGCCGCGGCGATTCCGGCGACTGGGTGGCGGCGTCGGTGAACGCGCCCCTGGTGGTGGAAGACCGCGTGTCGACGGGTCCCGCATCCCGGGCTGAAGTGCAGTTCGATTACGCCAACATGATCCGGCTGGCCGCGGACACCGAGATCCGGCTGAGCGGCCTTGAGTACCGGCGCTACCAGGTGCAGGTGGCGCGGGGCACGGTGACCTTCCGGGTCCTGCGCGACTCCGAGGCCGACGTCGAGGTCAGCACTCCTTCCGTTTCGGTCCGCCCGCAGAAGAAAGGCGCCTACCGGGTTGCCGTCCGCGAGGACGGGCAGACCGAGATCACGGTGCGATCCGGCGAAGTGGAAGTGTACACGCCCCGCGGCGTGGAACGGCTGCGTTCCGGACGAACCATGCTGGTGCGGGGCGGCGCTTCCGACCCCGAATTCCAGATGGTGCGGGCGATGGAAGAAGACGATTTCGACCGCTGGAACGAGCGCCGGGACCGCGACCTGACGCGCTCGCGCAGCTACCGCTACGTGCACCGCGACGTCTATGGCGCCGAGGACCTGGATTCCTACGGCACCTGGATCTACGTACCGCCGTACGGCTGGGTGTGGAAGCCGTACGCCGCGCCCGACTGGGCCCCCTACCGGCTGGGCCGCTGGACCTGGCTGGACTGGTATGGGTGGACCTGGGCCAGCTACGACCCCTGGGGCTGGGCGCCGTATCACTACGGCCGCTGGTTCCATCACGGCGGTAACTGGTGCTGGTGGCCGGGCGCCTACCACCATCCGCGCTACTACTGGAGGCCGGGCCTGGTGGCCTTCTTCGGGTGGGGCAGCTACAGCGGTCTTCACGTGGGCATTGGTTTCGGCAACGTGGGCTGGGTGCCCCTGGCTCCGTACGAGCCGTACTATCCGTGGTATGGACGCCGCTATTACGGCGGGTTCCGGAACCATACTTACATCGACAACAGCGTTCACATCACCAACATCAACATTCACAACAGCTACCGGAACGCACGCATCCGCAATGGGATCACGGGCGTGGGCGCCGACGATTTCGTGACCGGCAGGTCCGGCCGTTTTGCCGGGTACGACTCGACCCGCCTGGAGCGGGCCAGCCTGGTGCGGGGCGCGCTGCCGGTAACGCCGGGCCGGGAGAGCCTGCGGTACTCCGACCGTGAGGTGCGGCGGGCCAGCCTGCCGCGCGACAGCGGCGAGGGACGCTTCTACAGCAGGAGGACTCCCACCCAGGTGAACCGGGTCCCGTTCGAGGACCAGCGCCGCGGCATGGAGCAGATCGCGCGCCGCGCTTCTTCCGTGGATCCAGGCGGGCAGGCGGGCGGCGAGGCGCGGGGCGCGCTGCCGCGTGGCGAGAGCGGACGGGTGCAGCGCAGCGCGGAAGCGCAGGGCCAGGAATCCGGAGGGTGGCGCAGGCTGGGCGAGCCGCGCGAGCGCTCCCAGGGGAATGCCGGCCAGGGGGCCGGCGGGGCCGAGAACCGGATTGGAAGGTCGCAGGACAGAGTGGTTTCCGGCGGAAACGCGCGCGGCGAAGCGGCCGGCGGCGACGCAGGATGGCGCAGGTTCGGCGAACCGGCCGGGCGGGTTGGAAGGAGCGATGCGCAGACGGGCAGCCGCCGCAGCGGCACCGAGGGCGGAACCAACCAGGATTGGCGGCGGCAGGGAAGCGGCTCCGAGGGGCGCGTCACGGCTTCTCCGGAGCGGGGCGCGACCCGCCAGCAATCCGGCCAGGACGCGGACCGCAGCTGGCGCCGGTTCGGAGAGCCGGGCGGGCGCGGCGCCACGGGCGGGGCCGGCCGGCAGGAGGGGACCGTGAACCGGGCTCCGGTGGACCGGGGCGAAGGCGGCCGGGCAACGGGACGGCAGTCGACGGGCACATGGCAGCGGTTCGATTCGGGCAGCAGCGGCAGCCAGTGGGACCGTTCCTCTGCGGGCAGCCGGCAGGAGTCGATCCGGATTAATCCGCCGATCGTGCGCGAGCGGTCCGGCTCGCGGGAACGGACTCCGGACAACTCGTGGAGCAGCGGAGGCCGGGTCTCCCGGGGCGATACGGGCGGTGCCTGGTCGGCGCCGCGCAGCGAGCGCAGCGTGGGCGGTTCTTCCGAAGGCGGCGGACGGGTTTCGCGCGGCGATACGGGCGGCTCGTGGTCAGCGCCCCGCATGGAGCGCAACTCGGCGAGCCCCTCCTGGGGCGGCGGCGGCCGGACCTCACGGGGCGACTCGGGCGGCTCGTGGAGCGGGCGCTCGTCCGGTGGCGGCGGCGGCAGCGTGTACCGCGGCGGCGGCTCGGGCGGCCGGGTGAGCGGCGGCGGCGCTTCCGGAGGCGGTGGAGTCAGCCGCGGCGGAGGCGGTAGCCGCGGAGGCGGCCGCAACCGGTAAGAGTTCAAGAGTTTCAACCATACACTTCTTCCCTAAGTGTGGCCTGCTCAACCGGAAAGGGCGAGCAGGCTTTTTTTTTGCGCGGTGTCACGGCCGGTGCAAAAATCCCCATATCGCCGGTTGAAAATTCCCCACCCTCGGTGTGGTCATATACTTGGCGCCGACCGCGAGCGGCGGAGGAGGCGCTGAGACCTGTTGAGGGCGATGGAAG
>JADZAF010000174.1 GCA_020852755.1 Bryobacterales bacterium
AGCCGGAGACCACAGCCAGAAACCTGCGGCTGATCCGGCAGGCGCGGGAGCGGCGCGGGGCGGGTGGGAGTTGGATCGCGGACCTGGAGAATCAACTCACCGTAACTCCACTTACATAAATAAGGCGACTTCTCTTCCTGTTCAGTCCCTATCCGATAGTTACCTGCCGGCGTAAAGTACCGCGCCCGCAATGGCGTGGGCCCGGCAAGGGGTTTAGCCGAATGGAGCCGTGTGCGGATTTAGCCCGGCTCCAAAGGTCCTGCTCCGGAAAGTAGTTAGTGCGGCCGGGCTTGGATTACTATTGGTAGACATGACACTGGGAGGGAGTATCATGGCCTGCCTTCTGGCTGTGGCCGGCCTGTCCGCCCAGACCACCCAGGGGCTGATCGCGGGGCGGGTGAGGGATGCGCTCGACAACCGGCCGGTGGGGGACGCGGCTGTCCTGCTGGAAAGCGCGGCCGGAGGAGCGAGCTTCGCGGCGCGAACGGACCGCGGCGGAGCCTACAGTTTCCCGCTGCTGGCGCCCGGGACGTATCACATCCGGGTGTCGAAGCCCGGCTACCAGAGCCGCTCCGTGCATGGACTGGAACTCAGGGTGGCGGGATTCACCGGGGTCGACTTCGAACTGCGCCCGCTGGACTCGCTGTGGGAGCGGTACGTGGCCCAGACGGTGGTGCTGCCCAACCAATCGGCCCTCTCGTATCCGGGGCCGGACCTCGACCCGGCCTACTCCGGCGCCTTCGACCCGGAGCCGTTTCAGACCGGACAGCTGGAGCCCAGTGTTTCGGGTGTGGTGGAACCGTCCTGGATCGCGACCCTGCCTCTCACGGGCCGGGACGTGTACACGGCGCTGGCTTACATGCCCGGGATCACATCCGATACGGCCACCGGCCGGAGCCTGGGGCTATCGTCGAACGGGCAGCGGCCGACTTCGTCAAACTTCCTGCTGGATGGGCTGGAGGACAACCATCATTTCGGAGGGGGGCCCTCTCTCAGCGTTCCTCCCGAAGCCGTGCAGGAGTATCGCGTGTCGACCAGCAGTTTCTCGGCGGAGTATGGGAGGACCTCCGGGCAGGTAGCCAACGCGGTGATCCGGCCGGGGGGCAGCCGCTGGCACGGCCTGGCCTACACGAACCTGCGCAACGACGTGCTGAATGCCAATTCCTTCCAGGCCAATTCCCGGTCTGTTCCGAAGGCGCCGGTGCGGCAGGCGCAGGCCGGAGCCACGGCGGGCGGGCCGCTGATCAGAGAACGGCTCGACCAGTTCACCGCGCTGGAATGGTTTCGCAGCCGCAGTCTGGCGGACCCCGTACCGTACGCGCTGCCGTCGCAGGCATTCCTCGCCTCGCTGCCGGAGGGCAGCACGGGCAGCCGGATCCTGAGCGCGCATCCGCTGCTCCCCGGCCTGCCGGGCCCTTCGGACGGAACCGCGGTTTCCCTGCGCCCCACGGCGGGCTTCGACCGCCGGACCGCTCTTTCGCGGCTGCAGTACCAGCCCTCGGCCGGCCACCGCGCTCTGCTGCGGGTCTTCGCCCAGGATGCCGGCCGGCCGGACTTCATCTGGACACCCTACGGGACTGCCGATTTCCGCGGCTCCGCAATCGGGGCCGGGATCAATCTGGTGAGTTCGTGGACGGGGCGGACCACCACGGAGGTGCGAACCGGGGTTCAGCGTGACAGGATGCGCTGGGGCTACCCGCTGCCCGGCGTTCCGCATCTTCAGATCCTGGGTGAGACAACCTTTCTTCCCGGCGCTTCGACCGGCTTCGGCTTCGCGGACCGGGCCGGGTCTTTCGAACTCAACGGCAACATTCTCCACGTGCGGGGCCGCAGCTTTCTGAAGACGGGCGGAGGCTTTCTTTCACGGAGCACCCGGTTCGCGCTCTCACGGAAGCCGCAGTACCTGTTCCCGGACGCGGAGGCCTTCCGGCAGGACACGCCATTCCTGCTGGTGGCGCCTCTCTCGCGGACGGAAGCGGCGGCCGGACGGAACGCGCCGCCCGGCGGGGGCGGCGACTACAAGTATCGCCAGTATTTCGGATTCCTGCAGGAAACCTTCCGTTGGACGCCGCGCCTGACGGTGAATGCCGGCATCCGGGCGGATTCCTTCGGCCATCCCGTACTGCGGAGCGAGGGACGGGACTTCCGGGTGAACCTGGGCAGCGGCGCCGGTTTCGCCGAGCAGGTTCGCAGCGCCACGGCGGGGCCGGCCGCCGGCGGAGCGGTGTTCGATTCCGAGAGGTGGAACTGGGCGCTGCGGCTGGGCGCGGCCTGGGCGCCGCGAGGCGACGCCCGAACGGTAGTGCGCGCAGCCTACGGGATGTTCTACGACCGCTGGTTCGACAGCATCTGGAGCAGCGCGGCATTCAACGACCTGGCGAGGGGCTCCGCATCGCTGAGCGGGCCGCGCGACTACCTGGCTCCCTTACAGGAGGTCTACGGGCAGTTGCCACCGTTTCGTCTCAGCAGTTTCTACAACCTGACCGCATTCGCCCGGCCGCTCGGCACGCCGCTTGTCCACAGTTACTTCCTCGGACTCCAGCAAGCCGCCGGGCGGGACTGGCGCCTGGAGGCGACGGTGTTGGGATCGGCGGGGCGCCGCCTGATCGCCAACGATATCGTCAACCGGCAGGACCCCGCGGCGGACTATGAGCGGCCCAACCCCACGATTCGTGAAGACATCAACCTGAGGGCCAACCAGGGTTACTCCGATTACGCGGCGCTGCTGCTTTCAGCCGGCTACCGGAAGCGCCGCTCGGTCTTGATCGCGTCTTACGCCTGGAGCCACTCGATCGACAACCAGAGCGACCCTCTTCTGGGGGACTTTTTCGATCTCGGTTTCGCGAATCAGACCGACCGTGATTTCGCGTCCCATTACTACGCCGGTTTCTCCAGGCAGCACGACCGGGAGAGCGACCGGGGCAATGCCGATTTCGACCAGCGGCACACCTTCCTGGCGACGGCTTACTGGACGGCGCCCGCCTCCCGGGCGCTGGTGTGGAGGAACTGGACCTTTTCAGGAGTGTATGCGCTGCGCTCCGGTCTCCCCTACACGGTGTTTTACGGCGGCAATTGCGTTCCGGTGTGCAACGTGCGGCCGGACCTCGTGTTGGAGCGCCCGCTGCTGGAACGGAAGCGGCCGGCGCCGGGAGGCGAGCTGATTCTGGACAAGGCGGCGTTCGCGGAGCCGGCCGCGGGCGAGAACGGAAACCTGGGAAGAAACTCGCTCAGAGGAGCCTGGTTTCAGAACCTGGATGTCTCAGCAGCCCGCGCGTTTCCGATACCGAAGCTCGGGGAGAGCACCCGCTTCACGCTGCGGGCCGATTTCTACAATGTGTTGAATCACGCCAATTTCAACAACCCGCAGGCGTTCCTGAACGCGGAGAACTTCGGCATCGCGCTGAAAGGGAGAGTAGCGCGGCCGGGATTCCCCGCCCTGACGCCACTGAACGAGAGTGCCCGGCAGGTGGAGATCCTGCTGCGGCTCGAGTTCTAGCCGCCGGGCAGGGCGGCAACCCCGCCGTTCATTTCAACGTGACTACGGGCAGCGAGGAGAAAGCGTTTCCGGTGCCGATGGACCGCAGGGCCAGGGCCGCGATGCTGGTATTCGAGGTGCACTCCAGCGTGCCGCGCCGGCCTGCCAGGGCCGTGAAATTGTATTCCGAGTAATGGCCCAGCGCAGCGAGCGCGGGCAGCGCCACCGCATTGGGAATGGTGTTTCCCTGGGGGTCGCGGGCCACGCAAGTGATCGTGGCCTGCGCGTTGGGGTCGAGATTGACGACCGCGATTCCGGTATACAGGGGAACCCCGGCCGGCGCGAACGTCATCGCGTTGAAGGGGAGCAGGAATCCCCGGCCGCCCGAGGAAGCGGGCACGGAAGCTTCGAAGTATCGTCCGCCCCCCACGTCGGCCCGGAACAGGGCCTGGGCGGTCACCGAGGGACTGGCGGTGACCAGGGCCCAGCCGACGCGCAGCGGGAACTGCGGGGTTCCGGCCTCCAGGTAAGTGGAACCGTACGGGGCGAGATTCTCGGTGAGCGACGCCGAGGCCGCCGATCCGGATATGGGGATGGCGAGCGGCTGGCCGCTGTCATCGTAGAACTGGAGGGTCGCGGAGGCCGGTTGCGCACTGCTATTGAGCAGGTGGAAACCCGTGACCCAGCGATCGCCCACGGCGATGTGAGGCAACGCGGAAACGGAGCGCACGTCCTGACCCTGCACGGTCAAGTTGACCTTCACCGTCTTGATATCGTTGTACTTCGTGTCCTTGAGGACGACGGTGTTGGTATAGGTGCCCGGCCCGGCGTCCTTGAGCCTCTGCGGGTCGGCGGTGAGAACCACGGACCCGGGCGTCCTCGCGCCGGACTGTGACACGGTGAGCCAGGGACCTTCGGGCGGGTCCGGCTTGCCCAGGCTGGAGGTGAAGTCCAAGGCCGTGGTGAAACCTCCCAGTTGGTTGTTCTGGCCCGCCGGGTCGGCCGTAACGGCGACGGTTTCGGCCGGACGCGCGGCGCTCAGTTCGACGCTGTCGGGGCTGGCCGCCAGATTACCGGTAGGGAACTTAGTCAGCCGGATGGAAACGCGCAGAGTTGTATGGCCTTGGGCAGTGACTTCGATGAGCCCGATGTAATAGCCGTTTGCCGTGACTTTGGAAGGATCGACGCAGAAGGCCAGAGTGAATGGAGTGACCCCGCCGGCGATGCTGGAACCCTGCCCCGGAGCGCTGCAGTCCTGGCGAAACGTAAGCCACGGCACAGGAGAGGAGGCCACGACGGGGATACCCCAGAGGGGTGAGGTGGCCACCGCGATGCTATCGGCTTGAATGGAGTCAGACGCAGTATAGGGTTCGTTCGCCGGCCCCTGTAGGAGAGTCACGGCCGGCGAAGTCGCGGGCGCGACTTGCAGGGCCAGGCGGGCACGAACGCCCGGAGCGGCAGCGAAGGCCGGTCCCACGGGACCTGCCGCAATCAGAAGGCATGAGGTCACCAGCATCCCACGCATAGCCTAACCTCCTGTTAGCCTGATTATTCATCAACCCGGGTAGTGTTTCAAGTATGCACGTAATTTCGTAATGCAGGGCAAAAATCGGGGCCTGGAGGTATAATCTCTCCCAGTTGGTCACGAAACTGGGCCGCGCGATCGCTATCGGGGTTGTGGTGTGCCGTGTTGCGCTCCCCCAAGCGGAGCGGCCGGCGGGCTTCGTCTCCGCGGCCTCGGAAGCGGGGAAGATCGCTTTCGCGGGAACACACACGAAACTGACGGCCCATCCGGGGCTGTTTCTATTCCCGGGCGATACGCTTTCCGGACCTCCCGGTTCGGTGGAGTTTTTCTACTGCCCGTCCGTTCCGGACGCTCCCAAATTGCGGTACCGGCTGGACGGAACGGTGACGCTGGGCGCATCACCGCCTTCGCGCGGTGGAACTCCGGTCGAAATCTGCGCGGTTCCGGAGGTGGCGCGGGAACCGGAGGTGGCCACGCTTGCGGCGATCAAGGAACTGCTGGGCCCTCGCAGCGCGCCCCAGGTGCTCGAGGAGCACATCCGGGGTCTGCCGCCTGAAACCCGGGTGCGCCTCGAATCGATACGCAATGCCGGGCTGACCGATCCACGTATCCGCCTGGCATTCGGCGTGGAGCTGCAGAGAGCCGGCTTGAAGCGCGACGCGGCGGAGCAGTACGCGCTGGTGCTGGGACAGTGGAAGGACCAGCCGGCGCTGCACCAGCTGATCCGCGACCTGGTGACGGAGGAGCGTGTCTCTTCGCGGGAGATCGTCCATCCGGCGGACCCGGCATCGCCCCGCCCGGCCGGAGGCAAAGGCAGGACCTACGCCCTGGTCGTGGGGATTTCGAAGTACGAACAGAGCCGGGTGCCGGACCTGGATTTCGCGGCGGACGACGCCAGGGCATTCGAGAGATACCTGAGAACGCCCCGCGGAGCCGCGGACGAGGTTGCGCTGCTGACCGATGCGGAAGCAACCTCTGGAGCGATCCGCAACTCTTTCATCAAACTGACGACCAGGGCGGGCAAGGACGACACCGTAATCCTGCTTGTCGCGGCCCACGGCGACATGATCCGGGGGCGTCCCGCGGTTATCACCCACCGGTCGAACCCGCAGGACCTGAGCATCAACTCGATCCCCATGTCGCAGATCCAGCGCTGGATGCTGGGACAGCAACCCTTCCGGCGGGCCCTGGTCTTTCTGGACGTCTGCCACGCCGGCCACGCAGCGCGGTTCGAAACGCCGGGCGGGCCGGCAGCAACGCCGCGCGAGTACCTGATGCTGCTGGCAACGCACCAGGGCAAAGACGCCTATGCCTTCGAGAGCAAGGTTTTCGCTCCGGGCCACGGCGCCTTCACCTACTTCCTGCTGCGCGGCTTGAACACGCACGAAGCGCGCAGCCCGGCGGGCAACTTCGTCAGTGCCGGAAACCTGACGCAGTACGTGCTGACCAACGTGATGGCGGTAACGGGAGGGAGGCAGGTGCCGACCCCGGCCATCGGGGTGGACCTGGATACGCCGGTGGCGGACCTGGCGAAGGACGGCATTGCGGCCTTCGACCAGACGCCGATCGCCAAGCTGCGGCTGGATCCGGCCACGCTCAAGAAGGCGCTGGGAAAACGCGGCCGCGGGGAGAAGAGCGGGCCGGCGACACCGGAAGGGCAAAGACGGGACCCGGAGCTTGCGCGGCGGATCGAACTCGAGGACCGCGGGGAGGAGATCCTGCTGCGCTACCTGGAGGGCGAGGAGACGCCGCAGACGGAAGCGGATTTCCGGAGCTGCGAGAATATTTTCGGCGAGGCGCTGCAACTGCAGCCCGGATCGCCGTACCTGGAAGCCCGGCGCTCGTTCTGCGGCGGAAGGGCGGGGCTGTTCGCGAAAAGCTCCTACGGCCCCTCCATCACGTCTCTGGAAAGGGCGATCCGCCTGGAGCCCGGGGCGGCGTACGCCTACAATGCCCTGGGGATCGCCTACCTGCAGCAGAGCGAGTTCCCGGCGGCAATCGGAGCTTTCCAGGACGCCATCCAGCGAGCGCCGAGGTGGGCCTATGCCCGCTACAACCTGGCCATGGCGCAAATGCAGACCGGGGACTACGAGCGGGCGGCCGCGGACCTGCGGGCGGCCATGAGCCTGGCGCCCGATTACTTCTATCTTCCCTACGGACTCGGACTGCTTTACCAGCGAATCAATAAGCTGGAGGAGGCGCGGGAGTCGTACCGCAGGGCTGCCGTCCTGGCTCCCGAGCGCGCCGAGCCGCTGAACGGCCTGGGCTCGGTGGACATGCTGCGGGGCAGGTGGAAGGAGGCGGAGAGGCAATTTCGGGCGGCCCTTGCGCTGCGGGAACAACTGCCGCTGGCGGCGAAGGCCGCGAGGCACAATCTCGGCCTAGTGCTGATGAGGAGGCGCGGGACGCGGGGCGAGGCCGTGGATCTGTGGCGGGAGAACGGGGACTACGCGCCTTCGAAGATCCAACTGGCCGAGGCCGCCTGGCGCGCGGCGGAGGAGAGCCGGTTCCAGGACGCGCGGTTGAATCGAGGAGCGATCGAGGCCCACGAGCAGGCGCTGAAGCTCACCAGGCGGCCGGACCTCGCAATGCTGGAGCGGTCCGGCAATCTCTATCTGGCGAATCAGCAGTGGGCCGAGGCCTGCCAGGCCCTGGATTCGGCCCTGGCGCTCGGTCCCGACAAGCGGGCCAGGCGGCGGATTGAATCGGCGCGAGCCCGCTGCGCCGCTCAACTGCAATGAAGACCCAGGTGAGGGTTTTCCTCTCGTACGCGCGGGAGGACCAGGCCTTGGTCGAATCCGTGTACGAACTGCTGCGGAAGAAAGGGTTCGCGCCCTGGATGGACGTCAGAGACATCGGTCCCGGGGAGGACTGGCAGCTCAGCATCAGGCGCGCCATCCGGCGGTCGAACTTCTTTCTGGCGTTCGTGTCGTCCCACTCGGTGTCCAAGACGGGGGTGCTGCAGGAAGAGATCGGGTCGGCGGTGGAGATCCGGAAGGAGAACCTGGAGGGAGAGACGTACCTGATACCCGTGCGGCTGGACGGGACGGAACTTCCCACGGCACTGGAGCCTTTTCAGCGGGTGGACTACTTCGCGCCGGACGGGCCGCGGCGCCTGCTGCGGGCGCTCGGCTACCGTCCCTCCCGCGCGGCCGCTTATGTCACGGCCGCGGCGGGTGTGCTGATACTGGCGGCGCTCGCCTGGGCCCTGTGGCGGCCGGCGGCCTGGGAGCGGTTCCGAGCAGCGCGGGCGGCTTCGGGCACGGAGCCGGGTTCGGCCGCGATCGGCCTTACCGTGTGGAACCTGCGCGCGACGGCGCCGGAGGACCGGCCTTCGGCTCGGGTCATCGTGCACCCCGAGGATTCGGGTGAGATCTCACTGACTCCGGTGCGTGTGTCTCAGGAGACGGAACTGCCGCGGGACGCGAAATTCCGCATCGGGGTGGAGAGTTCGCGGGCGGGGTATCTGTACGTGATCGATGAGGAGCAGTTCGGCGCGGCAGGGTCGGGCGCGCCGCTGCTGATCTTCCCCACAACGCGAATACGGGGCGGCAACAACCGCATCGGCCCTGGGGAGCTGGTGGAACTGCCGCCCGCCGACATCCGGACGCCCTATTGGGAACTCCGCAGCACGAACGGCGACTACCGGGGAGAGTTGCTGACCGTGGCGGTGACTCCGGAACCGATTGCGGGGCTTGCGATCGGAGAGGGGCCGCTGAAGTTGGACGGAACGACGGTGAAGCGCTGGCAGGCGGAGTGGGCGATGCCGGTCCGGCGGCTCTCGAGCGGCGGGGCGGGCGCGACGCCTTCGGAAGGGGAACTGGCGGCGAGGAATGTCGTGGGGCGGAGGCTGGGCTTGAACGATCCGCTTCCGGGGACGCTGTTCGTTGTGGAAGCGAAGCCCGAAACGCCGTTCATGATTCAGGCATGGATCAAGGTGGCAAAGGCGGGGAACTAGTCACTTGACGGTGGAGGATTCTTGTGCCGTCCAACCGCTTGAAAATCATCCTCGCTCCTTCTTCGCGCCGGAAACGAAGACCCCGCATCCCGAGCCGCGAACCGGAGAACGGTTGCACTACGGGCGCTCCATGGCTTGCGGGTTCCCGCGAACTGCGCGAAGGGATTGAACCGCTCCCTTTGGTCGCGGCTCGGAAACGGAGTTCCCGGATTTGGCGGCTTTGGCGGGCGGCAGGCGGTGCTCATGTCCCGAGCCGCGAACCGGAGAACGGTTGCACTACGGGCGCTCCATGGCTTGCGGGTTCCCGCGAACTGCGCGAAGGGATTGAACCGCTCCCTTTGGCCGCGGCTCGGAAACGGAGTTCCCGGATTTGGCCGGCTTTGGCGGGCGGCGGGCGGTGCTCATGCCTTCAATCCGGGAGCGAATTTTGCGATAGTTAGTTTTTGTCCTCCATCTCACAGCCGCCCCGCCATCCCGAGCTGGCATGGCCGTCCCTGTACGCGGCGGTGGCGCTGACCACCCTGGCGACCCTGGTTCTGGAACTGGCGCTGACGCGCATCTTCTCCGTGGTGTTCTACTACCACTTCGCTTTCCTGGCCATCTCGATCGCGCTGTTCGGAATGGGGGCGGGCGGCGTCTTTTCCTACGTGGTTTCGGGATGGAAGGGAAAGCTCTTCCACAAGCTGGGGCTGCTGAGCATCGCCAACAGCCTGCTGGTGATCCTGGCGCTGACGGTGGTGCTGGTTCAGAAAGAGGAACTGGGGAACTGGCGCCTGGCGCTGGTGTACTTCGCGACGGCGCTGCCCTTCTTCGTCTCGGGGACGATTCTCTCGCTGGCCATCGCCGAGACGGTGGAGCGCGTGGACCGGGTCTATTTCTTCGACCTGATCGGCGCGGCGGGCGGCTGCCTGCTGCTGGTGCCCCTGCTGAACCACCTGGGCGGGCCGAACGCGGTGATCGCCGTGGCGGCGACTTTCGCGGCGGCAGCCGGCATCTGGCTGAGCATGGGCGGCACGGCGGCGGGGCGGGTGGTGACCGTGGGCCTGGCGCTGCTGCTGGTGGTGCTGATCGGGATCAACTCCCGCTACAACATCCTCAATGTGCGTTACGCCAAGGGCAAGAAGCTGGAGGGGGAGACCTTCGTGAAGTGGAACAGCTTCTCGCGGATCTCCATCGCACCGGAGAAGCAGTCGCGCATCCCGCTGATCTTCATCGACGCCGACGCCTCCACGGGAATCGCGAATTTCGATTTCGAAAAGCTGACGGAGCGCGACCTGCGCGACCTCCTGTACCAGGGACCGGGGCTGCCCTACGTGATCCGGCCGGCGGCGAAGACGCTGATCATTGGCGCGGGCGGGGGGTGGGACGCGGCCCGGGCGCTGGCCTCGGGCAGCAAGGACGTGACCGGGGTGGAGATCAACCCGATCATCGCCAACACCATCATGCGGGAGAAGTTTCCGGACATGAGCCGGCGCCTGTACTTCCGCCCGGATGTGCGGATCGTGGTGGAGGACGGGCGCAGTTTCGTGCGGCGCAGCAGAGAAAAGTACCAGGTGCTGCAGGCCACGCTGGTGGACACGTGGGCTTCGACGGCGGCCGGAGCCTTCGCCCTTTCGGAGAACAACCTCTACACGACCGACGCATTCCACGACTACCTCAGCCACCTGACGGACGACGGCCTGCTGGCGTTCACGCGCTGGGGCTTCGAGCCGCCGAGGGAATCGCTGCGGCTGATCTCGCTGGCGATCCCGGCGCTGCGCAGGCTGGGGGAGAGTGAGCCGTGGCGGCATGTGATCGTGGCGCGGGAAGGCACCCGGGAAGAACTGGCCGGATGGGGCAACCGCGACACGGTGATCATTTCGCGCAAACCGCTGGTCCGGGCGGACGTGGAGCGCGCCGCCACAGGCATGGCGAAGGGGGGTATGGAGGCGGTGTATGTTCCCGGCGAGGCAGCGGACAGCCCCTTCCGCGACCTGCTGCACAGCCCGGACCCGGCGGCGTACCAGCGCGACTACCCCTTCGATATCTCGCCGGTCAACGACAACCGGCCCTTCTTTTTCTATTCGGTGCAGCCGAGGGACGTGTGGGCATTCCTGACCCGGGCT
This sequence comes from Bryobacterales bacterium, assembly GCA_020852755.1. GTDB lineage: Bacteria > Acidobacteriota > Terriglobia > Bryobacterales > Bryobacteraceae > JADZAF01. Next base: position 11,064 of record JADZAF010000174.1, read on the forward strand.
TCGACGAAGAGCGCGGACTATAAGATCAACCGCGCGGTTCCACTGCTGTTCGAACTGCTGGCGGTGAGCCTGCTGGCGACGGTGCTGACGCTGGCCCTGCCGCCCCTGCTGCTGCGGGCGCGGCTGCCGCGGGAGCCGGGAATTCAGGCTTTCCTGCTCTACTTCGCGGCTATCGGGGCCGGCTACATCCTGATCGAGGTGGCCCTGATCCAGAAGTTCGTACTATTTCTGGGGCATCCCACGTATGCACTGACGGTGGTGATTTTCTCGATGCTGGTTTCGAGCGGGCTGGGCAGCTTTTTCAGCCGGCGGATGCTGGGCAGGATCGAGTCGCGGCTGCGGGCGGCGGTCCTGGCGGTGGCCGTGCTGGTGCTGGCGCTCGCCATCATCCTCGGCGGCGTGCTGACGGCGGGAGTCGGCTGGCCTTTTTCCTGGAAAGTAGCCGTATCGGTGCTGCTGATCTTTCCGCCGGGTTTTGTGATGGGGATGCCGTTCCCGAGCGGTCTGCGCCGGCTGGAAGGACTGCACCCGCCCTCGGTGCGCTGGGCCTGGTCGTTGAACGCGGCCTCCAGCGTGCTGGGTTCGGTGGGGGCGATCTTCTGCGCCATCTACCTGGGACTGATGCAGACCCTGCTGGTCGGCGGCGCACTCTACCTGGCGGCGCTTTTGATCCTGACGGCAACGCGGAAGAAGGCGGGGAGTTCCCTCCCGGTTTACACTGGATGAGGAGGCACGCGACATCATGGCTACACGCCATCCCATGCCGGTCACCGAGACTGAACGACTGGGAGGCTTGCAGCCGGATGTCCTGGTCCGGGCGTTCCGGGCGATGCACATGGCGCGCCGCCTGGACGACCGCGAGATCACGCTCAAGCGGCAAAACCGCATCTACTTTCAGATCAGCGGGGCGGGCCACGAAGCCATTCAGGCCGCCGCCGGACTGGTTCTGCGGCCGGGTCACGACTGGGTCTTCCCTTACTATCGCGACCGGACGCTCTGCCTGATCCTGGGAGTGACGGCCGGCGAGATGCTGCTGCAGGCGGTGGGCGCCGCCGACGACCCGGCCAGCGGGGGACGGCAGATGCCGTCGCACTGGGGGTCCCGGCGATTGAACATCGTGACCAGCTCGTCGCCCACCGGGACGCAGTTCCTGCAGGCCGCCGGCTGCGCCGAGGCCGGCCGCTACCGGAATCCGCAGAGCAACGAAGTGACCCTGGTCTCGACCGGAGACGGAGCGACGAGCGAGGGCGAATTCTGGGAGAGCCTGAATCTCGCCTGCATGCGCCGCCTGCCGGTGGTGTACCTGGTGGAAGACAACGGCTACGCCATCTCGGTGCCGGTTGAATGCCAGACCGCGGGGGGCAGCATCTCGAAGCTGGTAGCCGGGTTCCCGGGACTGCTGGTGCGCGAGGTGGACGGGACCGACTTCCTGGCCTCACACGGCGCGATGCGGGAGGCAGTGGAATGCTGCCGGAGCGGGCAGGGACCGGCGCTGGTGCACGCGCACGTGATCCGGCCGTACTCGCACTCGCTTTCCGACGATGAGCGGCTCTACAAGACGGCGGCGGAGCGCGCGGCCGAGGCGGAGCGGGACCCGGTCCTGAATTTTCCACGCTGGCTGGTGTCGGAAGGCGTGATCGACCGCTACGCGCTGCAGCGCATGACGCACGAGATTGACGAGGAGGTCCAGGCGGCCACCGAGAAGGCGCTGCGGGCGGCGGCGCCCGCGCCGGGCCTGGCCCTGCGTCACCTGTATTCGGAGCAGGTAGATCCGGCTTCCGACCATTTTTCGACGCCGCCGCGCTTCGAGGGCGAGCCGAAAACCATGGTGGACACCATCAATGCCACCCTGGCCGAGGAGATGCGCCGGGACCCGGACATCGTGGTGTTCGGCGAGGACGTGGCGGACTGCAGCCGGGAAGAAAGCCTGAAAGAGGTTAAAGGCAAGGGCGGAGTATTCAAGGCCACGGCGGGGCTGCAGACGGAGTTCGGCGCGGCGCGATGCTTCAACAGCCCGCTGGCCGAGGCGGCCATCGTGGGCCGGGCCATCGGCATGGCGGCGCGGGGGCTGAAGCCGGTGGTGGAGATCCAGTTCTTCGACTACATCTGGCCGGCCATGATGCAGCTGCGCAACGAGCTGGCCACCTTCCGCTGGCGCTCGAACGGCGCGTTTTCCTGCCCGGTGGTGGTGCGGGTGGCCATTGGCGGATATCTGAACGGCGGGGCGATGTACCATAGCCAGTCGGGCGAGGTGCTGTTCACCCACATCCCCGGGCTGCGGGTGGTGATGCCCTCCAACGCGCAGGACGCCTGCGGCCTGCTGCGGACGGCCATTCGCTGCGACGACCCGGTGCTGTTTCTGGAGCACAAGCGCCTGTACCGCGAGCCGTACAACCGCTCGCCGCACCCGGGCAAGGACTACCTGATTCCATTCGGGAAGGCCCGGGTGGCCAAGACGGGCAGCCGCCTGACGATCGTGACTTACGGCGCGCTGGTGCAGAAATCGCTGCAGGCCGCGCTGCAGATCGAGAGAAAGAACCCGGAGGCGAGCATCGAAGTGATCGATCTGCGCACCCTGGCGCCCTACGACTGGGAGACCATACGGAAATCGGTGGAGAAGACCAGCCGGGCGCTGGTGGTGCACGAAGACTGCCTCTCCTGGGGCTACGGAGCGGAGATTTCGGCGCGCATAGGGGATGAATTGTTCGACCGCCTGGACGCGCCGGTGCGCCGAGCCGCCGCCCTGGACACCTGGGTCGGCTACAACCCGCAACTGGAGGACGCGATCCTTCCGCAGGTGGAGGACGTCGTGCGGGAGGCGGAAAGGTTGCTGGCTTACTGAGGCCGGAAACTCAGGCGGCGGGCCGCTCCGATTCGCCTTCCGGCCAGGCGATAGTCAGCAGGAAGGCGCTGTCTTCCAGGGCCTCGACGTCGTGCTTCAAAGCCCGGTCGAGAACCAGCATGTGCCCGAGCGGCAGGTCGAACTCCTGGCCGGCTGCCCGCATCTTCAAATGCCCCCGCACCGTCTGGACGGCGATGCGTCCGGCCGCATGGTGCTCCTGGATGCGGGCGCCCGCCCGAATTGCCGTCAGCACAATGCGGAAGTCCGGGTATTTGGCGAGGGTCTTCGCATTTCGTCCCACCTGCCAGTAACTTTCGCGAGCCAGTTGCCCGATTTCCGCGTCCAGGTCGAAGCTGAGGAACGGGCCTCCGGTCGGTTCGACCGCGCGCGCAGCGCCTCTGTGAGTGAGGTCGAATCCAGGCATTTCAGTACTCCTTTTCAAATGGTTCATTAATCTTCAAATGGTTCACTAACCACCACTGATCAATAAGCCAGCACGCGCTCGACCGCGAGCCGCAGGTCTTCCGCGGACGGCAACACGAGCAACTCGAGATTGGGGGCGGCGGGTACGAACGAGTCTTTGGCCGCCACGCGGATCACGGGAGCATCCAGGTGCCCGATGCAGTTCTCCGCGATGCGGGCCGCGACTTCCGCACCGAAGCCCATGCTGAGCGAGTCTTCGTAGGCCACGATGACCCGGCTGGTTTTGCGGACGCTGGCGTAGATCAGTTCGTCATCCATGGGAACGATGGTGCGGAGATCGATGACTTCAAGGGACCGGCCCTGGCCCTCGAGCTGGCGGGCGACGTCGAGCGCCAGGTGCACGGTGCTTCCCCAGGCGACCACGGTGACGTCGCTGCCCTCGCGCCGCACGCGTCCGCGGCCGAAGGGGATCAGGTAACCGGCATCGGGCTCGGGGGCCCTGGCCTGGGGGCGCCGGTAGAGCCCCTTGTGCTCCAGAAACACGACCGGATCCTCGGCGCGAGCGGCGGTCTTGATGAGGCCCTTGGCGTCGTCGGCGAAACTGGGGAAGACGACGTACCAACCGGGCACGTGAGCGAAGAAGCCCTCGACGCAGGCCGAGTGCCAGGGCCCTCCCTTGATATAGCCGCCGCCGGCGATGCGCACGACGACCGGGCAGTTCCAGGTTCCCTGGCTGCGCCAGCGAACCGTGGCGATCTCGTCGCGCATCTGCATGAACCCGGGCCAGAGATAGTCGGCGAACTGGATCTCGACGATGGGCTTGTAGCCCGCGATGGCCATGCCGCCGGCCACGCCTGCGATGCTGGCTTCGGCCAGCGGCGAGTTCTCCACGCGGCCCGGGAAACGGGCCCCGAGACCGCGGGTGACACCGAACACGCCGCCCTTGGGATCGTCAATGTCTTCGCCCCACATCACGATCCTGGGGTTTCGCTCCATCTCCTCGCGCAGGCCGTGGTTGATGGCATCGATCAGGGTAACGGTCGGTCCCGCGGCGGACTGGGGCGGTTCCCCGCTCCGGACGATCGGCTGGGGGGCGTAAATGTGGGCCAGCAGGTTTTCGCCGGAGGGTGCAGGATGGGCATCGGCCTCCTCGGCGGCGCGGTCCACTTCGGCCTTGATCCCGGTTCTAAGCCCCTGTACCTGATCCGGAGAGAGAATCCCGTTTTCGACGAGATACGCTTCGGTTCGCAGAAGCGGATCGCGAGCGGCGAGGGCATCGAGTTCCTGTGAACTGCGGTACTTGCGCTGATCGTCGGAGGAAGAGTGCGGATCGAGGCGCACCACGCGGGCTTCGACGAGCGCCGGGCCGCGACCCTGGCGGACTTGTTCGATGATGGGGGGCAGCGCCTGGTAGATGGGCTCGAAGCGGGTGCCGTCCAAATCGTAGGCCGGCATGCCGAAACCGCGGGCGATCCGGTGGACCTCCGATGCCGTCTGGGTCTTTTGAGGAACGCTGATGGCATAGCCGTTGTTTTGGATGACAAAAAGTACCGGCAGGCGCTCCCGCGCGGCCCAGTTCAAGGCTTCGAAGTACTCGCCCTCGCTGGTCGCGCCTTCACCCGAGGACACGTAAACGATCTGGTCGGTCCCCTCACGTTTCACGGCCCGGGCGGCGCCGACGGCGGGAAGGTACTGTGTCCCGGTGCAGGCCGTCTGGGAGACGATGTGCAGCTTGCGGGAAGAAAACTGTTCCGGCATGTTGCGGCCATTCGAATTCGGGTCCCCTTCCCTGCTGAGCATGCCCAGGAACAGGTCTTTCAAGGGCATGCCGAGGCCGAGCACCAGGGCCTTCGAACGGTAGTAGGTGAAGAACCAGTCGTGGCCGGGCCGCAACAGCAGGGAGATTCCAATCTGCAGCGCTTCGTGACCCCGGGTAGAGGCGTGGAAAGGGCACTTGCCCTGCCGGACGAAGGCCCGCATCCGCTCCTCGACGTAGTACGCCGCAAGCATCTTGCGGTAGAAATCCAGCAAGAGCGAGTCTGGAACTACACGTTCATAGTCACTTACGGGATTCGATGCCGCCGCCATTCCTCTCCTTGCCTGAAGACACACGCTCCGCCTGTCACAATCCGGTGCAATTGGGGGACCGGAGCGGCGGTCAGAACCTGGTATAGACGGAAGGATCGGAACCGCTTGCCTTGGGACGCTGCGAGGCCGGCGGCGCAATCCGCTTGATCTCCACGCGGAAATCCTGGGGCCCGCGCTCCAGGTACTCCCAGTTCAGCTCGCCGTGCCGCATGAATTCCATCTGCATGCGCAGGGGGCCGGGGTCGTGGTCATTGACGATGATGAAGGATTCGTTCAGCGCCAGGCTGTCGAAGACTTTAAAGACCAGGCCATGCCGGGCGCCGTGGGGTATGGGACGCAGGTCCAGTTCGGTACGATGTTCGCGTTCGTTGATTGACATTCGAATTCAGCCACCTCTGACTCCAGCATGCACGCGTGAGGCGGGCGGGCCAGTGACTGAGGTCACAGGAGGTCGAAGCGTTTGAGCTGAATCTTACTGTCGTCGAACTCGCCCAGGCCGAGGATGCCGGCCAGCTCGATGTGCTCGACCTGCGGATGCGAGAAGCGGTTCTCACGGTCGGCCTTGGCGAAAGCGACCGGGACCATGCCCTTTTCGATGCGCTTCTCGTCGATCACCTTCCAGCCGACTTTGTCCAGGGCCACGGGGTCTGTGCCGAAGTACATGGTCTTGTGCTCCCACATGAAGGGCGGCCGGCCGCCGGGCCCGCCGTTGTACAAGGACCGCACACCGTCGGCGATATGCAGGACGACCTTCTGACGGAAGACCGGCAGGTTCACCACGGCGGGGATGAAGGTGCCGCAGGCCAGCAGGGTGGGGGTGGCGTGGCTGCGCTCGACGTTGTTGACGAAGCCGTGGGAGAGGTTCTTGAGGGCGACAGTGACTCCGGAGGCGTCGTGATGCTTGAGCACCGGAAGGTTCACCACCTTGTTGACGTCTTTGGTGAGGAGGCGGGCGACGTAGGAGCGGCGTACGTGGTCGTCGCTGGTGTCCTGTCCGGGCAGAGCCAGGGCAAGGTCGACGAACACGTCCGGATCGTAGCCGCCCATATCGAGCTGGATGCGACTGTAGGCTTCGGACGCCCAGCGGACGCGCACGCCATCCGGCGCCCAGCGCTGGATGCCGGCCGAGTACATCTCGCGTCGGTAGCGGTTGTAGACGAAGATGTCGTTCAGCCGCACGCCGGCCTGGAGCAGGCCGTCCACCACCTGCCGCACCACCAGGGCATCGGAGCACAGGCGCCTCCCTCCCACCGGGCAGACCTTGAGGGCCACCACGTCGCCGGGCTCGAAGAAGACGCGCCAGGCATCGGTCCAGGACGGGGCGCCGGTCAACTCGAGCATGCCCTTGACCATCATGTCGCGGACGGGCTGGGCCTGGTAGGCGTCGGAGACGATGCAGCCGGGGTGCTGCACGGCCACGACGCGGCCGGGATACGGGCCGGGCATGCCGGACCTGGACGGAGCCGCCGGCGACGCCTGGGCGGCGGCAGCGGCCAGGAGCGAACCGCGCAGAAGATCGCGGCGAGTGCGAGTCATTCCCGGATTATAACGTCTGAATCTACTCGGCGGTTCGCACGTAGATAACGGCTGGTGAACTGCCGCGGCCGCCCGCCGTGAGAGTGACGGCGACGTCCTTGGCTCCGGAGTACATTTCAGCCGGGAGGCGGAAGTTGACCTGGGAGACACCGGCGACCATGCCGGGCGCCACACCGGCGTAGAGGACCTCGGCCGGGCTCGAGTTCAGGTCGATGGAACAGCAGTAGGTGCTCATGGCCGCCTGCGGGATTTCGCCGTCGGAGAGACTGACCGCGCCGGCGCCGCTGGCCCAGATAGCCACGATTGAGCCCAGCGGAGCCGGGTTATCGGGAGAGTTGACGGTGCCGTCCTGGTTGATTGCGGCGGCGCCCCACGGCTTCCGGAAGATCTCCGGAAGGGCGGGGACCACATAGGCGCCGAAGTCCGCCGCCGCAGCGTCCTGGTAGACGACCCGGACGCGCACGCGATCGCGGTTCCGGACGCCGAAAGGAACCACGGCGTTGATCTGCGATTCGGAGACATAGAGCAGCGGGGCGGGCAGGTCGTCGACGAGGACCTGGACTCCGGCGAGGGAGGATGGAATCCGGCCGGAAGCGTCCGGCACGGAGACGGCGCCCTGGCTGGGACCGAGTTTCGTGCCGTAGATGGAGATCAATTCGCCGGGAGCGATGCGGCCGCCGAGCGAGCCGGCGGCGGCGTTGCCGATACCGAGCAGGCGCATGGCGGCCGGCTGGGCGGGGTCGAGGGCGCTGAGCAGGCCGAGAGGCCCGGCGGCGTGAACGATGCCGGCGGCATCCACGGCCAGGTCCTGGGAAACCGTCGCGCCGGGGAAGCGGGCCGCGTAGTGCAGAGCCTGGCCGCCCGGCCGGAAGGCGGCGATGAAATCGGGGCCCTGGGCGAGGGACTGGGTCCCAGGGAAGGAGGCCGATTGGGTGGTCCCGTTGATCCAGACGTTGCCGGAGGAGTCCAGGGAGACGGCGTGAGCCTCATCCGCTTCGGCGCCGCCCAGGAACGTGGCCCACACCATCGATCCGCCGTCCGGAGCCAGCCTGGCGGCGAAGGCGTCGCGCTGCGGTGGAGGCCGGCGCTCCGGGTTTAATCCGCCCGAGTAGGCGGGCTGGAAGGCGCCGGCGGTAGCCGGGAAGTTCGGATCGTTGGTGGCGCCGGCCAGGTAGGCGTGGCCGGCGGCGTCGACCGCCAAGCCGCCCAGCCAGTTGGCGGGGCCGGCATAGGGGGCCACGACGTAGTTTTCCGATCCCAGCAGCGTGAGGTAGACAAGACCCGAGCCGGCGCTGTTTACCTTGGCGACGAACGCGCCGATGCCCTGGGTACGCAGTGCGCCGGGGGTGGCGGGCAGGTCCGTGGTATTCGTGTTGCCCGCAACGATTGCCTGACCCTGCCCGTCGACGCCGATGGCGATACCGGAGGTATTGCGGGTGCTGAGGAAACAGCTGCTTCCGCTTCCGCAGGCGACCGAGTATCCGGCAATGACGCCGGAGTAGAGGATGCGGTCGCCGGCGGGAGCCAGCTTGGTGATGAAAGCGCCATAGACCGCGTTCGGTCCCTGCGGGCGGAGGCGCGCCGAGGGCATGCCCTGAGTGACCGGAAAATCGAGGGCGCCGGTAGTTCCGGTGAGATAAACGTTCTCCGAGCGGTCGACGGCCAGGGCATTGATCCCGCCGTTGAAATAGGTGGAGAAGATCAGGCGGCTGCCGTCGGAGCTGAGTTTCAACAGGAACCCGCCGCCGGAGGCAGGCTGCGACTGGAGCGGATTGCGGAGGGGAAAGTTGCCGGAAGTGGTCCAGCCGGCCACGTAGATGTTGTGGGCCGCATCCACGGCGATCGCGCGCACGGTGTCATTGCCCTTGCCCCCTATGGAGGCGGTAAACACGGTCGCGCCGGTGCGGTCCAGCTTGGCGATGTAGACGTCGGCCAGAAGCGCGGTCCCGTAGGGAATCAGGCGCTGGCCGGCCACGTAGGCGGCGCCGGTTTCGTCGACGGCAACGCGGGGCAGCTGATAGTCGAGGGCATCGCCCACGTAGACGGTGTAGTCCGGGCCCGGGGAGACGGCGGAGGCTTCGAGGAAGCTCGCGGCCACTTCGCCGGACGTGTGGGAGTAATGCACCGCGGCGGAAAGCGGAAAGAGAGCGAGGGCTGCAGCCAGGATGAT
>JADZAF010000175.1 GCA_020852755.1 Bryobacterales bacterium
GACAGCGCCCGCAGCGCGTGTACCTCCTCGGGTTTGAAAACCAGGGTCTTCTCGCAGAAGACGTGCTTGCCGGCCAGCAGCGCGTCCCGGGTGATGGGGAAGTGGGTGTACAGCGGCGTGGCGATGATGACCGCGTCCACGTCCCCGCGGCTGAGCAGCTCGCGATAATCGCGGTAGCCCCGCGGGCGCGCGTTGCTCGATTGGATGCCCTTCTTCAGGTTCGGCTCGTCGACGTCGCATACCGCCACGCAGCGGCCCGAATCGATGCCCTTCAGATGCTGCAGCAGGTACTGGCCGCGGCCGCCCGTGCCGATGACTCCGAACGCGACGCGGTCATTCGCGGATGCCACGGCTCAGACGTACTCCCAGTTCCGCAGCCAGCCGTAGCCCGGCCGCAGGTTGGCCCACATCTCGCGGCCGGCCTGCTCCAGTTCGGCCTTCTCCTTCGCGTCGAGTTCGCGGCGCTCGGCCACGGCCCTGGCGACGTTGTCCACCTGGTGAATATTCACCAGCCCGGGGATGGGCGCCGTGATCGCCGGGTTATGCAGGATGTAGCGGATGGCCAGGCGCGCCCGCCGGTCGTCCTCGTCCCGGTTCGGGCTTGTCAGGCTGCTGTCGCCCTTGAACAGCGAGTTGTCGCCGAAGGGCTTGATGCCGAAAACGCCCACGTTGAACTTCCGGATGGCCGCGAACACGCTGTCGCCCGGCAGCTCCTTGGTGTCGGCGGTGTAGGGCGTAACGGCCACTTCCATCTGCTTCGGATAGGCTTCGATCACCGATTTCAGCCACGGCCGGTTGTGCGTCGAGACCCCCGTGAAACGCACCTTGCCCTGCTTCTTGGCTCTCTCCAGGGCGGCGAAGGTCACTTCCTCGATGCGCTGCAACTCGGCCAGGTCAGGCAGCCCGTCCTGAGGCAGCGTCACGCGCCACAGGTCCACGTAGTCCAGCCCGGCCTGCCGGAGGCCCTCGTCCAGCGACTCCATCAGCCTGGCGACGGTGCGGTATTCCTTGCGGCGCGGCTCTTTCTGATACCAGGAATAGCCCAGGTACATCTTTTGCCGCCGGCCCTTGAGCACCTTGGCGTAAGCGCAGACTTCCTCGCCGGTGCAGGCGTCGATGTAGTTGATCCCGGAGTCGATGGCGCGGCTCACCACGTCGTGGCGGTTCTGGATAAACCCGGTGTGGTTGAGGTTGTCGAAGTCGGTCTTCGAATACCCGTTGCCTTCGAAGGCCGGGTCGGTCAAAGCGGTCTTGACCCGTTTCCAGTGCCCGCCCATGGCCACCGCCGACACCATCAGCCCGGTCTTGCCCAGGCGGCGGTACTCCATCTTCTCGTTGAAGTTCAGAATGCCGCGGCGGGAAACCGCGGCGCCCTTACGCCCCTGGGCGGCCTCCGCCGTGGAACCCAGCACGCCCGCCGCCGCCACCGTACCGACGAACTCGCGCCGGTTGCATTCGCTCTCGCTCATGAATCGCTCCTTGGGCCGGATCTAGATGCGAATCCTAGTATATAACGGGCCTGAAAGTCCGAAGAGCCTGCGGCCGGAAGCCGCGGCGGGCCGGCGGCGGGCCCCAATGTGCAGCGACTATAATCAGATTTCATGCCCAAGGTCACATTTCTGCCGGCGAATGTCACGGTGGAGTTCGAGACGGGCAGGCTGCCCTACCAGGAGCACGGGCGTCCAGAATCCATCCTGGATGTCGCCCTGAATTTCGATATTCCCCTGGAGCACGCCTGCGGCGGCAACTGCGCCTGCACCACGTGCCACGTGATCGTGCGCCAGGGCGACCAGAACCTTTCCGAGATGGAGGACGACGAGGCCGACCGCCTCGATATGGCGGCGGATCTGACCCTCCATTCCCGCCTCGGCTGCCAGTCGGTGGTGCAAGGAGACGTGGTGGTGGAAATCCCCTCCTGGAACCGCAATTACGTGAGCGAGAGCGGCGCTTCCACCCTCTCCGCGCGCCAGGAGGCCAACCGCTGATGCGACGCCTGGCCGCCTGTTTCGTTCTCTTCGCGGCCGCCGCCGCGGCCCAGACCTTCTCGGGCTCCCCGGCCCTGGACGCCGAGATCCAGAAGGCCATCAAGGAAAACCAGATCCCCGGCGCCGTGCTCTGGATCGGGCACAAGGGCAAAGTGATCCACCGCAAGGCCTACGGCCGCCGCGCCCTGGTTCCCCGCCCCGAGCCGATGACGCTCAACACCATCTTCGACTGCGCCTCGCTCACCAAGGTGGTGGCCACCACCTCGGCCCTGATGAAACTGTTCGAGGAGGGCAAGTTCCGGCTGAACGAGCCGGTCAACCTCTATTTGAAAGATTTCCAGGGCGGCAAGAGCGAGATCACCATCCGCAACCTGCTCACCCATTTCTCGGGCCTGCGCCCCGATCTGGACCTGGAGCCGGAATGGAGCGGCTATCAGACCGGGGTGAAGCGCGCCTTCGCCGAGCAGTCCGTGGCCCCTCCGGGCGCGCGGCTCATCTACAGCGACATCAACTTCATCCTGCTGGGCGAACTGGTGCGCGAGTTGAGCGGCCAGACCCTGCCGGAGTACGTGCGGCGCAAGGTCTTCCTCCCGCTGGGCATGAAGGAAACCATGTTCAACCCGCCGGCCTCGCTGCGCCGCCGCATCGCCCCTACCGAAGTGCTGCGCAGGAACGGGCCCCCGCTGCGCGGGGTGGTGCACGATGAGACTACGCGCTACATGGGCGGCGTGGCCGGGCACGCCGGCCTGTTCTCCACCGCGGCCGACCTGGCCCGCTTCTGCGAAATGATGCTGGGCAAAGGCACGCGCGCGGGCGTCCGCATCTTCAGCCCGCTCACGGTCGCAAAATTCACCAGCCCGCAGAGCCCTCCGGACCAGCCGGTGCTGCGCGGCCTGGGCTGGGACATCGATTCGCCCTTCGCCGGCAACCGCGGAGAGTTGTTCCCCATCGGCTCCTACGGCCACACCGGCTTCACGGGCACTTCCATCTGGATCGACCCCAGCACGCAGACCTACGTGATCCTGCTCTCCAACAGCGTGCACCCGTTCCGCCGCCCGGCCATCACGTCGCTGCGCGGCCGGGTGGCCACCATCACCGCCGCCGCCCTCGGCATCGACGTGCCCGGCGTCAGCCTGACCGGCTACAACGAGACTCTCAGCGGTCCCGGGGCGCGCCGCACGGTGGCCCGCAACGGGGAGGTGCTCACCGGCCTGGACGTGCTGGTGCGGGACAAGTTCGCGCCCCTGCAAGGCAAGCGCGTCGGCCTCATCACGAATCACACCGGCATTGACCGCGAAGGCAGGCGCAATCTCGACCGCATGCTCGAAGCCGGCGTGCAGGTGGCCGCCGTCTACTCTCCCGAGCATGGCTTCATGGGCAGCGAGGACCGCGAGGACGTGGCCGACTGGAAAGATCCCGCCACGGGCGTTCACGTCTGGAGCCTGTATGCCGGCAAAACCCGCCGCCCGACCGACGCGATGCTGCGCGGCGTGGACGCGCTGGTCTTCGACATCCAGGACATCGGCGCGCGCTTCTACACCTACACCACCACCATGGCCTACGCCATGGAGGAAGCCGCCAAGCGGCGCATTCCGTTCTTCGTGCTGGACCGGCCCAACCCGATCACCGGCGTGCGCGTGGAAGGCCCCGTCCTGGAAAAAGAGTTCCTTTCCTTTGTCGGCTACTTTCCGATGCCCGTGCGGCACGGCATGACCATGGGCGAAATGGCCGCCATGTTCAACGGCGAAAACGGCATCGGCGCCGAGCTGCGCGTCATCGCCATGCAGGGCTGGCAGCGCGGCGACTGGTTCGATTCGACGGGCCTGGAGTGGGTGAACCCCTCGCCCAACATGCGCAGCCTCAACGCCGCGACTCTCTACCCGGGCGTGGCGCTCATTGAAAGCTCGCGCAACTATTCGGTGGGACGCGGAACGGACACGCCCTTCGAGATTATCGGGGCGGACTTCATCCGCGGGCGCGAACTGGCCGCGTATCTGGACTCGCGCTACATCCCGGGCGTCCGGTTCTATGCCACCCGCTTCCAGCCCGCGGCGTCGAACTTCTCGGGCAAAACCATCGAGGGCGTACGCATCACGGTGACGAACCGCGAGCAGGTCGACGCAGTGCGCGCCGGACTGGAGATTGCCGGGGCTTTACAGAAGCTCTACCCCGGCAAGATCGACTTCCGCGCCAGCCGCAACCTGATCGGCAGCGAGGCCGTGATCCGCGCGCTCGAATCGGGCGAAGACCCGCGCCTGATCCACCAGCGGCTCGAAGACGAGCTTAGCGGCTTCCTGGCGATCCGCCAGAAGTACCTGATGTACAAGTAGCCGCGCTGTTCGATGCAGGAGGCGCTGCGGCGGCCCAAGGTGTTGTTCTTCCCGGTGTTTTCAGTCCAGCAGCCCGCGCGCGTAGAGCTTCTCGTATTCCGCGATCTCTTCACTGCGTTCCGGCGCCAAGGCCCGGAAGATTTCGGCCGCGAAGGCGAAAGGCGCCAGCCCATTGGCCGTGATGACGCCGTGCTCGCTCACCGCCCGCGCCGGCCGGTAGAACCGCCGGCCCCGGTAGCGGGGTACGTGTTTGACGAGGAAGTCCTCGCCGTTGCTGGTGTGCCCGCGGTCGTCCAGCAGCCCTGCCCAGGCCAGGGCGAGAGTCGCGCCGCAGATCGCCGCCACCGGCCTTCCGGCCGCCGCCATGGCCCGCACCGCGCCTGAAACCTCGGGCGACTCTCCTTCCATCCAGGCGTCCCCGCCGGGCAGGATCAGCATGGCCGCGCCTACGGGATCGAACTCCGGCAGCGCCAGGTCCGGAATCACCCTCAATCCGCCCATGCTCGACACGGCCTCGGGCGCCAGCCCCACCGTCTTCACCGGAAACCCGAACGTCCGCCGCAATTCCGCCAGCGCGGAAGCCGCCTCCCAATCCGCGAACCCGTCGCGCAGCAGCACGTATACCGTGTTCATCCTGGTTCACCCGTTCGTGTGTTCCACGATGGCCTCCACTATCTTCGGCCAGTCGTCCTTGTGCAGTTCGTGTCCGGCGCCTTCCAGCGCCAGCAGGCGCGCGCCCGGGATCTCCCTCGCGAGCGCCTCGCCATGCGGATAGGGCAGAACCGGATCGTCAGTGCCGTGGATCACCAGCGTCCGCGCCGCGATGCGCCCGATCCTGCCGTACCACTGCTCGCCCCCCTGCAGCAGGGCGTGGTTGAACATGCTGAGCGGGCTCCTGGCTCGCGCCGCCTCCCTCTCCGCCATCGCCCGTATGGCGCTTTCATCGAATGCCCGCCCGCTGCCGGACAACAGCCGCCACCCGCCCGTCATGTAGTCCGCCGCGGCTGCCGTATCGGACCAGTCCAGCGTCCCGGCCAAACGATGGTACTCGGGAATTCTCGGATCGCAGGGAGGCAGTTCGGGATTGTCGGGTCCGAAGACAGTCGACGCGATCAGGGTCAGGCTCGCGGCGCGCTCCGGGCGGCTGAGGGCAACCATCTGGGCGATCATGCCGCCCAGAGACATGCCCGCCAGGTGGGCGCGACTCAGCCCGTAGGCGTCCAGCACCCGGACCGCGTCGTCCGCCATGTCGTCCAGGGAATAGCCCGGCTCCCCGGGCGGGTATGCCGTCGAGCGGCCCGTATCCCGGTTGTCATAGCGGATCACATGCCGGCCTCTCTCCGCCAGCGCGGTGCAAAACTTGTCCGGCCACCACACCATGGAAGCCGTGGCGCCCATGATCAGCAGCACCGCGGGATTCCGGGGAGAGCCGCAACTCTCCGTGCACAGCTCCACACCGTCCGCCCGCACTATCCTCTCGCCCATTCTGCTCCTCTCTGCCGGCCTGTCATTCACAGCTCGATCCGCCTCTCCGCGGCCATCGCCTGCAGGAAACTGCGGTCGTGCGACACCAGCACCATGGTACCCGGATACTGCGCCAGGGTCTTCTCCAGCGCTTCCTGGGCTTCGATGTCCAGGTGATTGGTGGGCTCGTCCAGCAGCAGCAGGTTCGCTCCGCTCACCAGCAGGCGCACCAGGGCCACCTTGGCGCATTCGCCCGCGCTGGCCTCCGCCAGGGGCCGGTCCACGCGATCGGCCCGCACCTTCAGGCAGGCCAGCAGCGTGCGCGACAGTGTGCCCGCGCCGCAGATCTCGAGCGGGGTCGCCGCCCGGTCCAGATTCCAGGCGTCCTGCGCGTAATACCCCGCCCGGACGTGCGCGCCGAACCGCACGCGGCCGCGATCGGCCGGCTCCAGGCCCAGGATCACCCGCAGCAGGGTAGTCTTGCCGGAGCCGTTGGGACCGGTGACGGCCAGCCGCCCGCCGCGCGCCAGTTGAAAGGTGACATCCTCGAACAGCCGCTTTCCCGGATAGGCCTTTGCCAGGTTCTCCACAGTCAGGGCGATATCGCCGCTGCGTTCGACGCCCGCGAATTCCAGCACCGGGACCGGCTGCTCTTCCCAGGGCTTCCCGACCGCGGGGCCGCGCTCCACCCGCTCGCGCAGCAGCCGCGCCGTGCGCGCCAGCTTGGCTGCCTTGCGTTGATAGAAGTCATGGCCGCTGCGCACCCCCGGCGGGGGCGTGGCCACGCGCACGGAGAGGCAGGCGCGCCGCTGCGCCGCCTGCCGGGCCGCGGCCTTGCGCCGTTCGAAGCCCTGGTACTCCTCCCGGGCCTGCCGCTCGGCCAGGGCCCGCCGCTCGCGGTAGGCGTCGTAGCCGCCCTCGAACAGTCTCACCCGCCCGCGCTCGATCTCCAGCACCCGGTTCGCGGCTTTGCGCAGCAGCGCGCGGTCGTGCGAGATCAGCACGCAGGCGCCGCCCGCGGCCAGTTGCTCTTCGAGCCATTCCCTTGCGGCGATGTCCAGGTGGCTGGTGGGCTCGTCCAGCAGCAGCAGATCGGCTTCGGTGTGCAGCGCGCGCGCCAGCCCGGCCCGGGTGCGCTGCCCGCCCGAGAGGCTCGCCAGGGGCAGTTCCCGCTCGCCCGGCGAAAACCCCAGGCCGTCCAGGATGCTCGCGGTTCGCGCCTCGGCGGCGTAGCCCCCGGCGGCCGCGTACTCGTTCACCGTTTCCGCGTATTCGCAGGGCGATTCATGCTCCGTCTCCGCGAGGCGGAGCCGCAGCCGCGCCAGGTGCGGCCGCGCGCCGAAGACGAAATCGAACAGCGAGCCTTCCCCACCGGCCCAGCGCTGATCCGCCACGGCTACCCGGAGATCCTGGCGCCGCACGATCGCGCCTCCGCCGGGCTCCAGTTCCCCGGCCAGCAGGCGCAGCAATGTGGACTTGCCCGCCCCGTTGGCGCCCACGATGGCCAGGCAATCGCCTTCCCCGATCGCAAACGTCGCCTCGCGGAACAACTCGGCCGTGGAGGGATAGCCAAATGAAAGATTCGAAACGTTCAGTAAAGACATGGACTCCTCGCGGCCGCCGTGCGCGGCCATAGCCGGCAGATGGGAGTTGGTCTTTACCGTTTCATAGAGCGGGCCGGAGCCCGCAAACCGATTATAGCAGCAGCGCTTTCGGGTCAGTATGCATCAGGCCGCCTGCGGGAGAGCAGGCCCTGCACCTGGTACGCCGCCAGCAGGAGCAGCAGCCAGGCCAGGGGCGCGGGGTAGTGCTCGACGTAGCTGACCGTGTAGTAGACCAGCGGGAACGCCGCCGGCGGGATGAGCAGCGCCGCGCGGCCCGGAACCGTCAGCACCGGCAGGATGCGCCGCAGGCCCAGCAGCGCCAGCAGCGTGACCAGGGTGGTGAAGGCCATACGCCAGGGCAGCCGCGGCGTGCCGCACCAGAAATAGGCGAAGCGCAGGAGAGTCAGGCGCAGAAACTCGCCCGGGTGCGTCCGGATCCATTCCGTCGCTTCGCTCCGGGCCTGCCGCATGTACTCCGCTTCGCCCAGGTCGCGCACCCGGCGCGCCTCCTCCAGGTTCTCGCTGGGGTGCCGCAGCGTGCCCTCGCGGGCAAGGGCCGCATCGATATCCGGGTGGGCGCCGGGTCGATTGGCGATGCGCAGCTCCAGGCCGAAGTTGCTGCGGATGAAGAACCAGCCGTGCAGGGCCGTGTAGTTGCGCCAGGTCCAGGGCGCGCAGGCCAGCACGGCGCCGGCCGCGACCCACGCCGGCAGCACCCAGGCGCGGCGGCCGCGCCTCCACCAAAGCTCGAACAACAGGCTGCCCAGCACAACCGGCAGCAATGGCGGCGAAACATGGAACGCCGCGCCGCACGCCGCTCCCAATGCCAGCGAGCCCGGGATGGAACGGCGGCCCGAGGTCCAGCGTTGCAGAAAAGCGGTTGTCACCAGCCCGAGGGCGAGAGCCGCATGGGCCGAGACCCCGGCGCCGGCGATCTCGTACAGCGGCTGCGGGATCAGCGCCCCGGCCACGCCGGCAATCGTACCCGCCCGCATGCCTAATCCCAGTCTCTGCGCCAGCCACGGCATCAGGGCGAACAGCAGGGAGTAGCTCGCGATGGCCGCCAGGGCGCGTACATACCCGGCGGTGGCGGTCACTCCGAACGCGCGGTAGATCA
>JADZAF010000176.1 GCA_020852755.1 Bryobacterales bacterium
GCGGCGACCTCGAGAAGCTCTCCCAGGAAGCCATGCGCCGCCGCCCCGAGTTGAACCGCCTGCGCATCGCCGAGCGCAGCGCCGCCGTGCAACACGACCTGGCCAAGGCGGAGAGCCGGCTGAAAGTGGACTTCCTGGGAACCTACGGCGTGATGTCGCGGCTCCCGTCCAACCTCTTCAACAAGGACTTCGTCCGCTGGACCATGGGGGCCACTTTCACCCTGCCCGTCTTCGACGGCTTTCGCCGCAGCGGCCTGGTCTGGCAGGCCGCCGCCAACCAGCGCTCCGCGCGCCTCCAGCGCGAAGCCACCGAACAGCAGGTGCGGCTCACCCTCCAGCAGGGCCTGGACGAGATGAAAGCGGCCGAGGAGACCATCACGGCCGCCCGGGCCAACATCCAGCAGGCCGAAAGAGTGCTTTCCATGACCCGGAATAACTACAAATACGGCGCGGCCACCACCCTGGAAATCGTGGACGCCCAGACCAACCTTTCCATCGCCCGCACCAACCTGCTGCGCGGCATCTACGATCAGGCCGTGGCGCGGGCTAACCTGCTGTGGGCGGCGGGCTTGCCGCCCTGGGAGTGAATGGATGACGACGTTACGGAAACCGCTGGCGGCGGCTGCGCTGGCCGCCGGCCTTGCCTTCCTCGCCGGATGCCGGAGCAACGAGGCCGCGCCTCCCGCGGCCGCCGAGGCGCCTGCCCTTGCAGTGGTCACGGTCAAGGTCCAGGCCCGGCCCTTCACCGCCTCGGTGGCCGTGACCGGAACCCTGGTCTCCAAGTCGCAGGTGGACATCAAGGCCGAGACCACCGGCCGGGTGGTCCGCTTCGATAAGGACGAAGGCGACCGCGTCGCGTCCGGCGAGCCCGTGGTGTGGGTCGACGAGGAGAACTACAAACTCGCCGTCAGCCAGGCCGAGTCCGCCGTGGCCGTGGCCCAGGCCGCCCTCGAGAAAGCCCGGGTCATGGAAGCGCACAGCCGCTCCGAGCACGAGCGCGCGCGCAACCTGCTGGCCTCCGGCGGCATCACCGACCGGGACCTCAAGGCCGCCGCCGTGGCCGAAAAAGACGCCGCCGCCCAGGTCGCCCTGGCGGAAGCGCAACTGGCCCAGGCCAGGTCCGTTCTCGACCAGTCGCGCAAGCGCCTGCGGGACGCCGTGGTGCGGGCCCCCGTCGCCGGCGAGATCCAGCGGAAATACGTGAACGCCGGCGCCTACGTCGAGCCGCCCACCCCGGTCTTCTCCCTGGTGGACAACGGCCGGCTGGAGCTGGAAGCGCCCGTCCCCACCGCCGACCTGGCCCCCGTCCGCACAGGCCAGCGGGTGACTTTCCAGGTCAATAGCTATCCCGGTGAGACCTTCCGGGGCGTCGTCGAGGAGATCAACCCCGCCGTGGATGCCGCCTCCCGCTCCGCCAAGGTCCGGGTGCGGGTCGACAATGCCGGCGGGCGGCTCAAGGCCGGCATGTTCGCCCAGGGCGAAATCCTCACCGGGGCCGCCGTCCAGGCCATCCTCGTCCCCGCGGCAGCGGTCTACCGCGAGGACCGCGCCTCCAGGGAATCCTACGTCTACGTGGTTCAGAACGGCAAGGCCGCGCGGCGGGCCGTGCAGATCGGCCGCGAGCGCGACGGCGAACTCGAGATCGCCGGAGGCCTCCAACCGGGTGACATCCTGGTCGCCCAGCAGAGCATCCAACTGGCCGAAGGCGTGCCGGTGAAAGCGCAGTAGAAGAGCATGTTCCTGAGCGACCTGTCCATCAAACAGCCGGTCCTGGCGACCATGCTCGCCGTCTCCCTGGTCACCCTGGGCCTCTTCTCCTACCGCGATCTGCCGATCGACCAGTTCCCGGATATCGAGATCCCCGTCCTCACCGTCCAGACGCGCTACCCCGGCGCCTCGCCGGAGACCGTGGACCGCGAGGTCACCAAGCGCATCGAGGAAACCCTCAACACCATCTCCGGCGTGCGCCACATGTCCTCCACCACCACCGAAGGCATGTCCGTCGTCATCGTGGAATTCCGGCTCGGCACGCGCATCACCACCGCCCAGCAGGACGCCCAGGCCAAGATCAACTCCATCCGCGCCGACTTCCCCCAGGGCATGGAAGAGCCCGTGCTGCAGCGCCTCGATTTCAATGCCATGCCCATCGTTTCCGTAGCCGTGGAGAGCGAGACCGCCGCCATCAAGACCCTTTCCCTGCTGGCCGAGAAGGTCATCAAGAAGCGCCTGGAGACCGTGCCCGGGGTCGGCCAGGTGAACCTGGTGGGCCTGGCCCGCCGCGAGATCCAGGTGCTGGTGGACCGCGAAAAGCTCAAGGCCTACGGCCTGACCTACGCCGAGGTGTCCGGCGCGCTCCAGCGCGAGAACCAGGACGTTCCCGCCGGAAAGCTCGAACAGGGCAAGCAGGAGCCGCTGGTCCGCGTGGCCGGCAAGTTCCGTACCGTCGAGGAGTTCGACAACCTGATCGTGGCCGTACGCGGCGGCCGCCCCGTCTACCTGCCCCAGGTGGCCCGCGTGGTGGACGGCATCGAAGAGCGCCGCAGCGCCTCGCTCATCAACGACAAGACCGGGCTCTCCATGGACGTGGTGAAGCAGTCCGGAGCCAATACGGTCGAGCTGGCCGACGGAATCGAGCGGGAGATCGCCGCCATCAACCGGGAACTGCCTCCCCATATCCGGCTGCGCAAAGTGGTGGACCGCTCCATCTTCATTCGCGAATCGGTGGAAGACGTCAAGACCACCCTGCTGATCGGCGGCTTCCTCACCATCCTCATCGTCTTTCTCTTCCTCAACAGCTGGCGCAGCACCGTGATCACCGGCCTGGCGCTGCCGGTGTCCGTCATCAGCACCTTCATCGTCATGCGCGCCCTGGGGTTCACCCTGAACATCCTGACCCTGATGGGCCTCTCGCTGGCCATCGGCCTGCTGATCGACGACGCCATCGTGGTGCGCGAGAACATCGTGCGCCACATGCACGCCGGCGCGGATCACTTCACCGCCGCGCGGGAAGCCACCGCCGAGATCGGCCTGGCGGTGATGGCCACCACCTTCACCATCATCGCGGTCTTCGTGCCGGTGGCCTTCATGGGCGGCATCATCGGGCGGTTCTTCTTCCAGTTCGGCATCACCGTGGGTTTCGCCGTGCTGGTTTCGCTCTACGTGAGCTTCACCCTGGACCCCATGATGTCCTCGCGCTGGTACGATCCGGCCGCCGATCCCGGCGTTCCGCGAAGCTGGTTCGGCCGCGGCCTGGGCAGATTGAACGACCAGCTGGACCGCCTGCAGAACGTGCTCGCCCGCAGCCTGGCGTGGTCGCTGCGGCATCGCTTCACCGTGACCGTGGTGGCCACCGCAGCCATCGTTTCCAGCTTCAGCCTGTTCGGCAGGCTCGGTTCCGCCTTTATGCCGGAAGCCGACCCGGGCCAGTATCAGGTCACGTACAAGGCGCATCCCGGCATCAGCCTGGACCGCTCCATCGAAATCGCCCGCGAGGTGACTGCCGAGATCCGCCGCGACCCCTCGGTCGCCTACACCTATACCACCATCGGCGGGGCCGGAGACCGGCCCATCAACGAAGGCTCCATCTACGTGCGCCTTACCGAACGCGAGCAGCGCGAGCATTTCCTGCCCCTCATGGCGGACCTTCGCCGGCGCCTGCAGCGTTTCCGCGGCCTGCGCACCTCGGTCGGCAATGCCGAATCCTTCGAAGCGGACTCGCGCCCCATCCAGGTGAGCCTGCGCGGCAACGACCTGGCCGTGATGGAATCCCACGGCGAGAATCTGATGAAGCTGGTGGAGAACATACCCGGCGCAGCGGATGTGGATACCAGCCAGGACGAGCCGCGTCCCGAAGTGCGGGTTCGCGTCGACCGCAAGGCGGCCGGAGACCTGGGCCTGGACCTGGGAACCGTGGCGGCTACGGTGCGCGGCCTCATCGCCGGCCAGGTGGTCTCCCAGTTCGAGGATCCCGACGGCGACAGCTACGACGTGCGCCTGCGCGTGGATCCCGCGCAGCGCACCGGGCGGGCCGACCTCCTGGCGCTCGACCTGCCCGGCCGGGGAGGCGCCACCCTGGTTCCCCTCAACCAGGTGGCCGCCCTGGAATCCTCCTCCGCGCCCTCCAAGATCCGCCACCGCGATCTCATGCGCGAGATCCGCATCTCCGCCAACACCGAGGGACGCTCGCTGGGCGAGGTCATCAACGACATCAAGAGCCGCGCCGCCGCCATGCAGTTGCCGCCCGGCTACCGCATCGATTACACCGGCGAGGCCGAGGACATGGTCGAGAGCTTCGGCTACGTCTTCCAGTCGCTGGTTCTGGCCGTGATCCTCATCTACGCCATCCTGGCCTCGCAGTTCCAGAGCTTCCTGCAGCCCCTGGCCATCATGTTCTCGCTCCCCCTCTCCCTGGTAGGCGTGGCCGGGATGCTCTACGCGGTGGGCGACACCCTCAACATCATGTCCATGATCGGCCTGATCCTGCTCATGGGTCTGGTGACCAAGAACGCCATCCTGGTGGTGGACTTCGCCAATGTGCAGCGCCGCGGCGGCCTGTCCCGGACCGACGCCCTGCTGGCCGCCGCCCGCGTGCGCCTCCGGCCCATCCTGATGACCACCCTGGCCATGATTTTCGGCATGCTGCCCCTGGCGTTGGAATGGGGCGCCGGAGCCGAATTCCGCGCCCCCATGGCCCGCGCGGTAATCGGCGGCCTGATCACCTCCACCCTGCTCACCCTGATCGCTGTCCCGGTGGTCTACACCTTCCTGGACGACATCGGCGCCGGCTTCGCCCGCTGGTGGCAAAGGAAAACCCCGGCCCACCGCCGGGTGGAACACGGAGTTGTCGCCGAAACCGACTAACGATGGCCAAGGATACTTGAAATCTCGAGGACGGGAGCTGTCAGCGATCAGCGATCAGCGATCAGCGATCAGCTTTTGCAGCAGCGCCGCATTCCCATCCAGTGGCCCGGCTGACCGCTCTCCGCTGACCGCTGACAGCTTGGCCAGATCGAAGCGGCGTGCCGTCGAACTGACACGCATGCTGAGTGCGCTGGTCGAGAAGCTGATCGCCGACCGCTGTTCGCTGACAGCTCCCGTCCGAAAGACCAGCACGGGCGGCTGCGGCTGCCGCTACGCCGCCGTACGCTCCAGCTCGGCTGCTGCCTCCGCCGATATGGCCGCCGGCTCGAAACGCGCCGCCACCAGGGTCAGGTCATCCGCAAACGGCGCCGCGCCCGCGAACTCCCGCAGCCGGTCCAGCACTTCCCTCCGGATCTCCTCGCAGCTTTTGCCTCCGCTCCCCATCGCCAGCCGCAGCAGGCGCTCCTCGCCGAACTCCTCGCCGGCCGCATTCGCCGCCTCGATCAGCCCGTCCGAATAGAGAATCAGCAGATCGCCCGGAGCCAGCCTCACGGTGCCCTGGCTGTAAGCGGCATCCGGCAGCAGGCCCATCACCGGACCCCCATCCTCCAGCCGCATCACTTCCGTACGCCCGCTCCGCCCGGTCACCAGCAGCGGCGGCCAGTGCCCGGCATTCACATACCGCAGAAGCTTCGTGTCGGCGTCGTAGTAGGACCAGAACAGGCTGGTGAAGCGCGGCCCGGCCGACCGCTCGCACAGCAGCCGGTTCAACCGCCGCGAGGCCGCCTCGTGCTCCCGCGCCGGCCCCGCCCAGTGGCCGGACCGCACCGCACCGTGCAGCACGCCCATCAGCAGCGCGGCCGGCATCCCTTTGCCCGACACGTCCCCCAGCACCAGCGCCGTCGCCTTGTCCCCGGCCGGAAACACGTCGAAGAAGTCGCCCCCGACCTGGCTGGCCGGAAGACACTCCGCGGCCAGTTCCACGTGCTCCACCTGCCCGGGCCCCGGCAGCAGGCTGCGCTGCACCTCGCGGGCGATCTCGAGCTGCTGCTCGAGCTTCCTGCTCGCCAGGTACGCACGGAATCGCAGACCGATCAGCGCCAGCGCGACCAGCAAAGCCAGGGCCGCCGAGCAGTTGATGATCAGGTTCCTGCGGACCGGCCAGGGCACCGCGTCGCCGCCAACCGGCATGGCGATTTCCAGCATGCCGAACGAGGCGCCTCCCGCGCCGCCGAGGCGGATCGGGAACATTTCCACCACCGCCTCGCCCGATCCGGTGCGCCGCACCGTCATGACCGGCTCCCGGTTGCTCAGCCGGGAACGGATCCGCTCGGGCGAAAACGAGGGGCCGGGGTTCGACCCGCTGCGCGCCAGGGTTTGGCCCTTGCGGTCCCTGACCTCGACCCAGGCGATCCGGCCGTCGCTGTTCTTCGCCATCTCCTGAATGCGCGAGGCCAGCGGCACGGCGCCCGTCTGCCGCATCTGCCGCTCCAGCGCCACCACCTGCCGCCGCATTTCCTGCCGGGCCTGTTCCACGCCCATCCGGCGGGTCATCCAGACGTAGTTGAACACGGAGTTGGCGAACAGCAGCACGGCCAGCATCCCGCCGAACGCCAGGAGCGCCTGGAACCAGCGATAGCGGAACCGGTCTTCGTTTTCGCTCATGGGAGTCTTCCTCTCTGCCCGGTGCTTGAGGGCCCGGGCAGGTCTGCCCGGGCCCGTGCGGCGTTTCGCCCTACCGCATGGCCGGCTGCCGGCGCCCGCCGAAACCGGAGCCCGGCCCGCCGCCCATCATGCCGCCCCGCGGTCCGGGCATGTCCAGAAGATTCAACGCGCCCGCGCCCGCGATGGCGGGTTGCAGCGCGGCCGCTTCCTCCAGCGTCTTGAGCTTGGCCTGCTGGGAGGCGTTGAGCACCGCCCGGGCCTGATCCCGCAGGCGGGCCCGGCTCTGCTCCAGCTGCTTGCGCAGGGTCTCGATTTCCAGCTGCAGCTTGCCGATGGCGGCTGCGTCGCTGCTGCCGCCCTGCAGCAGCTCGCGCAGGCTCTTCTGCTTCCCGGCCAGCTGCTCAAACACCGCCTGGTTCGCCTGCCTCTCCGCGCGGCGCAGGTCATTCAGCTGGGTGATCTGGTCCTCCGTCAGGCCCAGGTAGTCCTTCACGGCGCCGGCCTGCCGCGGGCCCTGCGGCGGGGGCCCCACCGGGCCCTGCGCCTGCAGCATCAAAGCACCGGCCATCACCAGGGTCGTCAACTGCTTCATCATGCGATTCGTCTCCTTTTTGTCTTCGTTCGCCGTGTCAGAAGCGCGGTCTCCCGCGCCCCGCTCAGAGCTCCGCATCAGTCCGGCCGTTCCGGTATTGGGGGTGTCATCGACTGCATGACCGGAAGGCCGGACCGAGCGTTGCCGCATGCCCATAAGACGAGGCGGGTCCGCATCAGGTCTCCGTGTTTCCGGCCTCCGCGGGCTTTCTTTACAAAACTTGACCTGGGGTTAACCGAAACTTAACGCAGGCCGGCCGCCACCCCGAAACTGGCGCTCCTCCCGCGTTCGTTCTATCGTTTAGAAGGATGTTGCCGTGAGTTCGCGGATTCTGCTCGTGGAAGATGAGCCGGGCCTGGTCCTGACCCTGTCCGACCTCCTTGCCGCGGAAGGCTACCAGGTGGACTCCGCCCCGGACGGGCCCCAGGGCCTTGCCAAGGCCGGCTCCCAACACTTCGACCTGATCATCCTGGACGTCATGCTCCCCGGCAAGAACGGTTTCGAGGTCTGCCGCGAGCTTCGCCAGAAAGGCTCCGATGTAGCCATCCTCATGCTCACCGCCAAAACTCAGGTGGTCGATCGCGTGGTGGGCCTGAGGCTCGGCGCCGACGACTACCTCGCCAAGCCTTTCGATCCCGCCGAACTCCTGGCCCGCGTCGAGGCCCTCCTGCGCCGCGTCCGGAAGGACAAGCTCACCCCCGTGGTCCGCTTCCGCTTCGGCGACATCGAGGTGGACTTCGAGAAGGCGGAATTGCTCAAGGGGGGAACGCCGCTCAGCCTGGCGGGCAAGGAACTGCAGTTGCTGCACTACCTCATCGACCATCGCGGCAAAGTGCTCTCCCGCGAGGAACTGTTGCAGAATGTCTGGGAATACCAGGCCGGCATCTCAACCCGCACCGTGGACGTACACATCGCCTGGCTGCGCCAGAAGATCGAGAAGAACCCCCAGGCCCCCCGCCATATCCTCACGGTCCGCGGATCCGGCTACCGCTTCTCGCCGTAACCGCGGCGGCGCCCCGCCGCGCCTCCGTCCGCCTACTTCAGCGGCCCCAGCCAATAGCCCGGACGGTTGATCGTCTTCACGTCCCGCCGCCCCGCCACGGCGATCTTGATCTCGTGGAACCCCCCGTCCTCGGTGTTGTTCGGCGTATACGAAATCAGGTACTGGCTGTGGATCTCCCGGCCGATGTCCGAAATCGCCTCCTCCAGCCCGCGCTGCGTGGTGAAAGCGAATTCCCGGCCCCCGGTCCCCTTGGTGAAGACTTCCGCCGGGTTGGACTTGAAGATGGCCTTGATGTCGCGGAAAATCTCCACCAGCAGGGGGACGAAGTTGGCCGCGCTGCCGTGGCTCCCCCAGGTGTTCATCACCGCCGTCGGGGTGGCCGGAACGTTCGGCGGCAGCGGCCGCGCCGCCGGAGGCAGCGGGTCCGGCCGCGGCGGCTGCGGCTTCGCCGTCAGAGTGGTGAACAGCCGCGACATGTTCACCGTGTAGATGCTCACGTTGGCGATCTGAGCGGCGTGCAGCGTCTCCCGGGCCCGCCCTTCGCTGGCAATGTCGCGCGTCTCACTGATCAGCAGAATGACGCGGCGCCGGTTCTGCGGGCGGTTGCGCAGCATCCGCACCGCCTCGTTCACCGCGTCGATCATGCGGCTGCTGCTGCTCCCCGGCTTGATCTTGGCCACGGCCTGGGTAATCTTTTCCGGATTCGAGGTGAACTCCTGCAGCAGTTGGATGCGGTGGTCGAACGCCAGCACCGAGGCTTCGCCCTGGTCGCCCACCACCAGCGGCTGCAGCAGCCCTCCGATCTTCTGAATCTTCGGCAGCACCGACTCGACCGCCGAATTGGCCTGGACCGCCACTACGATCGAAATGGGATGGAACGCCACATCCACCTGGATGTCCTGGGGCTTCTCGTTGTCAAACAGGTGGAACTGGTGGGGCTGCAGCCCGTCCACATAGTTGCCGTCTTCATCGATGACCGTCACGGGCACCAGGACTTCCCGGACCGTGGTGGTGAACTGCGCCCCGGTTTCCTCGGCCGGCTGCTGTGGCGGCGCCGGCGGCGCGGGCTGCTGGCCCAGCAGGAGCAGGGGAGCCAGGAACGTCGTGAACAGTCGAGAACGGCGCATATTGTTACCGACGCTAGCTTCGGGCGCTGCGTTCCGATACCACCGCGTGCTCCGTACGCCCGCTTAACAGTTCCAGAATGTGGGGCACTAGCTCCAAAATAGCATCCAGCGATTCCACCGCGCCCCTGGGCGAGCCCGGCAGGTTGACAATCAGCGCCTTGCCCCGCACTCCCGCCACGCCCCGCGAAAGCGCCGCCAGGGGCGTGTGCCTCCGTCCCTCCAGCCGCATCAACTCGGCCAGCCCCGGAACTTCGCGATCCAGCACCGCCCGGGTGGCTTCCGGCGTCACATCCCGTGCTGCAATTCCCGTGCCGCCGCTGGTGAAGATGGCCGCCAGTTGCCCCGCGTCGGCCAGGGCGGTCAGGCGGGCCGAGATCAGGTCCGCTTCATCCGGCACCACCTCCAACACCGACACCTGCCAGCCCAGTTGTTCCAGGCGCTCGCGAACCGCCGGGCCGGACCGGTCGGCGCGCGCGCCGGCATAGGCCGAATCGCTGATGGTAAGGACGGCCGCCTGGATCATCTTCCCCTCCGGTACTCGCCGCTCTTCCCGCCGGTCTTTTCCAGCAGGTAGAGGTCCTGGATCTCGATTCCCTTGTCGAGCGCCTTGGTCATGTCGTACACGGTCAGCGCGGCCACGGCGGCCGCCGTCAGGGCTTCCATCTCCACCCCGGTCTTCGCAGTGGTGGAAACCCGGGACACGATGCGCACCCCCCCGGCCTCCTGCTCCACCGAGACGTCGGCGTGGCTGAGCATCAGGGGGTGGCACAGCGGGATCAGTTCCCAGGTTCTCTTGGCCGCCGCGATGCCCGCGATGCGCGCGATCTCCAGCGGGTTGCCCTTGGGATTTTCCGGCAGCTGCTCCAGCACCGCCGCCGGCATGCGCACGAAGGCGTGCCCGCGCGCCGTGCGGACCGTCTCGGCTTTTTCCGAGACGTCCACCATCCGGGGACTTCCCCCGGCATCGTAATGCGACAGCCTCCTCATCGCGGCAGCACCTGGATCAGCTCTCCCGCGTTCCACTGCTCGCGATCCTCGTCGGCCACCAGGAAGGCGTTGGCGCGGCCCACCGCCGCAATGTCGCTCGAACCCTGCCAGGGGATGGGAGTCACCTCCGGCGCTCCCGGCGTCAGCCGCGCGGGCAGGAAGCGGGTGAGTCCCGGGTTGTGCCGGAAAGTGGTGGTGAGCCGCGCCAGGGTGAAGGGAAGCGGCGGGCATTTCACGCCGCCCAGCAGGTCCACAGCCGCGCGCGCCAGCGTTTCAAACGTGACCATGGTGGACACGGGGTTGCCCGGCAGTCCGAAAAAGAACTTCTCGCCCACCCGGCCGAACACCAGGGGCTGCCCCGGCTGAATGCGCACCCGGTCGAAGAAGAACGTGGCTCCCAGGTCGGCCAGCACCGTTTCCACGATATCGTACTTGCCCGCCGAGACGCCGCCCGACAGCACCAGCAGGCCGGCGCTCAGCCCGCGCTCGATCAGAAGGCGGGTGGATTCGAAAGTGTCGCGCGCCACCGGAAGTATCGCCGGGATGCCCCCGGCGCGCTCCACCTGCGCGGCCAGCGAGAAGGCGTTGGAGTTGCGCACCTGGTGGTCCAGGGGCCTCTCATCGACGGCCACAATCTCGTCGCCGGTCGCCAGTATGGCCACGCGCGGCCTGGCGAAGACCTCCACCGCGCTCTTGCCCACCCCGGCCAGCAGCGCGATGCCGGCGAAGTCCAGACGCAGCCCCTTGTCCAGCAGCAGGTCGCCCCGGCGCGCTTCCGACCCGCGCGGGTTGATGAAATCGCCGGGGCTCGCCTGCCGGTCCGTCCGGATGCCTCCCGCCGTCCGGGTCACGTGCTCCACCATTACTACCGCGTCCGCCCCGTACGGGACCGTCGCCCCGGTCATGATCTCCACGGCCTCTCCGGCCTTGACCTCACCGTCGTACGCCTGGCCCGCCCGGACTTCACCCGTCACGCGCAGCTCCCCCGGCAGGTCCGCCGCGCGCACCGCGAAACCGTCCCGCAGCGACCGCGCCGCCGGCGGCCAATCCCGGTCCGCGCGAACCGTTTCCGCCAGCACGCGCCCGGCCGCGTCGCGCAGATCCACCAGTTCTACAGCGGGCGCCGGCGCCGCGCGCAGCACCTCGGCAATAATGCGCTCGCGCGCCGCGACGAAGGGCAAAGCAGCCACAAAATCAGTGTAACAACGCGGCACGGCGCATGTTTCTCAACGTGCCGGGCGGAGTTCGCGCCGCCCGGTTGCCCTACATTGGAGGAATGCCCTACCGTTCTTCCCTTTGCCTCATGGCTTCCCTGGTGCGCGAGCGGCACATCTCGCCGGTCGAGTTGCTCGAAGCCCATCTGCGGCAGATCGGCAGGCGCAACCCGCACATCAACGCTTTCGTGACCGTGCTCGAGGAAGGCGCCCGCGCCGCGGCCCGGAAAGCGGAGTCCGCGGTCATGCGCTCCCAGACGGTGGGCCTGCTGCACGGCGTCCCGCTGACCGTGAAGGACAGCTTCGACATCGGCGGCCTGCCCACGCTCTGCGGAAGCCGGCTCCGAAGCGGCCACCGGGCCGCGGAGGACTCCACCGCCGTAGCCCGTTTGCGCGATGCCGGCGCCGTCATCCTCGGCAAGACCAGTTGCCCCGAGTTCCTTCTGAATTACGAAACCGACAATTACATCACCGGCCGCGCCAACAATCCCTGGGATCCGGACTGTACGCCCGGCGGCTCCAGCGGCGGCGAGGCGGCCGCCATCGCGGCCCTGTGTTCCCCCGGCGGCATCGGCAGCGACGCCGGCGGTTCCCTGCGCCTTCCCGCTCATTTCTGCGGCATCAGCGCCCTGAAACCCACCCCCGGGCGGATCTCCGCTGCCGGGCATTTCCCCGCCATCGGACATCCCGGCGGCCTGCTGGGCGTGGCCGGACCCATGGCCCGCTCCGCGCGCGACCTGCGGCTGCTGTTCTCCGTTCTGGCCGGTTTCGACAGCCAGGACCCGTTCTCCGCTCCCGTTCCGCTGCACGTGCCCGCCCTGGAGGGCCTGCGTGTCGGGCTCTGGGAGAGCTTCTACCGCGTCCCCGTGCAGGCTTCCATCAGCGCAGCGGCCGCTCACGCAGCCCGCAAGCTCGGCGACTTGAAGATCCCCGTGGAGCCGTTCGAGCCGGCCGGTCTCGAGCGGGCGCCCAACCTGTGGTGGTTCTTCTTCGGGCAGCTGCCCGCCCGCACCGTGCACGAAATGCTCCAGGGCCGCGAAGCCGAGGTCCACTGGACCGGCAGCGAGATGCTCAACCGCGCGCTCCAGGAGCCGGAGCCCTCCGCCCAGGACGTGCTCCGTAACCTGGCCGCCCGCGACCGCATGCGCGCCGCCCTGTTGCGCCAGATGGAGCGCTGCCGCGTGCTCCTCATGCCCGCCTGCGGCGTGCCCGCCTTCCGGCATCGCGAGCGGCGCTGGGAGACCGGCGCGAAAGCCATCGGCCTGTTCGAAGCCGCCATGCCGCTGACGCCCTGGAACCTGCTGGGGCTGCCTTCCGTCGTGATCCCCTTCGGCCTTCACGAAGACCGCCTCCCGGTGGGAGTGCAGCTGGTCGGCCGCCCTTACGAAGAAGAGTTGCTTCTGGAACTCGCGATCCACCTGGAAGAGGCCCGCGGTCCCTTCCCCAGCCCGCCTGAAGGGTCCCCGGCGGCGCCACGCTAAGATGAAATCAATGGCCCGCGTATTGGTCTTGCTGTTTGCCGCCGCCGCCCTGCACGCGGCCGGCCCGGCCCGGAAGGTGTTCCCGTTTCCCTACCGGCAGGCCGACCTGTCCAACGGGTTGCGGCTCATCACCATTCCCACGGACTATCCCAACATCGTGGCCCTGTACATCGTGGTGCAGGCCGGCTCCCGCAACGAGGTGGAGCCGGGCAAAACCGGCTTCGCCCACCTTTTCGAACACATGATGTTCCGGGGCACCGCGAAGTATCCGCCGGCCAAGTACGAGGCGGTGCTCAAGGCCGCCGGCGCGGCCTCCAACGCCTACACCACCGACGATCACACGGCCTACCACACCACCTTCTCCAAAGAGGATCTGGAGACCATTCTCCAGGTGGAGGCCGACCGCTTTCAGAACCTGAAATACCCGGAACCGGCCTTCCGCACCGAGAGCCTGGCCGTGCTCGGCGAGTACAACAAGAACAGCGCCGCGCCCACCATGAAGTTGTTCGAGGTGCTTCGCGATACCGCCTTCGACCGCCACACTTACAAACACACCACCATGGGTTTCCTGAAGGATATTCAGGACATGCCCGGCCAGTATCAGTACAGCCTGCAGTTCTTCGACCGCTATTACCGGCCCGAGTACACCACCCTCATCGTCAGCGGCGATGTAGACCCCGCCAGGGTCCTTGCCCTGGTCGAGAAGTACTGGGGACAGTGGCAGCGCGGCAGCTACCGCCCCCGGATCCCCGCGGAACCCGCTCAGACGGCGCCCCGCTCCGGTCATGTGGACTGGCCCGTCCCCACCCTGCCCTGGGTGATCGTGGCCTACAAAGGCCCGGCCTACACCGATACCGCCATCGATTCGGCCGCCCTGGACCTGCTCGGCGCGGTCGCCTTCTCGGAGAACTCCGACCTGTACCAGAAACTCGTGATCGAGGAACAGAAGGCGGACATCTTCGGCCCGGATAACCCCGACCGCCTGGATCCCTACCTCTTCTCCATTGAAGCCCGCGTCAAGAAGGCATCCGATCTGGACGCGGTGCGCGACGCTATCCTCAAAACCGTCGACCGTTTCAGGACAAATCCTGTTTCCAGGGAGCGGCTCGAAGCGGTCAAGAGCAATCTCCGGTACAGCTTCGCGCTGCGCATGGACAACAGCGAAACCATCGCCTCGACCGTGGCCCGCTACGTCGCCCTGCGCCGCACGCCGGAAACCATCAACCGCATCTACGATATGTACGCGAAGGTGACTCCGGACGACATACTCCAGGCGGCTCGTAAGTACCTGGCCGCGGACGGCCGCACCATCGTTACCCTGACCGGCGCCGCCAGGGCCGCCCAGGCGGGAGGAAAGGCTCAATGAGACTGGCGCTGCTTCTCTTTCTGGCCGCGGGCCTCTCCGCTCAGGAGCGCGTCGTCACGCTGCCCGGCCGCTCCCCGCTGGTCACCTTCCGCATCGTCTTCCAGGCCGGCTCCGCGGCCGATCCGGCCGGCCAGGCGGGACTCGCGCACCTCACCGCCGCCATGCTTTCCGAAGGCGGCACGCGCGATCTCACCTACAAGCAGATCCTGGAAACCCTCTACCCGATGGCCGTCTCCGTCTCCTCCCAGGTGGATAAGGAGATGACCACCTTCTCCGCCGAGACGCACGTCGACAACCTGGAAGCTTTCTATAAGTTGTTTCGCTCCATGTTACTCGACCCGGGCTGGCGCGAGGACGACTTCAAGCGCGTCAGGGACGACACCGTCAATTTCCTGCGAGTCAGCCTGCGAGGCAACAACGACGAGGAGCTCGGCAAGGAGGTGCTCTACAACGTGCTCTACGCCGGCCACCCCTACGGCCGCCACAACGCCGGCGAGGTCTCCGCCCTGGAGCGGATCACCCTGGAAGACGTGCGCCGCTTCTATCGCGAGCACTACTGCCGCGCCAACCTGATCCTCGGCCTTGCCGGCGGCTACAGTCCCGCCTTCCTGGAGAAGGTGAAGAGCGATTTCCAGAAGCTGCCGGCCGGCCGCCGCACCCAGGTCCGGCTTCCTTCCCCGCCCGGCTTCAAGGGCCTGCGCATGACCGTCGTCGAAAAAGACACGCGCTCCGTGGCCTACTCCATGGGCTTCCCCATCGAGGTGACCCGCGGCCATCCCGACTACCCCGCCTTGCTGCTCGCCATGTCCTACTTCGGCCAGCACCGCTCCAGCGGCGGCCTCCTCTACAACAGCATCCGCGAGGCTCGCGGCCTCAACTATGGCGATTACTCCTACATCGAGTATTTCCCCCGCGGCATGTTCCAGTTTGAGCCCGACCCCAACCTCGCCCGGAGCCGGCAGATCTTTCAGATCTGGATCCGTCCCGTCGAGCCCGCCACCGCTCACTTCACTTTGCGGCTGGCCCTCTATGAACTCGATAGGCTCGTCCGCGAAGGCATCCCCGAAGACGCCTTCGAGCGCACCCGCTCCTTCGTCTCCAAGCACGTCAACCTGCTGACCCGTACCAAGCGCGCCGAGCTCGGCTATGCCATAGACAGCCTCTTCTACGGCATCCCGGACTACAACAGCTACGTCAAGAAGGCCGTGGCCGGCCTGACCCGCGAAGAAGTGAACCGCGCCATACGCCGGCATCTGAACCCCGGCCGGCTGCAGATTGTCGCCGTGGCCAAGGACGCCGAAGGCCTGAAGCGGACCATCGTCTCGAATGCCCCTTCTCCCATGACCTACAATTCGCCCAAGCCCAAAGAGATTCTCGAGGAAGACAAGCGGGTGGAGAAGTTCCCTATCCCGCTCTCCGCCGCCGATGTGACCATCGTCCCCGTGGACCGCGTTTTCGAGTAGACCGCCTATGACCCACTTTCTCTCCACTCTGCCCATGCTGCTGGCCATGAGCGCGGCCGGGATGCTGCATTGCGCCGGGATGTGCGGCGGCCTGGCCATAGTCGCCGCCGGACCCGGACGATCGGGCCTGGCTCTCTACTTGTCGGGGAAGACCGCCGCCTACCTGCTGCTGGGCGCGCTGGCCGGCTCGCTCGGCGAAATGGTCATGCGCTCGGCCCCGTTCGGGTGGGGAGCCCGGGCCCTGGCAGTCCTGACCGGCGTGGTGCTGCTGGTCCTGGCGCTGGAAGCGCTCGGCCTGGTGCGCCTGGCGCCCTCGCAGTCCGGCTGGCTCGGCGCCGTCTCCCGCTCTCTCTCGCGCCTGGCCGCTGAAGAAGGCTGGCAGGGCAATCTGGTACTGGGCTTCGCCAACGGCTGGCTGCCCTGCCCGCTGACCTACGCCTTCGTCGCGCTCGCCGCCGCCACCGGATCTCCCCTGTGGGGCGCCGCCACCCTGCTGGTGCTTTCCCTGGCCAGCGCCGTCCCCTTGAGCGCCTGCGCCCTGGCCGGCCGCCGCCTCGGCCGCCGCCTTCCTGTATTCCTGGGAGTGGTGATGCTTGCCATGGCCGCGGTCACCTTCTACCGCGCCCTGGTATCCGGCGGGGCCCACCACCACATGCACTGATGCCTTGCGTGGACTGCAAACCCGTTCCGAATCCGCCGCCCCGCTGACTCCCCAACCCCATGGCCCAACCACGCCCCCTCGCCCTCGTCACCGGCGCTTCCGCCGGCATCGGCGCCGTCTTCGCCCGCCGGCTCGCCGCCGCCGGCCATGACCTCCTCCTGATCGCCCGCCGCCGCGAGCGCCTCGAACAGCTCGCCCGCGACATCCAAACCCGCCACCCGGTGACCGCCGAAGCGCTCCCGGCCGACCTCGCCGAGGAACCCGGCCTGAAGCTTGTCGAAGACCGTATCCTCGCCTCGCCCAACCTGAGTCTTCTGGTCAACAACGCCGGGTTCGGCGCCCGCGGCATGTTCTTCGATTCCCCCGTCGAAGTCCAGGACCGCATGCACCGCCTGCACATCCTGGCCACCCTCCGCCTCACCCACGCCGCCCTCCGGGTGATGCGCCCGCGGAACCGGGGCGCCATCATCAACGTCTCGTCCCTGGCCGCCTTCTTCATCACTCCCGGCCACACCAGTTACTCCGTCACCAAGGGCTGGATCAACAGCTTCACCGAGGGCTTGGCCAAGGAACTCAAGGCCGCCGGCTCCGCCGTGCGGGTGCAGGCCCTCTGCCCGGGCTTCACCTACACCGAATTCCACGACGTGATGGGAACGGACCGCGGCGAGGTTCACCCCCGCCTGTGGATGCAGCCGGAAGCCGTCGTCGACGCGTCTCTGAAGGCCCTGCGGCACGGCCGCGTGGTCGTGGTTCCAGGACGGTTCTACGCCGCGGCGGCAATGCTGGCCAATGCCCTGCCCCGCTTCGTGACCCGGCGCCTGCCCTCCCGCCCGCCCGGCTTCTACCACCAGTGAGCGCGCGCCCGCTCAGCGCAGCTCGCGCAGCCGCAGGTTGCGGAACTCGATGCGGTAGCCTTCCCCCTCCAGTCCGATGTACCCCTTGGGGATCTCGCACTGGTTGAATTCGCTGGCCGCCTGCCCGTTCACCGTCAGGCGGATGGTCTTCCCCTGGCAGTGCAGGTCGTAGACATTCCACTCCCCGGCCGGTTTCTCGAGCCCGGCCCGCGACTGCTGCCGCAGCGCGATGCGCTGGGGCGCGCCGTTTACCAGCGTGTTGCCGAACAGGTATCCGCCCGATCCGCCGCCGGTCTGGCCCTGGTGCCACAGCACCCCGTCGGCGCTGTTGCGCACGAAGATCCCGCTGTTGTACTTCTGCTCGCCCGACTCCCGCGGCGTGAATCGCCACTCCACGTGAAAATCGAAATCCGCCAGCTCGCGGTCGTAGCGCATCCAGTCGTGCCCGCCGTTGCCCTCGCAGATCACCACCCGGTTGGCTCCGTCCACCTTCCATTGCGGGCCGCCCAGCGCCGCCGTGGGCGGGATCGCCAGGCGCGTCCAGCCCGTGAAATTCCCGTCCGGGAAAAGATCGGTCCAGTTGCTCTGACCCCAGGCCGCTGCCGCGGCCAACAAGTAGAAACTAAGCAAACGCCGCATGAATTTTCTCCAGGTCTTCCTGCTCTCCGAAACGTACACCCTGGAGAGCGGGATCGATGCTTCGCAGCAGGCCCGTCAGCACCCCGCCCGCTCCGGCCTCCACACAGCGGCTCACCCCCTGAGCCGCCAGGCGGCGGATCGAATCGGACCAGCGCACCGGGTTGGGCACCTGCTGGTACAGCCCTTCGCGCGCTTCCGCTCCTGTGCGCACCTCGCGCGCCTGCCAGTTGTTGATCAGCGGCCGCTCCAGGTCACGGAACTCCGTGGCGTTCAAATCGGCGGCCAGCCGCTCCTGCGCGGGCTTCATCAGCGCGCAATGGAACGGCGCGCTTACCGGCAGCAGCACCGCGCGCCGAGCGCCCGCCGCCTTGGCCAGTTCCACCGCGCGCGCGACCGCGCCCGCGTGCCCCGCGATCACCACCTGGTCGGGCGAATTCAGGTTCGCCGCCGACACCACTTCTCCCTGCGCGGCCCGCGACAGGATCTCCTCCAGCCGGCCCTCCGGCAGTCTCAGCAGGGCGGCCATGGCCCCTACTCCCGCCGGCACCGCCTCCTGCATGTAGCGCCCGCGGTTGCGCACCAACCGCACG
Organism: Bryobacterales bacterium; assembly: GCA_020852755.1. Taxonomy (GTDB): domain Bacteria; phylum Acidobacteriota; class Terriglobia; order Bryobacterales; family Bryobacteraceae; genus JADZAF01. The sequence goes on from JADZAF010000176.1 coordinate 18,503, forward strand.
GCGTCCCGAAAGCGCAGGCTGCCCGCCGCCACCAGCGCGGAGTACTCGCCCAGGCTGTGGCCCGCCACGAAATCGAACGTCACCCCGTTCTCTTTCAGTACGGAAAAAGCTGCGATGGACACGGTCAGCAGCGCCGGCTGGGTGTTCTCGGTGAGCTTCAAAGCCTCTTCGGGACCGTCAAAGCAAAGCCTGGAAAGAGGAAATCCCAAAGCGTCGTCCGCTTCGGCGAAGACCGCGCGGGCCGCGGCGTGAGCGTCCGCCAGGGTCTTGCCCATGCCCGCGAACTGGGAGCCCTGGCCGGGGAAAAGCAATGCGGTTCGAGACATGCATGAGCCATTACACCACACCCCCGCCTGCCGCAAATCCCCCCAACGGCGCAGGCCGGAGACGCCTTTCCGAGCCGCGACCGCAAGGTCCCCGCCTGCCGCAAATCCCCCAACGGCGCAGGCCGGAGACCCCTTTCCGAGCCGCGACCGCAAGGTCCCCGCCTGCCGCAAATCCCCCACCGGCGCAGGCCGGAAACCCCTTTCCGAGCCGCGACCGCAAGGGAGCGGTTTTCCGGCCCCCCCGCCCCCCCCTGCCGCAAATCCCCCCAACTCAAAAGTCGTAGCGCAAGGTCATCTGCATGACGCGCGCATTGGTGCCGTAGGCTCCCAGGGTGGAACTCAGCTTTCCGAAGCTGGCGGGCGTGTTCAGATTGACGCTCAGTCCGCCGAAGTTCGGATTGTTGAAGAGGTTGTAGGCCTCGGCACGGAAGGTGACGGCGTGCGACTCGGTGATCCGGAAACGCTTGACCAGGGAGGCGTCCACGTTGAAGAAGCGCGGCATGCGGAACGTGTTGCGTCCCGAGCTGCCGGTCTCCCCCGCGGCCGGGTAGCTGAACTGGGCGAAGTTGTCCGGGCCCAGGAACCACACTCCGTCGCCCTTGCGTTGCACCGAACCGATCCCTTTGGCTCCGGAGTAGTTGGCCCAGGTGTACTGAGCCGTAACACCGGTCGTGAAGCGCTGCGAGAGCACCGTGTAGGGTCCGCCGGACTGCCAGATGGTGAGCAGGCCGATGTCCCACCCGCCGATCAGTGCGTCGGCCCAGCGCGGCATGTTGCCTCCCAACCGCTTTCCGTTGCCCACCGGCAGGGTGTAGATCGTGGAGCCGTTGAAGACGTGCCGGCGGTCGAAGTCCGCGGTGGCCCGCATCAGGCGGGCGTTGTAGCTGTCGATAGGGGGAGCGAACCCGTTGCCTTCCGGCGCTGAAGACGTCGACCCGCCGGTCAGGCTGTAGGCTCCGATGTTATCGAGCGCGTGGCCCCAGGTGTAGTTGAACGAGGTGCGCAGGGCCCCCGCCGAGCGGCGGACGCTGAGCTGCAGCGAATCGTAGTAGGACCGCCCGTCGTTGGTGCCCAGCTGCACCTGGTTGAACTGCGGATAATTGCGCACGTAGGTGGCCGGCAGCCCGGCGCCGGCGAAGCGGTTGTAGTTGGCGGCGGTGCGGTCAAGCGAATTCACTACCGTGCCGACCAGCCCGCGGCTGAAGTTGGTGGCGCCCAGGGCGGTCACCGCCGCCTGGGGCGTTCCGTACAGCCGCACGAACACGTTGCTCGCGGAAGGCGCGGCGGAACTGCTGGCCACAAAGGCCTGCATTTCCTTGAAGGAGTTCAGAAGCTCGCCGAAGATCCGGGGCTGGTTCACGTCGCGCAGCATGAACAGCTTCACGCCGCGGTTGCCCACCCATCCCACTTCCACTACCGTATTCCTCAGCACCTCGCGCTGGATCGTGAAGTTGTAGCTCTGCACGTAGCCGGTGCGCAGGTTGGGATTCTGCAAACGGACGGTGGTCGAGCGGGTGAGGGGCAGCTGCAAAACCGGAGCGCCGGGCTGTGCGGGCAGGGCGGGATTCTCGGAAGCCCGGACGTCGTTGTTGCCGGCGTTGGGGTAGGACGGCACGGTCTGGGAGAAGCCGGGGGTGTAGCTGTCGATTCCGCTGGTGACCGAGCCCATCATGCGGTCATAGAAAATGCCGTAGGCTCCGCGGATGGAGGTGCGCCCGCTGCCGGTCGGGTCATAGGCGAATCCGAAGCGCGGGGCGAAGTTGTTCCGGTCGGTGCCGAACCAGCTGGAGCCGCGCTGGAGCCTCAGGTCGGTGATCTGGTTGACGCCGTCCACCAGGGCGGCCCGGTCGATCACACCCTGGAAGCCGTTGCTCTCCTTAGGCGGCAGGAAGTACTCCCAGCGAACGCCAAGATTCAGGGTCAGCTTGCGCGTCACCCGCCAGTCGTCCTGAAAGAAGAAGCCCCCTTCGTTCAGAACGTAGTCGCGGATGCTGGGTGTCCCGGCCGCCTGAAACTTCTCCAGGTCGCTGTAGAAAGTCATGTTGATGTGGCTGACCCGGCCGAGGACGTCGTTGTACATCTGCTCGAAGACCGATCGCTCGTTGGAGGTCAGTCCGGGAGGTCCGATGGAAGCAGCCACATTGTTGCCGTAAGCCACTTGAGTGTAAACGTCCGGGTAGATGCCGAAGTCGTTGAACCCGTGCTGCACGGTGCGGCGGACCTGCCCGCCCAGCTTGAATACGTGCTTGTTCCTCATCCAGGTCAGGTTCTCGGTAACGTCGATGACCGGCGCATAGCGGCCCTGCGGGAACGCGGAATTGTGCGGGTCCGGGTTCAGCAGGTTGGTGATGATGGTCGGTCCCTGGAGACGCCCGGGCCGCAGGAAGTCGGCGACCGCTTTCTGGTAGCCGATACGGAACTCGTTGACCACGGTGGGCCGGATACTCCAGTCGTCGCCAATGGAGAAGCCCCAACGCTTGCCTCCCTGGGTGCCGTGCGGCATGCCCGGATAGGTGGCGTCGGCGCTGTTCAATGAGTCGATGGAGGAGTTGCGCTGCCAGCTCCAGCGGAAGAAAGCCCGGTTGGCCGAGGTGATGTTGTGATCGCCCTTGATGGTGTACTGGTCCTCCATGCTGTTGCTGGGGTTGTTGAAGCGGAAGCCCGCGGTGTTCAAACCGTCGCCTACGTCGGTGTTGTTGGGGTCCGGCACCAGTGCGAAGATCTTGGCCATCTCGGGATCCACCCCTTTCCCGCGCGGATCGTTGGCCGCGATGCTGTAAGACTGGATGGCGCCGCCGGAGCGGTAGCGGAAAATCCCCTTCTTCGCCTCGGAAGTGAACACCGTGCGGTTGCGCACCGTCTCCTGCCGCGTGCGCCGCCCCTGGTAGTTGCCGAAAACGAAAGTACGGTCCTTGAGCACCGGACCGCCGAAAGAACCGCCGAAAATGTTCTGAATAAACTTGGGGCGCTCGGCGCCCGACTGGTTGCTGAAGAAGTCGTTGGCGTGCAGCTTGGTGTTGCGCAGGTAGTCGAAGGCGTTGCCGTGGAATTCGTTGGTGCCCGAGCGGGTAATCAGCTCCACCTGGCCGCCGGCGTTGCGCCCGTATTCGGCCTTGCCGCCGTTCAGCACGATGCGGAACTCGCCGATGGAGTCGGTGTTGTTGGCGGTCATGGAAAGTCCCAGGCGGGGGACTACCGAATCGTTGACGTCGATGCCGTCCAGCTTGGAGTTGTTGGAACCCTGGCGCAGCCCGTTCACGCGGGAGAAGCTGACGTCGCCGGCGTTGATCGACACGCCCGGCTGAAACACCGAAAGGGTGATGGGGGTGCGGGCCAGTTGGGGCAGGGTGTCGATGTCCCGCATGGTGACGGCGCGGGAGACCTGCGATTCCGTGGTCTGCACGGTCACGGCGCTGGCCTCCACTACCACGGTTTCGCTGGTCTGGCCGACCTCCAGCTTGACCACCTGGGCGAGGGTGGCTCCCACGTTCAGCTCGATATTCGCCAGCACCGACTTGGTGAACCCGGAAGCCTCGACGGAAAGGCTGTACACGCCCGGGCGCAGCGCGGTGAAGACGAAAGCGCCGTCCGGCCCGCTGGCGGACTGAGCGGTGAACTGGGTCCGGACATTGACCACGCTGACCTTGGCCCCCGGAACCACGGCGCCGGTCGGGTCCTGGACAACGCCTTCCAGGCGGGCGTTGGTGGTCTGGGCAAAAGCGGCGGTGAATAGCAGGGCCGGCAGCAGGGCAGCCGGCAGCAAACGGGCAAGCGTCTGAGCCATGAACGCGACCTCCTCGATCCTCGACAGCCTTCAGGACCCCCTGGGAACAGACAGCCCCCGGCCGCCGGCGGCAATTTCCGCGATTTAGTACAGAAAAACACATTTCTCGAGAGAATTTCAAGAGAAAAGGGTTTGAAAATAGTTTGGAATGTCGAATAAAAGAGTGGTTCTGGGACGTATGGGAGCCCCACTGACATGTGGTTTTTTCATTCCAGGGCCCTGCCTGGACAGCCTGAGCGCCGCCCCGCCCGCGCGGTGCCGCCGAACCCGATGTACTAAGCTGTAAGGTCATGCTGTTGCTGACCGGCCCCGCCGGTTCTGGCAAGACCACCGCGGTCCTCCAGGAGTTCCGTTCGGCCCTGGCAGAGGATCCCGCAGGCGCCCTGCTTGTGGTGCCCACCGCTACCATGGCCGAGCATCTGCGCAACCGGCTGGCCCGGGACGGCCTGGTGTTCCGCCCCGGCGCGGTGACCACGTTTTCCAAGCTGGTGGGCCGCTCGGGCGCCCGGCCGGCGCTCTCCCCCTGGGGCCTGCTGCTGGCCGTGGAACGCGCTTTGGAGCGCCTGGACCTCGCCGAGTACCGGGCAGTGGCCGGCTCGCCGGGCCTTTCGGCTTCCCTCGTGCAGACCATATCCGAGCTTTCGGCGGCTGGCTGCGGTTCCGCCGTACTGCCGGCCTCCACCGGCCTCGAAAAGGCGTTCATGGCGGTCTTCGCCGCCGTGGAGCAGGAAGCCGCGGAGCGGGGCTGCCTGCTGCCCGGTGAACGAACGCGGGAAGCCGCGGCCCGGTTGAAGCAGGCAGGCCTGGGCGGGCCAAAGAAAGTCTGGATGGACGGCTTCCTGTCCCTGACCGACCCGGAGCTGGCGGTGGTGGAGGCTGTCGCCGGCCAGGCCGAGTTGACAGTTACCCTGCCCCTGTACGAGCCCACCGCCGCGACGCGACATGCCCTGCTGGCCATGGGCTTCCGCGAACGGCGCTCGGTCCGGGTGCGGCCCGAACCGCGAGTGGAGGTGTTCTCGGCCGCCACTCGGGAGCGGGAGACGGCGGAGATTGCCCGCCGGGTGGCGGAGGAAGCGCGGAACGGGCGGCCATTTCGCGAGATCGGCATCGTGGTGCGCAGCAGCGATGCGTACCTCCCGGCGCTGCGGGCAGCGCTGGAACGGAGCGGCATTCCGGCGCGATTCTACTTCAGCCCGCCCCTGGCCAGACACGGCACGCTGCAGCTGCTGCTGCGGGTTGTGGAGGCCATGCTGGCTGGCTGGGACTGGGAGCAGACGCTGGCGGCGCTGCGGCTGGCTGCGGAAGACACCGACTGGATCGATTTCGAGGTGCGAAAGCGGCTTCCCGGACGAGGGCTGGAGGGTTTGAAGGCTCTCGCCGGACAGGGTCCGGCGGGGCGTTTGATCGAGTGGCTGGAAGCGGTGGACGGCTGGCGAGGATTGAAACTGCCGCCCGAGGGCTGGGCGGACCGGATCGGAAAGCTGGCCGGCATGGCGCATCCGCTGCGCCCCCGGGAGGGCGCGGACCACGAGACGGCCCTCCTGTGGCGCGGGCAGGCGGCGGCCGTCGAGCAGTTCGCCGGCGCTTTGGAGGAAGCTGCCGGGTCGTTTCCGGAGGGACGGAAGATCCCTCTGGCGGAGTTCTGGCAGGCGGCCAAAACGGTGCTGGCCACGGCGCCCCTCCTGGTCCCCGACCACCGGCGCAACGTGGCTCACGTAATGAGCGTCTACGAGGCGCGGCAGTGGGAGCTGCCCGTGATCTTCGTGTGCGGGTTGGTGGAAAAACAGTTTCCCAGGCACCATTTCGAGGACCCGGTCTTTCCCGATGCCTCCCGGCAGGTCTTGCAGGCGTCGGGCTTCCGGGTACGCACTTCCCGGGAAAAGGAAAGCGAGGAGGCGTTTCTCTTCGAACTGGCCCGGACCCGCGCCGTGGCGCGCCTGGTGATGAGCTATCCGCGCTCGGATGGGCGGGATACCGAGACGCTGCCGTCGTTCTTCCTCAGCGGCTTTCCCCCGGAGGAGACCATTCGGGAAGAGGGCGGCGCGTGGGTGCGGCGTGCGGGTGCGGCGGCTCCCCAAATTGGCGATCCGGGCCTGCTGGCGCTGGTGGGAGAGCGCCACGCCGCAATGCGTCCCACCGGCCTGGAGACTTTTCTGCAGTGCCCCTACCGCTTTTTCGCGCGGGAGACCCTGCGCCTGGAGCCGCCGCCGCCGCGGCCGCGCGAGCGGCTCGACCCGCGCATGCAGGGAAGCATCGTCCACAAGGTCCTGGCCCGGTTTCAGCGGGAGGGACAGTCGCTGGAGAGCCTCTTCGAGCGGGTGTTCGAGGAAGCCTGCCGGGAGGTCTGGGCGCCCCCGGGCTACCGTACCGAGAGCCTGCGGCTGCAGCTGCTGGGCGATCTGCGCCGTTTCCTCGCCGAGGGCCGGTGGCTGCCGGGACCGGAGAGCGATTTCGAGCGGGCATTCGAGTGGCAGGCGGCGCCGGGCCTGCTGCTGCGCGGCCGCATCGACCGCCTGGACCGCACGCCGGGCGGCGAGGCGGTCGTGGTCGACTACAAATACTGGCGGCCGGGTCGCGTGAAGGAGGTCAAGGAAGACCCCGCCGCGCTGCAAGGTCCCCTCTACGCGCTGGGCTGCCGGAACACGCTCGGCTTGGAGGTGGCGGGGGTGTTCTACATTTCTCTGAAGAAGGAGACGAAGTGCGCCGGATGGGGCTGGGGCCTGGGCTTCGACGGCGAGTTGAGCGAGGAGTGGCTGCGGGAGGGTCTGGAGAAAGCGCTGCGCGCGGCCGGCGAGATCCGCGCCGGGCGGATTGAGCCGCGGCCGTCTGATCCGGAGATCTGCGGGTCTTGCGAATTCCGGGACGTGTGCCGCTATGAGTAAGCTCAAGCTGACCCCGCTGCAGTGGCAGGCCGTGGGCCTGGAGACGCTGGACCGCGACATGTGCATCGTGGCGGGGCCGGGAGCGGGCAAGACCACGGTGCTGGTCGAGCGCTTCATTCACCTGGTGTATGGCGGCGGCTCGTGCCTGGACATCCTGGCCTTCACCTTCACCGAGAAAGCGGCCGCGCAGTTGAAGGACCGGCTGATCGGGGCCTTCGCGGACCGTCCGGAAATGCGGCCGCAGGTGGAGCGGGCCTACGTCTCGACCGTGCACGGCTTCTGCGCGCGCCTGCTCCGGGAGAACGCCCTGGCGGCGGGAGTCGATCCGCGGTTCCGGGTGCTGGACGAGCGCGAGGGGCCGCTGCTGGCGCGGCAGGCCGCCGGCGAAACACTGGACGCGTTGTACGAAGAGAGGCCGGAGGAGGTGAGCCGGCTCCTTTCCGGGCTGGCCGCTCCGGACCTGGCGCAAACGCTGCTCGATCTGCACGAGGCCGTGCTGGCGGCCGGGACCACGCCGCAGAAACTGGTGGGAGGGCCCGCCCCCCCGGCGGCGCTGGAGGAGCTGATGGACGCCGCCGCCGGCCTGCTGCGGAAACCTCCCGCCTGCAAAACGGCGAAGCAGCGCGAGAAGGCGAGCGAGATCCTGGAGTGGGCCCGGCGGCTGGCAGCCCTGCGCGGGGCCCCGCTGTCCCTGGCGCACTTCGAGCTGCTGGACGGATTCCGGCCCGGACACGTGCGGGACCCGCGCCTGCACGAGATCCGCGAGGAACTGCTGCCGGCCGCACTGGGAGACCTGATCGGGCGCTGGTATCAGCCTCAGAGGGACCTGCTCATCGAGGCGCTGGTGCGGTTCGACTGCCTCTACCGCAGGATGAAGGCGGCGGCCGGGGCGCTGGACTTCTCGGACCTGGAGCGGGCCGCGGTGGCGCTGCTGGAGAGCCGGCCGGAGATCCGGCGGACGGTGCGGTCGCGGTTCCGGCAGATCCTGATGGACGAATTCCAGGACACGAACCGCCAGCAGGCCCGGCTCGTGGAACTGCTGCGGTCGCCCGGCTGCTTCTATGCGGTAGGGGACATCAACCAGTCGATCTATGGCTTCCGGCACGCGGATCCGGAGGTCTTCCGCGTCTACCGGGAGGCGACCGCGGCGGCCGGGGGGCAGGTGGTGGAATTGCGGGAGAACTTCCGCAGCCGGCCGGAGATCCTCCACGCCGCGGCAGCCATATTGAACGACGCGCCGGGAATCGAGCCGCACCGGCTGGTGCCGGGCAAGGTGTTTCCGGAAAAGCGCGAGCCTTCCGTGGAGGTGATGGTCGCCCTGGGAGAGGACGCCGGGAGCGCGCTGGAGTGGGAAGCGGGCTGGGTGGCGCGGCGGATCCGGGAGCTGCTCGGCACACCCATGATCACCGAATGGGAGGACGGCCGGCCGGCGGGGCGGCGGGCGGCGCGTGTCGAGGACTTCGCCGTGCTGGTGCGGAACTCGAAGGTGATTCCGGCCTTCACGGCAGCCTTCGAGGAGCAGGGCATTCCCTATATGGTGAGCCGGGGCCAGGGCTTCTACAGCGCGCGGGAGGTGGCCGACCTGTGCCGCCTGCTGCGGGTGATCGCGAATCCGCGGGACGAGATCAGCCTGGCGGCGGTGCTGCGCTCTCCATTGGCGGGCGGGGTTTCGGACGAGACGCTGCTGCGGCTGAAGCAGCAGGGCAACCTGGGAACGGCGCTGAAGAAGGCGGCCGAGAACGGGACCGACGAGCGGGTGCGGCAGTTCGCCCGGAAGCTGGAAGTGTGGCGGGAACTGAGGCGCCTGGTGTCCCCGGACCGGCTGCTGGCGCGGGCCCTGGATGAATCCGGCTACGAAGCCGCGCTGGGGCCGCGGGCGCGGGCCAATGTCGAGAAATTTCTGGGCATGCTGCGGGCTGCGGCGGAGCGGCGGTCGCTGGACGAGATGATCGAGGACCTGGAGGCGCTGTCCGCATCCGAGGGGGAGCCGGAGGCGGCGGTGGAGGAGGCGGCCCGCTGCGTCCGGATCATGACGGTGCATTCGGCCAAGGGGCTGGAGTTTCCTGTCGTCTTCCTGGCGGCGCTCCACAAAGGGGTGGACCACGGCATGGGGGCCGCCTGCTTCTCGCCCGAACTGGGACTGGGCATGCGCTGGCACAATCCGGCCACCGGGTCGGCCTGCGACGACGCGCCCATGAGGGACATCCGCAAGGAGCGGACGCGCAAGGAAGCGCACGAGAGCGAGCGGTTGCTCTACGTGGCCATGACCCGGGCCGAGGAGCACCTGGCGCTGTCGTTCTCGAAGTCGGCCCACGCGCCGGCGGAGTGGGGCAAGTACGTGCAGGAGGCGTTGGGTCAGGACCTGGAAGAGCCCTGCGGGCCCCGCGTCGAGATGTTGCGCGCGCCCGGCGGAGAGGAGCTTGCCGTGCGGCTGCAGGTGGTGCGGGAAGGTCCGCCGGCCCCGGAGCCGCTCGCCGGCCTGGAGGCGCCCGCCCTCGCGGCGAGGGAACCGCTGCCGCGGCCCCAGGGCCAGTACGATGCCACCGCCAGCGTCACCTCGATCGTGCAGTTCCTCAACTGCCCGCGCCGGTATTACCTCGGGCGCTACCTGGGATGGCAGGCGGGAAGGAAGGCGCGGCCGTCGGAGTTGGAGGATCTGCCCGATGCGCCCGAACCGGATGAGATGGGAGCCGCCGGGTTCGGCCGCCAGGTGCATGCGATCCTGGCCGGCACCCACGACCAGGCCGCGGATCCGGAAGCAGCGAGACTGGCGCAGGGCTTCCAGCTCAGCGCCTTGGGACGCCGGACGGCGCGCGCGCAGCGGGTGGAGCGGGAGTTCGACTTCGTCATGGCCGTGGAGGACGTGGTGCTGCGCGGCCAGATCGACTTGTGGTTCGAAGAGAACGGGCGGCTGGTGCTGCTGGATTACAAGACCGATGACGTGACCGCCGGGGAGGCCGTGGAGCACGCCCGGAACTATGCGCTCCAGTTGCAGCTGTACGCCCTGGCGCTGGAGCGGCTGGCCGGCCGGCTGCCGGACGAAGCCTACGTCTACCTGCTGCGGCCCGGGGTAGCCGTTCCGATCGGTCTCCAGCCCCTGTTCCTGCACGCGGCCGAGGGGGTGGTGCGGGAGTTTCGCGAGGCCCAGGAGCGCCTGGACTTCCCCCTGCGCGAAGGCCCGGACTGTCCCCGGTGCCCCTTCTGGCGAGGGCTCTGCCCGGCCCGGTAACCCCCGGGGACACACCAGCCCGCCCCGGGTCTGCACTGCAGCACGGCCTGGATTCAGCCGATAGAGCGCCTATGGAGTTGGTGTCCTCGGAAGGCTACGATTTCCGCCGGCCCGACCGCATCGCCAAGGAGCAGCTGCGCGCTATCCACGTGCTGCACGACAACTTCGCCCGCAGCCTGGCCTCCAGCCTTTCGGCCTACCTGCGCGCCTACGTGATGGTGAATCTGGTGTCCGTGGAGCAGCTCTCCTACGTCGAGTTCTCCAAGTCCCTGCCCTCGCCGACCTGCGTGGTTTCCCTCGGGATGAAGCCGTTCGACGAAAGCGCCGTACTGGAGATCAACCCGTCGCTGGTCTTTCCGATTCTCGAAGTGCTGTTGGGCGGCACCGGCAAGGGGGCCGTTCCGGCGGACCGCGAGATCACCGAGATTGAGTGGGGCATCCTGGACGGCCTGTTCCGCATCGTCTTGCACGACCTCAAGGAAGCCTGGCACGCGGTCAGCAGCATCGAGTTCACTATCGAGGCCCGGGAGACCGAGCCCCAATTGCTCCAGATCCTCTCGCCCAATGAAGCCACGGTGTCGATCGGAGTCGAGATCCAGATCGGCGAGACGACCGGCAGGCTGAACCTGGGCGTGCCCTCGATCGTGATCAAGATGCTGCGGCAGAAGTTCGATCACCAGTGGTCGGTGAGGCGCAGCCAGTCGGGCGAGCAGGAGCAGGCGCGCTTGCTGAACTTGCTGCGGCCGGTGCCCCTGCGCCTGGATGCGCGGCTGGAGGGGCCTACCATCGACGTCGAGCAGCTGCTGAAACTGGAGCGGGGCGACATCCTGACCTTCGATCACTCGGTGGACGAAAAGCTGCGGCTGCTCGCCAACGGCATGGAGAAATACCTGGGGCACGTGGTCGCCCAGGGGCGCAAGCGGGCCTTTCTGATCGAATCGCTGGTTTAGATTCCAGCCCCTGCGGATCTGAGAACCTCATGGACTTCCGGATGCCTGAGCGCCTTCCGGCCTTCGAATGAACCTCTACGACTGATGAATCGCCTTCACTGCCAGCCTCGGTTCGCACGCAATGATCCTCAAGAGGGCCGCTGCCGGCCCCGTGGGCCGCCGCCGGTCCTGTTCCCAGTTCTGCAAGGTCTTCACGCTGACGCCGATCAACTGCGCGAACTCTGACTGCGAGAGGCTGGTTCGCTCTCGAATCGCCCGGATGCCGGAGGACCCTATTTCAATCCGCCGCGAAGCCTTCCTCCGTCCGCGGAGAATCGCTCCCCCTTCCCGCACGCTTTCCAGCAATTCCTCAAACATCTTGGGTTTCATCCCTGAGCTCCTGTTTGACTACCTTGGCGAGCTGCGCCACCTGCTTCGGCGTCAGATCGGCCGACACGCTCTTCGGATAGGCATAGAGCAGCAGAATCAGGTCCTTCCGGACCGCCCAGTAGTAGATAATACGCGCTCCTCCCGCGCCTGCCGCGCGAACCAAGCCCTACCCGAATCTTGCGAATGCCGCCGCCACCCTGGATGAGAACGCCGAGACCGGGGCTCGCTGCCAGCCGAGACTGAAAGGCCCCGTATTCTTCATCGCTGAGCAGAGCCGTGATCTGCCTCGTGAAGATGGAAGTCTCGATCAGCTCCACTGTTTTTAGTGTCCGCCATTGGCGGATAGGCGTCAAGTGCCCGCCGGGCGGCAACGTTCGCGACAGGCTGGCCGGCCCGGCGCCTGCATCGGCTGCGCTGTCACCGGTTCGTTGAGGCAGCCGTCCGCGACCGTGCAGGCTTCACTTCGCCCGAGGTGATGCGGCTCGCGGCCGCTGCCGCGCAGTACAGGGCCACAGCCAGAACGCCTCCCGCAAATCCTGTATTGGTAGCTGCATGTAGCCACGCGGGCAGCAGCACCGACCGGGTCTTGTAGTAGACATAGCTCAATATCAGGGAGCTGATGAAGATGCCTTGAAGCTGCAAGGGAGATTTCGAGGGTATGTGATAGGCCGAAAACAGCGCGGAACCCGCCAGTATCGCCCAGAACGCCTTCCCCTTGACCCGGTCCAGCAGGAGGATGAACGCGACAATCGCAATCACCCGGAACACGACCTCCTCCGCGAAGGCGGCCAAGGCCAGGATAGCCCACAGAAAACCCTCCGGCGCCTGCAGAACCAGTTTTCCCGTCATCGCCAGGTAGACGTGAAGGACCGACAGTGCGGCCAGCGATCCCAGGCCTCCACGTCCGAATGTAAAGCCGTAATCGGCAAGCCTGCGCTGCCCCCGGAAAACCGACCAGGCAAGGAAGCCGGCCACGCTCGAACACAGGACGATCACGAGCAGCAACTGGATTCCGGACGCTCGATAGGCAGCGCTGCGCAGACGAAAATAGTTGTCCACGAAGGCGATGGCGCTCCAGGCCGCCGGCAGCAGGAGCAGCAGCCTGTCGTGATGCGAAAGGCTCCGGAGGCGCCTGCCAACCTCTCGAATCATACCGGCAACGCTATCAGAATCGCGGCCGGTTTGCTGGTGTAGGGTCAGTCTCCGAGGAATTTGCCGTAGGGACGCAGTTGCTTGACGTTGTCGCAGACCGCCTTGATGCCGGCGGTCAGCGGGATGGCCAGAACCAGCCCGGCCGCATCCCACAGGAAGCCCCAGCCCATCAACGCCACTGTCACCACCAGCGGGTTCAGGTGCACGCGGGAACCGACCAGTTTCGGATACAGCAGGTTCAGGGTCAGGGTGTGCAGCAGGGCCACCACGCCGGCCACGATGAGGTAGCTGGAAACGGTATCGAAAACGGTGAGGGCGAAGAACATCGGGGGCACCAGGGCAAGCGGGAAGCCGATGTAGGGGATCAGGCTGAGGAAGCCGCTCAGGGGGCCGATCAGGATGTAATAGGGCAGGCCCATCTTCCAGAACACCAGGGCGCTGGCCACGGCCAGCAGCAGCCCCAGCACGAAATTGCCGACCACGAATCCGCGCACCATGTCGGCCACCCCCTGCAGGCTCTTGGCGGCCACCACCCGGTCCTCGCCGCTGAAGAACTGGAGAAAGCTGCGGTAGATGTGGTCGCGCCAGCTCAGCATGAAATAGACCAGGAAGGGAACGAACGAGATCATGAGCAGGATCTGGTAGAAGGAGCCCAGGCGCGAGTAGAGGTAGTCCACCAGGGGCGTCCGCTCGGGCAGGACCCGGACCTCCTGCACCGCCGCGGGCTGGGGCTCGGCCGGGGGAGGCGGCGTCTGCTGGCGGCGTTTGCGGGCCTTGGGCGGGGGCGTTTCCGGAGGCGGCTCGGGCTGGCGGCGGCGCGGCAGGATCAGTTCGTAAGTGCGCTTCTCCAGTTCCTCGATGCGCGCGCGGCTCTCGTCCACCAGAGTGGAGATGCGCTGGCTGTACTTCGGCAGATCGGTGAGCAGATCGGAGATCTGGGCGTAGGCGCCGGCGGCGAGCAGGTAAACCACCAGCAGGCCCAGGCTGCACACCAGGAAACTGGCCAGGTTGCGGGGAAAGCGCAGCCGCATCAACAGCCCCACCAGCGGTTCCAGGATGAAGGCGATGGTGACCGCGGAAAAGAATGTGATGAAAAAGACCCGGCCGAAATAGAGCAGACCGATGACCACGCCCAGCGCGATGATCGCGCCGGACCGGTTCGTGAGTCTATCCGCTTCCGGAAAACGCGCGAGCAGGGCCACTATGCGTATTATAGGATTGGATGGCCCGAATCCTCGCGTTAGATCTTGGCAAAAGACGCATCGGGCTGGCAGTCAGCGACGAACTGGGCATCACCGCCCAGGGGCTCGAGACCCTGGAACGCACCAACAAGCGCGCCGACCTGGAGGCGCTGGCGCGCCATATCCGCGAGAAGGATGTGGGCCTGGTCATCGTCGGAAATCCCAAGAACATGAGCGGGGAGGAGGGCACGCAAAGCGCCTGGGCCCGGGAATTCGCGGGGGCTTTGGCGCGCTACGCCGGGGTGGAAGTGAAGCTTTGGGATGAGCGCCTCACCTCGGTGGAAGCCGGCCGCGTGCTGCGCGAAAGCGGCATCAGCATCGCCAGGCGCGCCCGGGCGGTGGACCGCATGGCGGCGGTGATTCTGCTGCGCAGCTACCTGGACTCGCTCCCTTGAACATTACCTTGGCCAAGCCTTCCTCCCCGCTTACCGCGCCGCGGCCGGAGCCAGCGGTTTTAAAAACGGCTGGGCTGCCGGCCCATGAGGATTCCGCATGAAGCTGCGCTCCTGCCTGGTGCTGCTGCTGGCCGCGGCTGCCCTGGTTCTCGCAGCCCTGGCGGCGTACGTCCTGTGGCCGTACCGGGCCTTCGAGCGCGAGGTCTTCATCGACTTTCCCCGCGGCACGGATAGCTGGGCGATGGCCCAAAGGCTGGAGCGGGCCGGGGTGGTGCGCTCCCGCTGGCAGTTCCTTCTGGTGCGCGCGCTGCGGCTCGGCCGCCAGCTGCAGGCGGGGGAGTACCGGTTCGCGAAAGCGGCTTCGCCGCTGGAGGTTTTCGACCGCATCGCGCGGGGCGACGTCTTCTATTACGAACTGGCCGTTCCGGAGGGCCGGAACATCTTCGAGATCGCGGCCTCCGTCGAGCGGCTGGGGTTGATGCCGGCCCGGGAATTCCTGAAGGTGGCGCGCGAGCCGGCCTTGATCCGCGACCTGGCGCCCGAAGCCCCCTCCCTCGAAGGCTACCTGTTTCCGGAAACCTACCACGTGACCCGCCGCCAGTCCGCGGCCGCCATCTGCCGCATGATGACCGGCCGCTTCCGCCAGGTCTGGAAGGAACTGGGCGCCGCGGCCGGCGTACACGCCGCGGTCACCCTGGCCTCCCTGGTGGAGAAGGAAGCCCGGGTCCCCGAGGAGCGGCCGCTCATCGCTTCCGTGTTTCATAACCGCCTTCGGATCGGGATGAAGCTGGACTGCGACCCGACGGTGGCCTACGCCGCCATCCTGGACGGCAGCTACCGGGGGACGATCTACAAGTCCGACCTGGAGAACCCGAGCCCCTACAACACCTATCGTCATGCGGGGCTGCCGCCGGGGCCGATCGCCAATCCCGGAGCGGCTGCCCTGCGGGCCGTGCTCGATCCGGCCGATACCGGCAGCCTGTACTTCGTGCTGCGCAGCGACGGCTCCGGCCGCCACGAGTTCTCCGACAACCTGGCCACCCATCACGCCGCGGTGGCGCGCTACCGTTCCAGCCATGCCGATTCGAAAGCAGGCCCAAAAGGCGCTTCTCAACGAGTACCTGCGCGAAAGAAACCCGGCCGTGGTCGCTGAAGCGGAATGGGCCGAGATTGCGGCCCTTCTGGCGCCGGTCGGGGAGCAATCGCTGCGCCGCCTGTTGTGGGAAAGCGGAGTGCGGGTGGCCCAGCCGCTGGCCGGGGTGCGCCAGGGGTCTTTCCCGCAACTGGAGGAGTCGCTGCTCGAGATGGGTGCCGCGTACCGGGAAGCGCTCGAGAGCGGCGACCGGGAGCGGGCGCGGCGCTGCCGGCGGGTGGTGATCCAGGCCAAGGACCATGCCCGGCTGGCGGCCCTGAACCGCCGCACGGCTCCCCGGAAAAGAACCGAAAAAGAAGAGATGGTGCGCTGGATGCTTGTGTGGCTGGAGAATCCGCCCGTCTTTCCGGGCTGGGTGAAGCTGAGAAAGAGGGCCATGGGCTTGGAGCCCCAGGACCCTCCCGAAGATCAGTGAAGCTGAATCGAGGTCACCTTGATGGTGTCGCCATCCAGGGTGCCTTCCACGGTGGCCTTCAGGTCCTTCTCACGGCTGCTGGCTTTCAGCGCCGCCAGGGCCTGGGTGTTGCCCGCCTCGTCGAACTTAACGAATTTGCCGTCCGACAGGACCAGGCCGAAACCGCTCTTCGCGCATCCCATAGCGCATTTGCGGGTGTGAGCGGCCGGCTCCTTTGCCTTGCACATAGCGTCCATCAGTGTGCCGTTCCAGGTCTCGGCCAGCGCCAGTGTCGAGAACAACGCGCCGGCGCCGAGGCAGAAAACAAGTCTTCTCATGTAGTCCCCCTTGCTTTCCTGAGATGTGCCCGCGGGGCGGTAGGATGCAGAGAAGTTACATTCCTTACCCCGGCGGTTCTCAGGCGTTGGCGGAGAACCAGAGATACATCTGGATGAAGCAGAAACCGGTCGCCAGGATGCAGGCGTAAGCGGCCGCCTGCCAGATCTTCTCCCCCAGGCTGCGTGCGGCCCGGGGCATCCCGGCCAGGTAGGCCGCGCCGAAGCCCGCTGCCAGCCCGCCGATGTGCGCCGCGTTGTCCACCCGGAGGCCGGGCAGAAGGCCGAACAGGAGCAGATAAACGGCCCAGCGGATGTAGTGGCCCCGCACCGCGCCCCCCAGGGGATGCTCGCCTTTGACCCCCAGCGCAATCATCGCGCCGATGAGGCCGAACAGGCCCGCTGAGGCGCCCACCGACAGCCCGGCCGACCAGAAAGTGCTGAACAGGAAACCCAGCACCGTTGCGCACCAGTAGAAAACCACGAAGCGAGCCGATCCGTAAATTTCCTCCACCTGGGAGCCGAGATCGTAAAGAACCCAGGAGTTCATCAGGATGTGCAGCAGCCCGCCGTGCAGGAAACCGGCGGTGACCAGGCGCCACCACTGCCCAAGCAGAACCGCCTCGCGCAGCTTGGCGCCGAAATCGAACAGGGTGCGCCCGTCGATATCGAGAAAAGCGCCGGAGTTGCCCGCCTGCATGCTGTACAGCGCGGTGGCGGCGTAAATGCCGAAGTTGAGGGTCAGGATCACCACGGTGGTGAAGCGGGCGTGGGGAATCAGCCCGCCCAGAATCTCACCGGGATTGCGCCGGTCCACGGCCCGCGGCCCCACCTTCTCGTCGCAGTAGGGGCAGACCCGGTCGCTGGTAGTGATGAAGGCCCGGCAATGCGGGCACATCCGGCGCTTATCCATTTGGCCCCATTGTACAATCCGGGCCGCGCCGGCAAGCGGCCGGATCCGTCCCGGGAACACCCGGCGGGAAAAATGTAGCCGCACTCCGGGGCGCCGCGGGCCGGCACGGATCCCGGTAACGGATGCCCATTTGTACACTCTGCTACAATCGTCTGTTCGGATGACCAAGACCGAAACGGAGTACCGTCAGGATATCGTTGACGTGGGCCGCCTTGTCTACCGGAAAGGGTGGGTGGCGGCCAACGACGGCAACATTACGGTGCGCCTCGACCAGGACCGCCTGCTGGCCACCCCCACCGGGGTCAGCAAGGGCATGATGCATCCGGACGACCTGATCGTGCTCGACATGGACGGCAGGAAACTGCAGGGACGCAAGGAAGGGACTTCGGAGATCGCCATGCACCTGGCCATCTATCGGCTGCGCCCGGACGTGCGTGCGGTGGTGCATGCCCACCCTCCCGTAGCGACGGGTTTCGCCGTGGCCGGCAAGCCCCTCAACCTGGCCCTGCTGCCCGAAGTCATCATCGGCATGGGCTGCGTCCCCCTGGCGGGCTACGGGTTGCCCGGCACTCCCGAGCTCACCGAGCCGATGCTGCCCTACATTCCCAAGTACGACGCCATCATGATGGGCAACCACGGCGCGGTCTGCTATGGCGAGGACGTGTACAAGGCGCTGTTCCGCATGGAGACGGTCGAGCACTTCGCCCGCATCTCGCTGGTCGCGGAGTTGCTGGGCGGCCCCAAGGTGCTGCCGAAGGAAGAAGTGGACAAGCTGTTGAGCGCGCGCACGCGCTACGGTCTGACACCGAAGGAAGCGGTGCCGGGCTGCCCGGTGGTGGCCGAGGACCTGGCGGACGGCCAGCGCTTCTACGTGACCCGCGAGGAACTCATCGGGCTGGTGGATGAAGTGCTGCGGGCCCGCGGGATTGCCTGATTGCGCAGATACTGGTTGGAGGAATCTCTGAATGGGTGAAGCTCTAGGAATGATCGAGACGCGCGGGCTGGTAGCCATGATCGAGGCCTGCGACGCCATGGTGAAGGCTGCCAAGGTCAGCCTCGTCGGTTGGGAGAAGATCGGGTCGGGCTACGTCACCGCCCTGGTGCGGGGCGATGTCGCCGCTGTCCGCGCCGCCACCGACGCCGGCGCCGCCGCCGCCCGCCGCGTGGGCGAACTGATCGCCGTGCACGTGATCCCAAGGCCGCACCAGAGCCTGGAAGACATCCTGCCGATCGGCAAGACCCAGAACGCGGCCGGCAAGTAGGCGTTCCGAGGTCCTGACATGATTCTGGCCCGGGTGGTGGGTACGGTTGTTGCGACTCGCAAAGACCCCCGCCTCGAAGGAAAGAAACTTCTGATCGTCAAGCCCGTCTCGCCCGAGGGGCAGGACGAAGCCGGTTACGTCGTCGCCGTGGACACGGTGAGCGCCGGCTACCGGGAAACGGTGATCTGCGTTTCCGGCAGCTCCGCGCGCATGGCCGAAGGCTGCAAGGACACCCCGGTCGACACGGCCATCGTGGGCATTGTCGACAACGTGGGCTTGGATTAGGGGCCTATGTACCTGGGAAAGGTCGTAGGCCGCCTCTGGGCGACGGTCAAGAACGCCAACATGCAGGGGCAGCGTCTCCTCATCGTGCAGCCCCTGTCCCCCGAATTGAAGCCCTCCGGAAAGCGGTTGGTCTGCGCCGACTGGACCGGCGCGGGAGCGGGCGAGCTGGTCTACTGGTGCCGCGGCCGGGAATCCAGCTTCGCGTTCCTGCCGGACGAGGTCACTACCGACACCACCATCGTGGCCATCGTGGACTCCGTGCGCGTGGAGCGCCGCGGCGATGCGCCGGCCCCGGCCCCTGGCGGCCCGGAGAACGGCGCGCGCCTGCATCCGGGCAAACGGCGGGAGTAGCCGCATGCTGATCGCCCGGGTCATCGGTGAAATCGTCGCCACCCAGAAGCACCCCAGCCACGAGGGCTGCAAGATCCTCCTGGTGCAGCCGCTGAACCTGGACGGCACGGACCGCGGCGCGGCGGTGGTGGCGGTGGATGCCGTTGACGCCGGGATCGGCGACCGGGTCCTGCTGGTGACCGAGGGCTTCAGCGCCATGACGTCGGTGGGGCGGCCGCAATCGCCCATCGATATGGCGGTGATCGGATTCATCGATCATGTCGACCTGACCGGTCCCGCCGGCGGCTGACGGTTTCTATAATAGCGGTGGGGTGGCGGCGATGAATTACTACCTCATCCTGGGCGTCCCAAGGGATGCGGATGAACAGACCATCCGCAGCGCTTACAGGGCCCTGGCGCGCCAGTTCCACCCCGACGCGGGCGAAGGGTCCTCTCCCGAGCGGTTCCGGCTGATCGCGGAGGCCTATGAGACGCTGGGCGACCCGGAGAGGCGTAAGGCCTACGACGAGACCCTGCGCCCTTCGCGGCCGCGTTTCGTCCCCGTGGAGCCCGTGGTTCCGGTTGAGCCGGCGTATGCGCCCTGGCGGAGACCGCTGGACTTTGACCGGATGTGGGATGAGTTGTGGCGGGCGCTGGAAGAACAACTGGGCTACGGCAGGCGGTTTTTGTAAGTGGCGGCATGAAGTGCCGCCGCCCCGAACGTCGCGCTGTGAGTTTTCTCACTAAGCGCAGCCGGCGTGCCTGTAACATCTCCGCAAGGCCGGACGTATTCATCGGCGGAGATGATCAGGCAGCTTACCTTACTCATTTCCCCGTTACTACTGTGCGTTCCCGCCGCCGCTTCCAGCGCCCCGTGCTGGATTCAGGACGCCGCTTCGGTCGGGGATTCCGTCTGGCTGCTCTGCGACCGGGACCGGATCTATGCCAGCAGCGACGCGGGTGGCGAGTGGCGCGCCTCGAAACTGCCTTCGGATATGCGTTTGCGGGCCATCGAGTTCCTGGACTCGCGCAGGGGGTTCATCGCCGGCGATAACGGCGCCCTGTTGTCCTCCGCCGACGGAGGCGAAACCTGGAGCCCCGTTGCCGTTCCCACCCGGGAGAACCTTCGGGATATCCACTTCGTGGGCGAGAAGGGATGGATCGCGGGGCACGCCGGCGCCGTGCTGCATTCTGAAGATGGCGGCCGGAACTGGGCCGCCCAGCTCACTTCCATCACGCTGGCGCTCGAGGGAATCTTCTTCGCGGATGAGAACCACGGCTGGGCTGTGGGCTGGAACGGCGTCATCATCCGCACCACGGACGGCGGCAAAAAGTGGGAGGAGGTGCGCTCCGAAGCCGCCCAGTGGTCTTTCAGTTCGGTCTACTTCCGCGATGCCAGGAACGGCTGGGCAGTGGGGTTCTTCGGGCAGTTGCTGCACACGCGCGACGGCGGCTTGACCTGGGAGAGCCAGCCGGTGCCCACACGCGCTCTGCTCAATTCCGTGGTCTTCGACCGCTCCGGACGCGGCTGGATCACCGCCCGGGACGATGTGCTGGTGAGTGACGATGCCGGAAGAAACTGGCGGGCCGTGGGGCTGACCGGCGGATTGTTTCTCGAGAAGATCGTGCCGGTGAAGGACTCGGTGTGGGCCGTAGGGCCGTTCGGGGTTCTGCGGCAGCGGCCCGGAACCGGCGCCTGGGAGAACCTGGCCGGCCTTCCCCGGGCAGGCGCGTCCTGATCCGGCCGCGCGCTCCCTGGGCCTGCGGCCCGCCCAAGGGCGGTGAAACTCCGGAAGCGCCATTTCCGAGCCGGGACCAAGGGGAACGGTCGCACTCCGCCCACACTCTCGCGGCGTTCAGAACGCTTGCGCCGAGTGGATGCCGGCGGAGTGCAGCGCGGTGGCCATCTTCTCCAGCGCCGTCTTGTGAATCTGTGAGACACGGCTTTCGTTGATGCCCAACATTCCGCCGATTTCTTTCATGGTCAGGTCGTTCGAGTAATAGAGAAAGACCACCTTCTGGTAGCGCTCGGGCAGCGTCTGCATGGCGTCTTTCAGCACGCCCCGCAGCTGCTCGCGGGCGCACATGTTGTCGGGGCGGAACTCCTGCTTGCCGGGATATTCCGGCAGGATGTCGGTCTCCTGGTCGTTTCCCCGGCTGGAGGAGGAAACCAGGCCGGCCGTCCGTAACTCGGCGGCCATCTGCCGCCAGCGCTTCACGTTGACTCCCATCTTCTCGGCCAGCTCGGCTTCGGTGGGGGCGCGTTCCAGGGTGGCCGAAAGCTCGCGCGTGGCCTGCTCCACCTGCTTGTGCCGCTTGCGCAGGTCCCGCGAGGCCCAGTCGAGCTGCCGCAGGCTGTCCAGGATGGCTCCCTTGATGCGGTGCTTGGCGTAACTCTGGAACAGCACCTTCTTACTGGGATTGTACTTGGTGGCGGCGTCGAACAGTCCCAGAATCCCGGCATGAACCAGGTCGTCCAGGTCTACATGCACCGGCAGGTTCTCGTGCACCCGCACGGCAATGGCCCGCACCAGGGACAGGTGCTCGAGCACGATCCGGTCGCGGTTCGTTTTGGCGGCCGAATTCTCTCTGCAGGTAGACACACTTTGGACTGACATGGTCGGCTCCTTGATTTCTGGCTTGGAAACTCTGCCCCGGTTCGGGGGCCCTTGCGCGCCGTCTGGGATCGTCCGGCAGTCGTACTAAAGCAACCTGACAGCCATAGGGGAAAAAGCCTGAAAAGACGCGGCTATCTCGCGGTATCGGGTCTTGAGGCAGCCGGCCGATGTCGTTTTATTGACACCTAGTCAGTGAGTTGCGCCGGCGTGGAGAAGCGGCACGGCGCCGGAGCCGGATGCCGCCTGCCGCACGGGCCGCCGGGGCGCGTGCTCCACTCCGGGACCGGCGTTCCAAAACGGTGCTCCAAAGCGGTACGAGCCTGCCTGTAAGACCGGTGCAAGCCCTGTCGGATTCATGACGCCGCCCAAAATGCCGATATGTTTCGCAGTTGAGGAGTCCGGGAGATCCGGGGCGTCGGAATATTGGCGCTTCTCCCCGGATTGCTTGCGCCGATGCCGGAACACACGCCCTTCGAAACCCCGTACCCTCCGGCCGGTCCCGCCTGCCTGTGCGAGGCGCCGGCCCCCGGATTGTCAAGCTTCCTGATCGGGCGCTCGCGCGCTGTCGAGTGCGTGGCCGAACAGGTGCGGCTGGTGGCGCCCAAGGACACTACCGTCCTAATCACCGGGGACACCGGCACCGGCAAGGAACTGGTGGCTCGCACCATTCATCGGCTGAGCCGCCGCCGGGCGCTTCCCCTGGTCCCGGTGAACTGCGGCGGCGTGCCCGCCACGCTGCTCGAGGACGAGTTCTTCGGGCACGTGAAGGGCGCCTTCACCGACGCCCGGCAGGCGCGCGTCGGGCGCTTCGAGCAGGCCCACGGCGGCAGCCTGTTTCTGGATGAGATCGCGGAGCTGCCGCTGGAGCTGCAGCCCAAGCTGCTGCGCGCGCTGCAGGAGAGAGAGATTCACCGCATCGGCGGTGAGGAGCCGGTTCAACTGGACTTCCGCCTCATCGCGGCCACCAACGCCGACCTCTGGAAGCGTGTGGAGGAGGGGGAGTTTCGCGAAGACCTGTTCTACCGGATCGGGGTCTTCCATATCCACCTGCCGCCGCTCAGGGACAGGCCCGAGGACATCCCGCTTTTCGTGCGCCATTTTCTCGCCAGATTCACGGCCCGGGACGGCCTGCCGCCCAAGTTCCTTCATCCTGCCGCCGAGCGCGCCTTGATGGCCCGGCCATGGCGCGGCAACGTTCGGGAACTGGAAAATACCGTGGAGATCGCCGTGATCCGTTCCGGAGACCGCGTCGAACTCACCGAGCGGGATTTCCTGCCGGTGGCCGGCTCGGAGCCTCCCGCCGCCCCCGCCGCGCGCCAGGGCGACGTGCAGGCCGACTTCAAAACCCTGGTGCGCCACTACGAGCGGGACCTGATCCTGCGCGCCCTGGAATCCACCGGCGGAAACAGGAACAGGGCGGCCCGCCTGCTCCGGCTGAAGCGAACGACCCTGATCGAGAAGCTCAAAAGACTCGGGATTGCATCCCGGTAAGCGGGCCGAAGCGGCCCGCGGCGCGGTTCCAGCGGCCCGGCTCCGCGGTGTAGGCGGCCTGCAGCTCCAGGCTCTCCCCGGGCGCCAGAATGCGCTTCTTCGACCACAAGGTCAAGGTCACGCGCCCTTCCCCTTTGGCGCTCCAGTTGATCGAGCAGCGGTCCAGTTGCTCCGGCGGAGCCTCGGCGACCACCTGGCCGGTGACCCGCCAGCGCCCGCTCACCGTGCAGGGATCGTTTCCGGCCGAGAGTTCACCCGGCTGAATCCTCAAATCGGCTGCGCGGAACTCGCCGCGCGATTGGAGCGCGACTTCCAGCCGCTCGGAAGATCGGTTGGTGACCGTGGTGACGGTGCGCAGCGTGGCTCCCTCGAGCATCAGGCGGCGCCGCAATTCGAGGCCGTTGGCGGTCGTGCCGGTGAGTTCGCCTCCGGGACCTCCGGTCCAGCGGACATCCCAGGCGCGTCCGTGGAAATCCGGGTAGACGAAGGCGGCCAGCCCGCCCACGTCGGGATAGCCGCGCTCGCCGGTCTCGAGTGAGCGCAGCAGTTCCGCGCCGCTGCCCTTGCCGCTGAGGCGGACCACGCGCCCGCTCAGTTCGGGCGCCACCTCGGCCCGCAGCGCCGCGTTCTCCTGCCGGTGCACGCGATAGGGCTTCATGTAGCGCCGGAACTCGCTTTCGTCCCAGTCCAGGTTCCTGCCCTCGTGGATGCTGGTGATGCCGAAGCCGCGCACGGATTTCAGGAAACCCTCGAAGCGGGCGCGCAACTCCAGCAGCGAGGCCGGTTCGTACCAGTCCCCGCGCACTTCGAAGCGGCGGGCGTTCAGCAGGTGCACGTAGTCCAGCGAGAGGCGCGCCTTGCGCACCCGCTCCCTTTCAACCCCGCTTCCCGCCGCGCGCTCCGCCTCGTCGAATAACTCGCCCGCCCGGCGCAGAAACTCCGGCGAGTAGGCCGGCACGTTGAAGATCCAGATGTGCTGCCCGCCGCGCACCTGGTCGTGCAGCAGGTCGAAGTAGGCCCGCATGGCTTTGGCTGCCGGTCCGTAGTAGCCCTCGTGAAACTCGTTGATGGCGCGCTCGGCGTCGGCGCCCGTGTCCCACAGCAGTTTGGCCATGACGTACGAGCGCAGCTCGGCGTTCTCCCCGCCCCCGTTCTTCGCGTAGGCGCCCTGCATGAACAGGCCGACCACTCCGTGCCGCTTGTACATGGGTATGTCCGCCGCCAGCTCGTCGAAATCCGGAAAGGGGATCAGGTAGTGCGAGAAGTTGGTGTTGTAGTGCCAGATGTAGAGCTGGTTGGTGATCTTCGACCAGGCCCGCAGATTGCGCATGAAGTAGGCGTTGCGCTCGCATTTCTCGTACGGATGCGCCTCGCAGGCGCCGATGGGGCACAGGCGTATGCGCACGTTGGGGCGCGGCCGCGCCTTGGCCGGAGGGTCTTCCGTGTACCAGTAGGCCAGGGTGTCGATGAGCTTGTCCGGGTGTTCCTTTTCGATGGCCGCGGCCAGAGCGTTCACATAGCGCAGCACCGGGCCGGAATGAACGCCGCCCTCCTCCTGTTCCACCCGCCGGCAATTGTCGCACTCGCACCACCCTTCCCAGTCGTTCTGCGAGACGGAGTAAATGGTGGCCCGCGGGTGCTCGCGGATCCAGGTGCGCACCGCCTCGATGCCCAGGCGCAGCACCTCGGGGTTCGTCAGGCATAGCTGGCCGCGCTCCACCCGCCGCTGCCCGTCGATCAGGGAGAAGTATTCGGGATGCTCCTTGAAGTGCTTTTCGGGAGGGATCATCTGGTAGAACGAGTGTACAAACGGGTAATACTGGACTTTCCCGCCGGTGGATTCGTCCAGGTTGGAGTGGTCGCCGTTGGTCTTGTTGCGCGCCGCCCAGTCCTTGTCGAAGGCTTCGGTGAAGAACGGCTCGCGGTATTCGAAGGCGGGCTTCCCGGTCTCATCCAGCGGACCGATGGCAATGGTCGCCATCCTGGGAATGCGGCTGGCCCCGGGGGCGAACCAGCGGCAGCCGAGCTTTTCGAGCAGCGTGTAGACGCCGTACATGGTTCCCCGCTGCCGGCCGCCCGCGATGATCAGGTTCCTTCCCGCCGTCTTCAGCGCGAAGCCCTCCGGCCCGAGTTGCTCGAAGGGAATGCCCGGCTTGAGGCGGTCGAGCGCGGCGCTGCGGCCGATCAGCACAAGGTTCCCGCGTGCCGCGCCCT
The DNA here is from genome assembly GCA_020852755.1 of Bryobacterales bacterium. Classification (GTDB taxonomy): domain Bacteria; phylum Acidobacteriota; class Terriglobia; order Bryobacterales; family Bryobacteraceae; genus JADZAF01. The sequence goes on from JADZAF010000176.1 coordinate 43,826, forward strand.
CGGTCACCACGGGCAGCCGGGCGCCGGAAATCTCTTCGATGAAGCGCTGGAATTCCTCGGCGCCCCGTCTTTCCGACGGGGAAGCCTGGCGGGAAAGGCAGATCGAATAGGTGCTCTTGCCGCCGCTGACCAGCTGGATGGCGCCCGGGGCGGCGTAGCAGAGAGAGGCCGCGAAAAAGACCGCAAGAACGTTTTTCACGCCCTCATTGTAGTGCCAACCGCGGGCCTGCGGTCGCGCCCGGCGGCGCGATGATGGCCGGATCCGGCGCATAGACCCGTTTCCGAGCCGCGACCAGGTTTCCGAGCCGCGACCAGGTTTTGAACGGCCGGGGACATGGGTAACACTTTAGACCGGCGACATCGGTAACACTTTGCTCGCCGTAGCGCCCCCCAGTTCTCATTGCAGCATACCAGGGTGGCCCCCAGGCTGGTCGCTGAGGCC